>NZ_JAVJSC010000002.1:0-300000 GCF_040219635.1 Pyruvatibacter sp.
TCATACGCTGGTACACGCCGAACCATTTTCAGATGTGCGTGAAGCCTTGCAACGCGAACGCCGCCTGAAGGAATGGCAACGCGCCTGGAAGCTGGCGTTGATTGAAGAACACAATCCGCAGTGGCGTGACCTGTGGGATGAGCTTCTGCGCTAGCGCCTTCCGCCACACCCTGGGCCCCGCGGTCAAGCCGCGGGGAGGCATCTACTCTATTGCTTCCCCGCGGCTTGACCGCGGGGCCCAGAGCTGCCGGGAGCAAAGGCAGTGATCCTCCACAATCCCATCCCACACAAAAATCCAAAAAAACTTATCCACGCCCCCCATACCCGCCCGCATACTTGGCACACCTTCCGCTGAGGGCATCCGGGGCCGGCCCGGCTCTGGCGGGAGGGCGACGCCTGGATGTGTGTGCGGCTTGACCCCGTGCGTGCGTGGATGAGACCCACCGGATCTCATCTGCAAGGGCGGTGGACTGCTTGGGGTTTCGAGCGCGGACGGACTGACGTGTATCCGTGCCGCGATGGCGAAACTACGGCTCGCTGCGGGGGTAATGCCGCGTATGCGTCCCGAAGGATGAGTGGTGGTGCAGTCTGCCGGAAAACGTCGTGCGTGGAGCGCTGTGAGGCGGCTCTTTTTCTACCCAAGGACCGCTGCTGACCAGCGCTCCCGCGCCCTCATTTTTGCGGGGCGTTCACGCCGATGTTCACCACTGCCCGGCCGTGCGCCGTGTGGGGAAAAGGCCGTGCGCGCTTTTTACAAACACCTGCGTGTTGGCTACGCTGCTGCCAACAAGATTATATGTACGAGGAACCCCGGCCATGTCAGTCACAGCGCTTGCAAACGCAGATCGCCGTTTTACCGACGACGACATCGCGGCATGGAACCGCGACGGCGCCGTGCTCATCAGGAACTTCTTCACCGCTGACGAACTGGCCCCCGTGGTGAAGGATTTTGAAACGCTGTATGCCGACAAGGCCCCCGGCGCCGACACACAGGCACGCAACAACAAAAAAGACGGCGCCATCGGCCAGTTTGAAATTGAGCAATTCGCCCATTTCGACGACATGCCGTTCAAGTGTTCTCCGGCACTCAATCTGCTGGGGATGCACCCGGCTTTGGCTGAACTGGCGCGCGCCGCCTTGCAGGTGGAGGACGTGCATCTGTACCAAAGCCACTCATGGGCCAAATACACCGGCGGTGCCGACTACGATCAGACGTTTCACTGTGACTTCAAAAATCACACCCTGATTGCGCCGTCAGATGATGTGCGTGAACGCACCATCAACATCATGATTTACGCAACCGACGTGACGGACGCCCACGGGGCCATTCACTATGTCACCCAGCCTGATGGCGACACTGTGATGGACGGCCGACGCCCGCAGTTTCCCGAAGACACGGATCAGGCCAAACTCAAGCCGCTGGAAAAATCAGGCGCGGCCCCCGCAGGCTCGATCTTCGCCTATGGCATTGACGTGTTTCACCGCGGCACCAACCTCACAGCTCCGGGCGGGCGTCGGTTTACGCTCACCGCCAGCTTCAAGCGGGCGGGCAACGAGATGATCGGCTGGTCCGCCTGGCCGTTTCATTTCATGAAGCCGTGGGACACGATTTTTGACAACGCCACGCCGGAGCAACTGGCCCTGATCGGCATCCCCAAACCCGGCGATCCGTTCTGGACACCGCGCACGCTGGAGCGCACCCGCGAGCGCTACCCCGGCTGGAATGCTGACGCCTACGCCATGGCGCTGAAAGCGGCCGAGTAAAGCGCACTGTCTGCCGGCAGGCCTGCCGTCAGTCGTTAGCGATTGGTAAACCGGAATTGTGCGGTAATTCCGGTATGTTACAGAAAAAATCGGAGTTTCTGGGCTATTCCAATGAGGAAGTAGCGGCCCCGGAGCACCCCAACAATCAGGCGCTCGCCGCCTACTGGGATAAACAGCGTGCCGGAGCGCCCGCGTTGCCGCGCGCAGCCCTTGAGCCGCTGGATATCCCGCGCCTGCTTCCCGGCATTTTTCTGGCCGAGCCGTGTGGCGAAAACACCCATGATTATCGGTTCCGGCTTGCAGGCAGCCTTGTTGAGGAGCGCATGCGCCGCAAAGTCACCGGCAAGACCCTGACTGAACTATTTGGCGACAATTTCGGCCCGCAAACGATCGCGATCTATGACCGCATCACCACCACCTGCACGCCGCGGGTGCTGCAGGGACATTACGAGGGCGACAATCTGGAGCACATCCGCTTTGAAGTGCTGCATCTGCCGCTTGAGTTCGCCAATGGCACACGCGGCATTCTGGGTGGCCAGTTCGCCTTCGATTAGACACCCCATGATGAAATCCACGCCCGCAGCGCTATATGATAGAGTGACAGTTGGCGCTCATTCGCAGGCTTGATTTTTGATGGTTACAGTTCTCAACACGCTCACAAGCACCGAGCAAGACACCAAACAAGGCGGGCAGCGGCCCCGGCACCCTGAAAAGGAAAACCGGCCTGACACGCCCATTTTGCGCAAACCTGAATGGATTCGCGTCAAGGCGCCCGTGTCCAAAGGCTATGCGGCAACCAGAAATATCGTCCGCGAGCACGGCCTCACCACCGTGTGCGAGGAGGCCGCGTGTCCCAATATCGGCGAGTGCTGGGAACAGCGCCACGCCACCATGATGATTATGGGCGACACCTGCACCCGCGCCTGCGCGTTCTGCAATGTGAAAACGGGCCTTCCCGGCGCGCTTGATGAAGCCGAGCCCGACAATGTGGGCGCGGCAGTGGCCAAGCTCGACCTGGCGCACATCGTCATCACCAGCGTGGATCGCGATGATCTGGCGGATGGCGGCGCAGACCATTTTGCAAAAGTCATCCGCGCCATTCGCGCCCAGGCCCCCAACACCACCATCGAGATTTTGACGCCCGATTTCCTGCGCAAAAACGGTGCACTGGAAACCGTCATCGAGGCGCGCCCGGACGTGTTCAACCACAATCTTGAAACCGTGCCGTCGCTCTATCTGCGTGTGCGGCCCGGAGCGCGCTACTACCATTCCATGCGTCTTTTAGAACGCGCCAAGGAACTTGACCCGCAGGTGTTCACCAAGTCCGGCATCATGGTGGGGCTGGGCGAGGAGCGCGATGAAGTGCTGCAGCTGATGGACGATCTGCGCTCGGCAGGCGTCGATTTTCTCACCATCGGCCAGTATCTCCAGCCCACCCGCAAGCACCATCCGGTGGCACGCTTTGTGACCCCGGACGAGTTTGCCGCCTACGAGCGCGTCGCGCGCGCCAAGGGGTTTTTGCTGGTGTCCGCCACGCCGCTGACACGCTCCAGCTACCACGCCGATAAGGACTTTGCCGCCCTGCGCGATGCCCGCGCGCGGCTGCTGTCACAGTCGGGTGCATCTGTCTGATGCCGGTGCACGACGAACAGCGGCTGGTGCCTTACACACCGGAGCAAATGTTTACCCTGGTGGCTGACGTTGCCCGTTACCCGGAGTTTCTGCCCTGGTGTGCCGGGGCGCGTATCCGCACCCGCGAACGCATCGAGGGTGTGGACCGGATGACGGCTGATCTGATTGTTGCCTACAAAGTGTTCCGCGAACGCTTCACCAGCCGCGTCACGCTGGATGAAGGCAACGACACAAGCCGCATCGAGGTTGAATATCTGGATGGGCCATTTACCCACCTCATCAACCGCTGGGCATTTGCTCCGTATACAGATGAAAATGGCAGGCGCGGAACCCGCGTCGGCTTCTTCGTCGATTTCGATTTCAAAAGCCGCACGCTGCAAAAAATGATTGAAAGCCGGTTCTCAGAGGCTGTCATCAAGATGGGGGATGCCTTCGTTGAGCGCGCGCATGAGCTGTATGCCCAGCCGCAAAACGAGGGTGCAGCTAGTCCGCAACCCGTGCCAGCAACATCGTAAGCGCCACCTCAAGGCTCTTCATCCGCACCTCGTGGCGGCCAATGTCGCCAAAGCGATGGCTGTCATGCAGAATCCGCCCGCCGCGCCGGGCTGATGCAAAATGCACAAGACCAACAGGCTTCATCGGCGTACCGCCGCCCGGCCCTGCAACGCCGGTAATGGAAACCGAAATATCTGCCCGCGAATTATTGATGGCACCCTCAGCCATGGCCCGCGCCACCGGCTCGCTCACAGCGCCCGCATCGGCAATCAGGTCGCCGGGCACGTTCAGCATGTCGCGCTTGGCCTCGTTGGAGTAGGTGACGAAACCTGCATCCACCACTGCGGACGACCCGGCAATCTCGGTCAGGCAGGCCGCCACAAGCCCGCCGGTGCACGACTCAGCCGTGGCGATACGAAGCCCCGCCGCCTGCGCATCAGACAGCACAAGCTGCGCCAGTTGGGTGAGGGGAATGGGAAACATGAGTGCGTGTGCCGCCCGTCAGACTGAGAAAAGAGCAATGCCGATGATCCAGGCGGTGATGATGGCATAGATCGCCGCCACGATGTCATCCACCATGACCCCCATCTCGCCCGATACCCGCCGTTCAATGCCTTTGATCGGCCACGGCTTCCAGATGTCGTAGAGCCGAAAGCACAGGAACCCCAGCAGATAGGCCAGCGGCGTTGGCGGCAGCGCAGCCATCACCAGCCACATGGCGGCGACCTCATCAATCACCACCTCGCTTGGGTCGTGATTGCCCGACGCTGCAATGTATTTTTCGGTCGCCCACAGCCCCGCCAGAAACGCAATCACAGCCGCAATGGACAACGCCACCGGCCCGCCGATCACCCCCAGCGGCCACGCGGCAAACACGGCCGCCAGCGACCCCCATGTGCCCGGCGCGGGCCGCAGCAGGCCCGAGCCGCCAAAGGTTGCGACGGTTACGATGGGGTCAGCGAACCGCAGGCCGTAGGGCAGTGGCGTGATGAAGCGGCTCATGACGGCAGCCTGACCGTGGCAATCGCCTGCGCCGCAATACCCTCGCGCCGTCCGGTAAACCCAAGTGCCTCGGTGGTGGTGGCCTTGACCGAAACGCGCTCTTCGTCGAGCCCCAGAATCTCAGCCACCCGCGCGCGCATGGCCGGGCGGTGCGGGCCGACCTTGGGGCGCTCGCAAATGATGGTGATGTCGGCATTGGCAATCACCCCGCCGCGCTGTGTCACCAGCGAGGCTGCGTGGGCCAGGAACTTCCACGAGGCGGCGCCTTTCCATTGCGGATCGCTGGGCGGAAAATGCTCGCCAATGTCGCCCGCACCAATGGCCCCCAGAATGGCATCGGTCAGCGCATGGAGGCCTACGTCCGCATCCGAATGCCCAACCGTGTCGCAATCATGGGGCACGTTGATGCCGCATAGCATGATGCCGGTGGCGGTGCCCGGGGCGTCAAACCTGTGCACGTCAAAGCCTGAGCCGGTGCGTACGTCGCCAAGCCGTGCAGCCATCAGGGTTGCGGCCCGCGCCAGATCATCCTGCGTCGTGATCTTCAAGTTATCCTCGCCCCCCTCAACCAGCGCTATCATCAGCCCCGCGTGTTCGGCCACCGCCGCGTCATCCGTCAGCGCCTGCCCGGCAACCCTTTTGTGGGCCGCCAGAATATCAGCGTAGCGAAACCCCTGCGGTGTCTGTGCCCGCGCCAGCCCGCTGCGGTCAACTGTTTCACCGACCTGACCGTCGGCCACGCGCTTGAGCGTATCCGTCACGGCAACACAGGGCAGGGCGGCAGGTGCTGCATCGAGGGCGTCGATTACGCGGGTAATCAGCGCAGCCGTTGCCAGCGGTCGCGCCCCGTCCTGAATAAGAACCTTGGAAGGAGCGTGTTTTTCCAGTGCCTCAAGCCCCTTGCGCACCGAGTCCTGCCGCTCCGCGCCGCCGTGCACCGGCGACAGCAGCTTTGGCTGTGCGCCCAAGGGCAAAACGGCAGCGTCGTAAAGCTCACGGTCGTCGGGGTGGATGGCCGTCAGCACATGGCTCACACCGTCATGAGCCAGAAATGCGGCCAGCGTATGGGTCAGCACATGAGCGCTCCCAAGGGGCGCATATTGTTTGGGCAGATCACCGCCAAACCGATGCCCCCGTCCGGCGGCAACCACCAGAACGGCAACCGGGGATGATGTATCGGACACAGGAGATGTGGTCATGAAGAAAAACCGGTTTATGGCTGGCCAGACACAGGCTGAGAGGGGCGGCGCCGCAAGCTACCTGTCTAACCAACCCTCTGCCAAGCGGCTGGCTCAATGCAGCCTTTTGGGCCGATCGACAAAAACAGCCCCGGCGCTTGTGACATTGCGGCTACAAGTGTAGGTTGACCAACAAATAGGCATCAGGATCATGTGCATAACAAACGTGCATTCAGACGCAGACCCCGATCGGAATGGCAACATTCCGGGGCTTTCGCGCGTGCCGATCACGCGCGGCGCAACCCGTATAGACGTTGATCCGGTGTTTCTTGCGCCCATGTCGGGCATTACGGACCTGCCGTTTCGCCGCACCGTGCGGGCCTGCGGCGCGGGGCTTGTGATCTCTGAGATGATCGCCAGCGAAGACCTTGTCCGCCAGAAAGAAGACGTGGTGCTGCGCGCCCGCCGCGAGGCGGATGAGGAGCCCATGGCCGTGCAGCTTGCCGGGCGCGAACCGCGCTGGATGGCGGCGGCCGCGAAAATCGCTCAGGCATCCGGCGCCCGCCTGATTGACATCAACATGGGCTGCCCGGCCAAAAAGGTTGTTGGTGGCCTCTCAGGCTCAGCGCTTATGCGCGACCTCGACCATGCGGTGTCTCTCATTGAGGCAACGATTGACGCCGTGGATGTGCCCGTCACTCTGAAGATGCGCACCGGCTGGGACATGGACTGCCGCAACGCGCCGGAACTCGCAGCCCGCGCCCAGGCGGCAGGCATATCGCTGGTGACGGTGCATGGCCGCACCCGCAACCAGTTTTATACCGGCCGCGCCGACTGGGCATTTGTGCAGCAGGTGAAAGCCGCCGTTGATGTGCCTGTCATCATCAATGGTGACATCTGCACGCCTGAGGATGCCCGGCAGGCGCTGGTACAGTCAGGTGCCGATGGTGTGATGGTGGGCCGTGGCGCACAGGGCGCACCGTGGCGGCTGGCCCAAATCGCAGCAGCCCTTGCAAACCAGACCGTGCCCGCTGATCCGTCCCCGGAACGCCGGCTCGATATCATTCTCACTCACTACGCCGCCATGCTTGAGCACTACGGTGCTGAGCTGGGCGTGCGCTGTGCCCGCAAGCACATTGCCTGGTATGTGGAGGATTTTGAGCACACCCACGGTATCAGCCTGCGCGGTGCCAGAGCCAGCCTGTGCCGCATGTCAGACCCCGCTGACGTTGTCGCGGGCCTCAAAGAGGTTTTCACCGACGCAACCATCCGCACATCCCTGCGAAATGGCGCGGCAGCAGGGCGGGCGGCGTAATGGCGGGGGCAGTACGCATATCGTCAGGGAAAGCCGGGGCGCACTCGGCGCATGAGAATATTCTGGATGCACTGCCGCACCCCGTCGTCAAGGTAGCCGCTGACGGCAACGTCTCATTCGTCAATGCGGTGGCTGAACAGTTTTTTGCAGCCGGCGCGTCGATGATTGTCGGCAGGCCGCCCGGCGAACTTGTGTCGTTCAGCAGCCCGCTTGTGGCGTTGATAGATCAGGTGCAGGCAACCGGCGCGTCGGTAACGGAATATGGCGTAGGCATTGGAAGTCCGCGCATGGGCGAGCGCGAAGTCGATATTCAGGTCGCGCCCATTGTGGAAGAGCCCGGCGCCGTTGTGGCCATGCTTCAGGAGCGCACCATTGCGCACAAGATGGACCGGCAGCTCACTCATCGCGGTGCAGCGCGCTCCGTCATGGGCATGGCCGCGGTGCTGGCGCATGAAATCAAAAACCCGCTGTCGGGCATTCGCGGTTCCGCGCAACTGCTTGAAATGGGCGTGGCACCCGAAGACCGGCATCTGACGCGGCTGATCACGGACGAAGTGGATCGTATCTGCAAGCTGGTGGACAGCATGGAGGTGTTCTCCGACCAGCGTCCGCTGGCAGCAGAACCTGTCAACATCCATGAAGTGCTGGACCATGTGCGCAGGCTGGCGGCAACCGGCGTGGCCAGGAATGTGAAGGTCACGGAGGAATATGATCCGTCATTGCCGCCCGTGCCCGGCTCGCGCGATCAGTTGGTGCAGGTGTTTTTGAACCTCATCAAGAACGCCGCCGAAGCTGTGGACGAGGCTGACGGTGAGATTGTCATTTCAACGGCCTACCGCCCCGGCGTGCGGCTTTCCGTGCCCGGCAGCAGCGAGCGTGTGAGCCTGCCCCTTGAAGTGTGCGTGCGCGACAATGGCGCAGGCGTGCCGCCGGACTTGATGCCACATCTGTTTGACCCGTTCGTCACCACCAAATCGGCAGGCACCGGCCTGGGGCTGGCGCTGGTGGCAAAAATTGTCGGCGATCATGGCGGCGTCATCGAGTGTGACAGCCAGCCGCGCAGAACCGTTTTTCGTGTGCTTCTCCCCATCAAGCGCATTCCCCTCAAAGACATCACTGCCGGTGAACGCTCCGTACACGGTGCTTTAATCGGTGATGGAGACGCAGATGCCCAGTGAGACCATTCTGATTGCCGATGATGACGGCGCGATCCGCACGGTGCTGAACCAGGCACTGGGCCGTGCCGGGTTTGATGTGCGCTCAACCGGCAATGCCTCAACTCTGTGGCGCTGGGTCAATCAGGGGGAGGGCGACCTCATCATCACGGATGTGGTGATGCCGGACGAAAATGCGTTTGACCTGATCCCGCGCATCAAGAAGCTGCGTCCGGACCTTCCGATCATTGTGATGAGTGCGCAGAACACGCTGATGACCGCAATCACCGCAGCAGAGCGCGGTGCGTATGAATATCTGCCCAAGCCGTTTGACCTCAACGAGTTGACCGGCATTGTGCGGCGCGCCCTGTCACAACCCAAAACGCCCGCGCCCAAGCGCGTGCGACCGGACGACGAAGACCGCATTCCGCTGATCGGCCGGTCGGCTGCCATGCAGGATATTTATCGCGTGCTGGCACGACTGGTGGGCACGGACCTGACCGTGATGATTGCCGGGGAGAGCGGCACCGGCAAAGAGCTGGTGGCGCGCGCGCTGCATGACTACGGCAAGCGACGCAACGGACCGTTTGTTGCCATCAACATGGCGGCGATCCCCCGCGAACTGATTGAAGCGGAACTGTTTGGCCACGAAAAAGGCTCGTTCACCGGCGCGAGCGGGCGCGGGGTCGGACGCTTTGAGCAGGCCGAAGGCGGCACGCTGTTTCTGGACGAAATCGGCGACATGCCGATGGAAGCACAAACCCGGTTGCTGCGCGTGTTGCAGGAAGGCGAGTACACCACCGTGGGTGGTCGTTCACCGATCAAGACCAATGTCCGCATTGTCGCCGCCACCAACCGCGACCTGCGCCAGCTCATCAATCAGGGCCTGTTCCGCGAAGACCTGTTCTACAGGCTGAACGTGGTGCCCATCCGGTTGCCGCCCCTGCGCGAACGCTCCGAAGATATTCCCGATCTTGTCCGCCACTTCCTCACCTTGTGTGAGGAGGAAGGTCTGCCGTCCAAGAACATTGACACGCCGGCGCTTGACCTGCTGCGCCGGCACCGCTGGCCCGGCAATGTGCGTGAACTTGAAAATCTCGTGCGCCGTCTGGCGGCGCTCTACACCGAAGACACCATCAATGCGGAAGTCATCCACGCCGAACTGGCCGAGCCAATGGTGGCTCAGGATGCCGACGACGACGGTGGCGACGAAAGTCTTGCTGCCTCCGTTGAGCGTCACCTGCAAAAACTGTTCTCTGAAACTTCCGATACCCTGCCGCCGCCGGGCCTTTACGACCGTGTGCTGAAGGAAATCGAGCGCCCGTTGATCTCCATGTCGTTGGGGGCCACGCGTGGCAACCAGATCAAGGCCGCTCACCTGCTGGGCCTAAACCGCAACACTCTTCGCAAGAAGATCCGTGATCTGGATATTCAGGTTGTGCGCGGAATAAAATAGCAAAAACAAGGCGTTAGGCGAAAAACAGCCTGTCACTTTCCAGCAACATTGTTGTTGATTTGCATCTGTTGCCCGGTCACAATAGTGCGACCCCAAAGTGCTGAGCCACTCATGCCAGCACTGGCAACAAGGCATCACCGGCAATGGCGTCCGCAGACCAGATGACGCACCTCAAGGGCAGCTACCGCACCGCGTTTGCGCGGGTGGCCTGGCTGCTGAGGCGCATCCAGTGGCCCACATTCCTGGGCATTGGCCTCGCCATCATGGCCGTGGTCAGCGGCATAGCCACCTATCTCACCCTCACCGGCGCCACGGACTTTGTGCCCAGCCGCGTGATGGTGATCTCGCTGCTGTTGTTCAACATGGCCATTGTGCTGACACTGTTCGCGCTGATCGCCTACAGGCTGGTGCGGCTGTGGATTGCACGGCGCGCCGGAAGTGCGGGTGCGCGGCTGCATGTGCGTCTCGTGGGCATGTTCAGCTTCGTCGCCGTGATGCCGGCCATCATCGTTGCCGTATTTGCCGCCACCACGCTGGACCGTAGCCTGGATTCGTGGTTCTCCGAACGTACACGGACCATCATCGACAACGCCTCAACGGTGGCCGAAGCCTATTTCAACGAACACCGTCAGGTGCTGCGCGCGGATGCTTTGGCCATGGCCGCCGACCTTAACCGCTATGCACCGCTGTTCTTCAGCAACCCGGCCCGGTTCCGCGAAGTAATGACCACCCAAGTAGCACTGCGTTCGCTGTCCGGCGGGTTTGTGGCGGACGCAAACGGCCAGCTCATGGCCTATGCGGAAGGGTCAACCAGCACCCGCCTGACGCCGCCGTCGCCTGAAGTGTTGCAATCGCTGGGCGAGGGCGAAGCGCATCTGACGGCCAGTGAAGACGGCGATCAGGTGCAGGCACTGGTGCGGCTGACAAGCTTCGGCAACGCTTTTTTGCTGGTGTCGCGCCAGGTCGACGGGCGGGTGCTGGACCATCTGGCGCGAACCCGCGCGGCGGCCGCCGAATATGCCAACCTGGAAAGCCGCCGCTATACGGTGCAGCTCACCTTCGCGCTGATTTATGTGATCGTCGCGCTGCTGGTGCTTCTGGCAGCCATCTGGCTTGGGCTGTGGGCGGCCAACCGCCTGGTCTCACCCATCGGCGACCTGGTGGGGGCGGCGGAGCGCGTGTCCGATGGTGACCTGAGCACCCGCGTTGAAATAGGCAGCGACGCGGACGAAATCTCGACGCTGGGCCGCACGTTCAACCGCATGACAGGCCAGTTGCAAAGTCAGCGCAACGAACTGATGGAAGCCAACCACCAGTTGGATCGCCGCCGACGGTTCACTGAAACCGTGCTGTCGGGTGTGAGTGCCGGTGTTATCGGGCTGGACACAAAGGGCCGCATCAACCTCGTCAACAAGAGCTGCCTGTCGCTGCTTGAGCGCACCCGCGACGAACTCATCGGCCAGTCACTGGTGGCAACAGTGCCTGAAATGGCAACCTGCGTGCGTCAGGCGATGGCCCGGCGCGACCGCCCGGCGGAAAGCCAGATTACGCTGACCCGCGACGATGGCAGCCAGCGCACAATGACCGTGCGCGTCACCTCGGAGAAATCCGGTGATGATGCTCACGGCTATGTCGTGACACTGGACGATATTTCAGAACTTGTGTCCGCCCAGCGCGCGTCAGCCTGGGCAGACATTGCCCAGCGTATCGCTCACGAGATTAAAAATCCGCTGACGCCAATCCAGCTCTCCGCCGAGCGGCTGAAACGTAAATACGGCGCGCAGATCACCGATGACCCGGAAGTGTTTGAACAATGCACAAACACCATTGTGCGGCAGGTGGAAGATCTGGGCCGCATGGTCGACGAGTTCTCGTCCTTCGCGCGGATGCCGACGGCCGTTATGGTGCCCGAAGACATCAGCGCCCTCGTGCGTGAGGCAGTGTTTCTGCAACGCGTTGCAGCACCCGACATCAGCTTTGAAGTCGAGGGCGCGCAGCAACCCGTGATGGTTGAATGTGACCGCAGGCAGCTGAGTCAGGCACTCACCAATCTCATAAAAAACGCTATCGAGGCGATTGCGACGCGGCGCGAACAGGTGCCTGCCGATGACCACACGCTGCCTGACCGTATTGTCATCTCAGTCGATGACACAACTGAAAATGGCGGCGAAATGGTGAGCATCGACATTGCTGATACCGGCATTGGCCTGCCGCGTGGTGAGCGCTACCGGCTGGTGGAGCCCTACGTCACGCGCCGCGAGAAAGGGACGGGCCTTGGTCTCGCCATTGTCAAAAAGATCATGGAAGATCACGCTGGCAGCCTGTTGCTGGAAGACGCGCCATGGGTGGCGACGGGCGGTCACGGGGCGTGCATCAAAATGCTGATGCCGCGGCGTCAGGTCAGCGACACGGACCCAACACCCGACATTGACACCGAAAATACCAATGATACCGACACTGCAGCACAGCCGTTCGCGGCCCGCGCGTCCGTCGGCCTGACGAGCTAACCGGGGGACCTGATGGCGTCTGATATTCTGATTGTCGATGATGAGCTGGACATCCGTGAGTTGATGGCCGGCATTCTGGACGATGAAGGCTACGAAACCCGGCTGGCGGGCAACAGCGATGAAACCCTGCGCGCCATTCAGGCGCGCGTGCCGCGTCTGGTTGTGCTTGACGTATGGCTTCAGGGCAGCCGCATGGACGGGCTGGACCTGCTGGATGCGATCAAGGAAAAACATCCCAATCTGCCGGTCGTCGTCATCTCCGGCCACGGCAACGTGGAAACCGCAGTGACCGCCATCAAGAAGGGCGCCTACGACTACATCGAAAAGCCGTTCAAGGCAGATCGCCTGGTACTGATTGTGCAGCGTGCCATCGAGGCGACAAAACTCCGGCAGGAAAACGAGCAACTGCGCCAACGCAGCACCGATGAAGCCGAACTTGTCGGCACCTCAACCAGCATCAACCAGCTTCGCCAGACACTGGACCGCGTGGCACCCACCAACAGCCGTGTGCTGATCTGCGGCCCGTCCGGCTGCGGCAAGGAAGTTGTGGCGCGTATGCTGCACGCTCGCTCGCTGCGGGCAGGTGCGAGTTTCGTCGCCATCAACACAGCCACCATGGCGCCCGAGCGCATGGAAGAAGAGCTGTTCGGCACCGAAGCCGCCGAAGGCCGCCCGGCCAAGGTCGGTGTGTTTGAGCAGGCCCACAAAGGCACGCTGTTTCTTGACGAGGTGGCAGACATGCCGCTGGAAACCCAGGGCAAGATATTGCGCGTGCTGGTGGACCAGACCTTTGAGCGCGTCGGCGGTGGCCCGCGTGTGCAGGTGGATGTGCGCGTTGTCTCATCATCAAGCCGCGACCTGACGGCGGAAATTGCCGCAGGCCGGTTCCGCCAGGACCTGTATCACAGGCTCAATGTTGTGCCCATCACCGTGCCTGCTCTGTCAGAACGGCGTGATGATATTCCGCTGCTGGCGGAGCATTTCATGGAACGCATCGCAGCGTCCGCCGGGCTGTCCACGCGCCGCATCGGCGAGGATGCGCTGGCAGCGCTTCAGGCCCATGACTGGCCCGGCAATGTGCGCCAGTTGCGCAACAACATTGAGCGCCTGCTCATACTGGCATCCGGCGAGAAAGAAGGTGCCATCACCGCTGACATGCTTCCATCCGAAGTATCACGCACCACGCCGCAGGTAGGCGAGGGGGACGCGGGCCAGAATATTATGGCGCTGCCGCTGCGTGAAGCGCGCGAAAGTTTTGAACGGCAATATCTGCTGGCACAGATCAGGCGCTTTGGTGGCAACATCTCACGTACCGCAGCCTTCATCGGCATGGAGCGCTCTGCGCTGCACCGCAAGCTCAAGTCGCTGGGCGTGACAACATCCAACCGCTCCGAACTCAGCGCGTAATACATGCTTCAGGCATCTCTCGAAAGCATTAGCCTATGAAAGTCATCATCTGTGGCGCCGGTCAGGTGGGGTCTGGTATCGCCCGCCAGCTTTCCAACGAGCACAACGACGTGACCGTGATCGACAATTCGCCTGCGCTGATTCAGCAAATAGCGGATTCGCTCGATGTGCGCACAGTCGTCGGCTACGCCTCGCACCCTGACGTGCTGGAGCGCGCCGGAGCCCGCGAGGCCGACATGATCATTGCCGTCACATTTGCCGATGAAGTGAACATGGTGGCCTGCCAGGTGGCACACTCGCTGTTCAACGTGCCCACAAAAATTGCCCGCATTCGCGCGCAAAGCTACCTGAGGCCGGTCTGGCAGGATTTGTTCACCCGCGATCACATGCCGATCGATGTGATTATTTCGCCCGAGCTTGAAGTGGGTCGCGCTGTGATGCGTCGTCTCAAAATGCCCGGCGCGCTCGAAGCCATTCCGTTTGGCGATGGCCACATCACATTTCTGGGTATCGCCCTGGAAGATGACTGCCCCGTGGTCAACACACCGCTACGCCAGTTGACGGATCTGTTTCCCGATCTGACTGCGGTTGTCACCGGCATCCAGCGCGGCGACCGTTTGTTCGTGCCAGACTCAGGCGACCAGATGATGGTCGGCGACATCGCCTATGTCGTGTCGGACACCACACAGACGCGACGCGTCTTGTCGCTGTTCGGCCACGAGGAAAAGGCTGCCCGCCGCGTGGTGATTGTCGGCGCGGGCAATATCGGCCGTCACGTGGCGCAGGAGCTTGAAACCGAGCACACCAAAGTGAAGGTCAAGATCATTGAGGCCGACAAGGCAACCGCTGTTATTGCGGCGGACGAGCTGTCCCGCACGGTTGTGCTCCACGGCAATGCACTGGACGAAGAAGTGCTGCGTGAAGCGGGTGCCGACAGCGCTGAAACACTGATTGCGCTTACCAATGACGACAAGGTGAATATTCTCAGCAGCGTCATGGCCAAGCAGCTTGGCTGCGGGCGCGCCATCGCCCTCATCAACAATCGCAGCTATGCAAACCTGATGGGGCCGATGGATATTGACGCCTTCGTCAACCCGCGCGCCACTACGGTTTCGACTGTGTTGCGCCATGTGCGCCGGGGCCGTATTCGCGGCGTGTCGTCGGTACAGGACGGCAAGGCTGAAGTCATTGAGGCAGAGGCGCTTGCGACATCCACGCTGGTGGGCCGTCCGCTGCGCGATGCCGACCTGCCAAACGGTATGCGCATTGGTGCCATTCTGCGCGGCACCAGGGTGATTGTGCCCAGGGGTGACACAGAGGTTCATGCCGGTGACCGGGTTGTGATATTTGCGCTGGCAGATGAGGTCAGCCATGTCGAGCGTATGTTCCGGGTTAGTATTGAGTTCTTCTAGACGGGCTGAGCCACACCACTGAATCAGGGAACCCCCGCGCATGTCGTTTGCCGTTGTCGGCATAGTTCTGGCAGCCGCCTTGTCGGTCATCGCAGCAGCGCACCTGCTGCCGGTGCTGGTGGCTTACTCCGTCGGCCAGACTGACCAGGCGGTTGTGTTCGCCATGACCGGCCTGCTCACGGCCTTTGTCGCGGGCGCTCTGGGCCTTGCTACCCGCGACCAGGTAAAGCGCCCCATGGTGACGCAACGTCTGGCGGCGCTGGGCGTTGCGTGGCTCATTGCCCCGGCGTTCGCAGCCATAGCCTTTGTGGGTGTTGACCCTGATGTTCTGTACGCGGATGCATATTTTGATGCCGTGTCTGCGCTCACCACAACCGGCTCAGTCTCGCTTATCAACGAAATATCCCAGTCACCGGCGGTGATGATCTGGCGGGCCACCCTGCAATGGGTTGGCGGCTTTGCCACGCTCTTGATGGCGATGGTGGTGCTCGCGCAGCTTGGGCTTGCCGGACTGTCGTTACGCCGGACACCTATGCCGCCGGGCAATACATCCGGCCCGTTTGGCCGCTACTGGCCTGCCATGCTGGCATTGGGCGCGACCTATGGCAGTGTCACGCTGGTGGGCCTCATCGGCCTGTTGCTGACCGGAATGCCGCTGATACCGGCAATGGGACTGGCGTTCTCGGCAGTTTCCACATCAGGTGTTATGCCTCAGGGGGGTGTGCTCGTGACCGGCGTCACCTATTGGCCCGCGATCATTGTGGCGTTCATGTTGTTTGCCGGGGCCACAAACTATATGCGCCATTCAGGCATGGCCCGAAGATCTGTGTCAGCGTACTGGGAAGATCCCGAGTTTCGTTACATCACGCTGGCGGTCATCGTCGGCGGCATTGTGCTTGCGCTGTTGCTGACTGTGTGGGCAGGCGCGGATCTATCACTTGCCCGCGGTATGCTGTGGGTGCTGTCGCTGCTTTCAACGTCAGTCCACCCGGTGGACCAGAGCGGTTTTGCAACCATTCCGCTGCTGGTTGCACTGAGCCTGGTGTTCGTTGGCGGCAGTACCATGTCCACTGCCGGTGGCATCAAGCTCATGCGCCTGGCATTGATGATGAAGCAGGGGGCGCGCGAGATTTCCCGGCTGGCGCATCCTCACGGCATTGTTCACACCGACTTTGGTGGTCGCCCCTACACCATGGCGCTTATGCGCGGGGTATGGACCATGTTCATCATCATGCTGGCGCTGGCGCTGCTGGCCTCTTTGGCCCTCACCGCCGGTGGCGTACCGTTTGTTCAGGCAATAACCGCAGCCATTGGCGCGCTTGCCAATGCAGGCCCGGTGCTTGGGTTTGCTGCGGGGGCTGACGGCAGTGTCATCGGGCTTGATACAGCACAGGTGTATGCGGCCATGCCGGCCGCCAGCAAACTTGTTCTGAGTGTTGCAATGATCGCCGGGCGTGTGGAGGTCCTGGCCTTTGTCGGCATTCTCGTTGGCCTCTCAACGCGGGACAGTTAGCTCCATGACCCGTATCGCCTTTGTAAGGGATGCAACCACCCCCGGCAGCTATATGCCGCGCGCGGATGCCCGCATATCTGTCGAGGATCGTGGCTTTAACCTGGCCGATGGCATCTACGAAGTATGCGAGATACGCGACGGCGGGCTGGTGGATGAAAACCGGCACCTCAACCGCTATGAACGCTCGCTTCGCGCGCTGCGCATTGACGCACCAATGCCGCGTCGCGCTTTGCAGCTTGTGCTGCGCGAAGTCGTGCGTCGCAACGGCGTGCAAAACGGAATCCTGTATGTGCAGGTAACGCGCGGTGCTGCGCGTCGTGACCATGCGTTTCCCGATCCCGGCGTTGTGCCGACGCTCGTTGTGTTTGCAACGTCAACGCATGTCGCCACCCGCGAGGCAAAGGCCGATCACGGGGTGACCGTCACAACCCTGCCGGACGAACGCTGGCACCGGCGTGACATCAAGTCGATAAGCCTGCTGCCCAACGTGCTGGCAAAGCAGACGGCGCGCGAGGCCGGTGCCTATGAGGCATGGCTTGTTGACGCGGCGGGATACATCACCGAAGGCGCATCCACCAACGCCTGGATCATAGATGCGCAGGGCACGCTCATCACCCGGCCTCTAAGCCATGACATTCTGCCCGGCATCAGTCGTGAGGTCATTTTGCAGGCTGCCGACCAGTTGAATATGCCGGTTGAAGAGCGCGCCTTCACCGTGGCACAAGCCTGTGACGCGGCTGAAGCGTTCCTTTCCAGTTCGTCCGCCATCCTGCTGCCGGTCATCCGGATCGACTCGCACCCCATAGGCAAGGGGCTGCCGGGCCGACTAACCCACAAACTGCGTGCTGCCTCTCGCGCCATTTCGGTGGTTTCCGGTAGGCAGTTGCCCTCAATTTGAGCAGTTTCGCAAATTGCCAAACATTTGCCCTTGTCACGTCAGAAATCTGTATCACTTATCTGATAGGCAAAATACGTGTGAGACGGCCCGCCTGATATGATGTTGGTCTCACAGTCGGACCGCAAAAAAACAGAAGAGCAAAAAGAACAAAAGAAAGGCCCACATAAATGTCAGACAAGCCCCAGAACCTTCAGGACACCTTCCTGAACTACATCCGCAAACAGAAAATGCCGGTCACGGTATTTCTGGTAAACGGCGTGAAGTTGCAGGGCGTGGTCACATGGTTCGACAGCTTCTGTGTGCTGCTGCGGCGTGACGGGCACTCGCAACTGGTTTACAAGCACGCCATATCCACAATTATGCCGTCGGCCCCGGTTCAGCTCTTTGATGATGAAGGCGAGGGGTCCGGCGAGTAGTTTCAACGCCAGGACCGTTTCCGCATTTTGACGACACCAAAAGACGCCAAAACCAGCCAGCAGCGCGTGGCCACCATAATGAGTGAAGACGCCGTCACAGGCCCCATGGATGATCGCATCGCTGCGACCGATAGCGGTCGTGCGATTGTGCTGCATCCGTGGATCAAATCTGCGCCGCAAAGTGCTCAAGCCCGGTCAGGTGCGCGCGCGCCCGAAGACCGCTTGGAAGAGGCTGTGGGGCTGGCCGCCGCCATTCACCTCGATATTGCCCATTCAGCCGTTGTGCCGGTAGCCGGCCCCAAGCCGGGCACGCTGTTCGGGCAGGGCAAGGTTGAGGAAATCAAAGAGCTGGTGCAGCTTGAGGAGGCGGGCCTCGTCATTATTGATGGCGTTGTGACGCCCATTCAGCAGCGCAATCTGGAGCGCGCATGGAAAGCCAAGGTGCTGGACCGCACCGGGCTCATTCTGGAAATTTTCGGCGAACGCGCGGCCACCCGCGAAGGCACGTTGCAGGTGGAACTCGCGCACCTGATGTACCAGAAAAGCCGTCTGGTGCGATCATGGACCCACCTTGAGCGCCAGCGCGGCGGGCTTGGCTTTGTGGGTGGCCCCGGCGAAACCCAGATCGAAGCCGACCGACGCCACATTCAGGACCGCATCACCAAGCTGGAAAACCAGCTTGAACGTGTCACCCGTACCCGCGAGCTGCACCGCAAGACCCGCCGCCGGGTGCCATATCCCATAGTGGCGCTTGTCGGCTACACGAATGCCGGCAAATCGACGCTTTTCAACCGGCTCACCTCGTCCGGCGTGCTGGCCGAGGACATGCTGTTTGCGACGCTTGATCCCACCATGCGCGCCCTTGATATGCCCGGCGGCCAGCGGGTCATCTTGTCAGACACGGTGGGGTTCATCTCCGACCTGCCTACATCGCTGGTGGCAGCCTTCCGCGCCACGCTGGAAGAGGTGCTGGAAGCAGACCTGATCTTACATGTGCGCGATATTTCGCACCCCGATACAGCCGCCCAGCGGCAGGATGTGCATGACGTGTTGCGCGAACTTGGCGTGGACCCGCAGAACACAACGCGCGTGGTTGAGGTCGCCAACAAGATTGACCTTATGGACGCGCAGGCGCGCGCCGTGCTTGACCTCACCGCGGCGCAAGACCCCAACCAGCTTGCCGTCTCCGCCATAACGGGGGAGGGGCTGGGCGCGCTCAGCGCTCTTGTTGAAGCGCGTGTCACGGCGCACCTGACTGCTATCGAAATTGCGCTTGGCCCCCAGCATGCTGCAGCCCGTGCATGGTTGCACGAAAACTGCACCGTGTCCGGCGAGGATGCGGCCGACAGTGACGGCATCATCCGTATACGGATCAAGGCGTCGTCCGCCGACATCGGCCGCATCGCCAAGCTTTACCCCGACTTGCTGCCCGAGGCTGTGGCGCTCTAGCGGCGGCTAGTCAGTGGGCCCGCCGGTGCACCCACCCTCATCATTGGCGCAGGTCACGTTCGCCACATCCTTGCCCGCTGCCACGTCACGCACCCAGTCAACCGCCCGTACACCCTCCGCTTCAAACGCATACATTTCGTCAAACCGCAGCAGCGTGTGGAATGTACCCGACGCCGTGAAGCTGCGGAACGTGCTGATGGTGGCTGTCAGGTCAGCAAGGTTGGCCTTGAGCAGCGGATACACCTCGCTGTCGGAGCCAAGCAGTGTCAGAAATTGCTTCTGCACACTGTCATAGGCGGTGTTGAACTGATGGAACTTTATCTGTGGAAACCGAACAGCGGTTGCCGCATAGAAATCATCAAAGCTCGAGGCGTCAGCGGATAGCACCTGCATGGATGGCCAGTCGGGCAGACCCGTATAGATGCCCAGATTTTCGCTCAGCTCCGGATTTGCCCCCACGCGATACCCGCCCCCGCCACCCGCAAACTGGATGACCTGAGCATCAGGGTAGGCTTCCTGCACGATGCCCGCATAAACCGGCGATGAGACAGCACCCGCAGACCCGCCTGAAACAAACACCGTTTCCGGTGACGTCACATTGTCAAAAAGCCAGCCAAGCGCCGACATGGCATTGGCCTTGCCGCGATGAAAGATAGTCACCTCGCTGCCATCGGGCTTGGTGTAGGTCTTGTCGTTGGCGCCCATATGCACGTCGCCGGTGCAGTAGGAAACAAACACCTGCGTCCACGCGCTGAAAGGATTCTCCGGGTTGGCCTGGTCAAACGCACCACCGCGGGTGCGTGGGTCGTTGTGGGGAAGCTCTGCCAGCGGCACATAGGTTGTTGGCTCAACGCTGGCGTCGCAGTTCTGGCCGGACCAGCACGCGCCGCCGCCATTCAAAAACACCATTACTTTTTCACGTGCACCCGGCTTCACATGAAACGTGTAGGGCGTTCCCATTGCACATTTTGTGTCGCCGCCGGGTGCAAGCGTGTTCCAGCCCTCAGACATATCCTCGATAGCTGTCAGCGGCTCAGCGTGTGCAGCACAGCCGATGACGAGCGCAGCAACAGCCGCCAGCAAAGTTGTTTTGAACATGGGTTGTTCCTCCGTATGCGGTCTAACGCCGCTCTTCGTTCTTGGCTCTGGTCCACAGAGCATCCATCTCTTCCAGCGTTGACTGGTCCGGCGTGCGACCGTCCGCCGCCAGCCATGCCTCGATCTGGCCAAAGCGCCGCGCAAACTTTGCATTGGTGCCTGCCAGCGCTTGTTCAGGGTCAACATCCAGATGCCGCGCCAGATTGGCATAGACGAACAGAATATCGCCCAGCTCATCCATCACGCGGGCGGCATCCGCGCCTTTGTCCACTTCGGCTTTAAGCTCGGCGGTTTCCTCGGCCAGCTTGTCGAGCACCTGCGCCGTCTGCGGCCAGTCGAAGCCGACCCGCGCTGCGCGCTTTTGCAACTTCACAGCACGCACAAGGGCGGGCAGGGCCTTGGGAATGCCGTCCAGCGTCCCGGGTGTGCTGTCGCCGGACTTGGCCTCGCGCTCCTGCGCCTTGATGGCTTCCCAACTGTCTTTAACGGCACCGGGTGTATCAGCAGCGTCCTCACCGAACACATGCGGGTGCCTGCGTATCATCTTGGTGGAAATCGCCTCGACAACATCGCCAAACGCAAAGCTGCCTTCGTCTTCGGCAATGCGTGCATGAAACACCACCTGCAGCAAAAGGTCGCCCAACTCATCCTTCAGATCATTGCGGTCGCCGCGCTCAATGGCGTCGGCCACCTCGTAGGCTTCTTCGAGTGTGTAAGGCGCTATGGTCTCAAACGTTTGTTCCAGATCCCATGGACAACCGCCATCCGGGTCACGCAACCGGGCCATGATGGCCAGCAGCGTCTCGATGCGGCGAGTGTCATCGGGAAGGTCTGACGGCATCATCTAGTCCGGTGTTCTGTCGTGAACGCCGGTGGCAACAGCACTCACCGCAGCGGCAGCATCTGCCGGGGTTTCGTGCGCATGATGCCGCTCGGCCAGCTTGTCACGCAGTTCCTGCTGGGCTTCCTTGGTCAGCGGATATCGCCACATGACAAAACCCGCGATGGCCATGAAGATGGCGGGCAGGGTGACGTAGAGCGCCATGAGCTGGTTCAGCGTTTCAGGGCTGTTGGCCCCCGGTTCCGGCACGAAGCCAATCATATCGAGCATGATGTAGGTGATGCCGACTGCCACCGCAAAGCCGATCTTGTTGGTCATGGTCAGCAGCGAATAGTACAGCCCGGTGCGCTGCTGGCCTGAGTCAATCAGGTCGCGGTCGCACACATCCGCCATTATGGCGCGCAGCAAAAACGAACCCGCCCCATAGGCCAGCCCATACAGCGTGTTGCCGAAGAACAGCCACCAGAACTCCTCGCGCGGCATGAACGCCACCAGCGGCAGCGCCAGCGCACCGTAATACATGGCGATGGCCAGCGTCTTGTGCTTGCCCATGCGGTGCGCGATGCGCAGCCAGATCGGTACACCTACAAAGCCAGCAACAAAATACACCAGCAACAACAGGCTGGCGGTTTCCGGCAGGCCCATCACGTAGGACGCAAAGAAGATATACAGCGAGCCGGTGATGCCCGGCGCGATGCCAACCATGAGGTCGGCAAGCAGCACCCGGCGCAACAGCGTGTTCTTGAGAATGAGGCGACCGGACTCTTTCCAGTTGATGCTGGCCTGCGGCACGCTCTTGAACTCCGGCACCACCCACACCGCAAGGCCAATGGTGAGCGGCAGCAAAATGATGACGAACCAGCCCATGGCCGCCACACCGTCTGCAAGGCCGGTGCTCGCGCCGGTGGTCTGCAAAATTGCCGGCAGCGCCAGCACGGTGAATGACCCGAAGATAAGCGCAAACTCGCGCCACCCCTGAATGGACGACCGCTCGTCATAATCTGTTGACAGTTCAGCGCCCCACGACATGTGCGAGATGGTGATGAGCGTCCAGCCGATATACAGGATCACCATCCAGAACAGCAGATACACCCATGTCACGGGTGCCGAGGGCATGAACAGCATCCACGCCGACAACATCAGCAGCGGCGCGGAGATCACCAGCCAGTGGCGGCGACGGCCCCAGCGCGAATGAATGCGGTCGGAGAGGGTGCCAAGCACCGGGTCCGTGAACACATCCCAGAACCGCGCGATCATGAAAATCGTACCGACGACGGACAATGACAGTCCCATATCATCCGCATAGAACGGCGGCAGATACACCACGATGGGTAATCCAAGCGCTGCAATGGGAATGGCGGGGAGGGCGAAGGAGCCAAGCTGCCACTTGGAGATACGGCCTTTGGCCATGAGCACTGTCATCCTTACGATTTGTCGTCGGCTGATTGCTGATCCGCGCGCGAGACTAGAGCGGCGGGCAGGGCGATACAATGTTGCGAACCGCCAAAAAATCAGGTTGGAAACACCCTAGAGATGCAGCCCGAACCGCGCCGCGACAAACACCACCGCAGCATAGAGCATGACCGTCAGAGCAACGGACAATCCAAGCGCCGGCCAGAATGCATAGTCGGCGCGTAGCAGTGCCGGCATAACCAGAAACATCGGCAGCGACGGCAACACATAAAAGAACGTCGCCTGCATGTGGTCGGCAATGCGCGCTGTATCGGCGGTATCGTTCCAAAGCCAGATCACAGCCATGATCGAGATCAGCGGCAGCGATGCAATGAGCGCGGCAAAAGCCGGGCTGCGCTTGGCAGTTTCCGACACCACCAGAATGAGGATGCCTGAAACCAGAGCTTTGATGAGGGCCTGAACCATATGTTTAGTAGTGTGTCATGTAGCCGCCATCCACCGCCAGCGTATGGCCGGTGATGAAGCTGGCAGCGTCTGACGCGAGGAACACGGCAGCCCCGCCAATTTCGTGCGGCTCGCCCCAGCGGCCCAGCGACGAGCGGTCACGCGGCATCTGCGTGATCTCCTCAACGTCCACCAGCGGTGCGTTGAACTCGGTGGCGAAAAAGCCGGGGCAAATGGCGTTGACCGTTATGTTGCTCGGTCCAAGCTCGGCAGCCAGCGCACGTGTGGCAGCAGCAAGGCCACCCTTGGCCATGCCGTACACCGGGTCGCCCTTGAGCGAGATATGCGCGCCGATGGATGTGACATTGATGATGCGGCCCGTGCCCGCGTCCACCATATGCCGCGCCACAAGGCGTGACAGTTCGAATGGCGCCACAAGGTCTGTGTGCAAAAGCTGCGTCACGGCTTCGGGCTCAAACGCAAACAGATCGCGCCGGTCTCGCGCGGCTGCATTGTTCACCAGAATATAGATGCGTCCGGTCTGCGTGACGAGTTCGGCGATGGCAGTTGCCGCCTGCGCTGCGTCTGACGCATCAAAGGTGAGGGCGGTGGCGGTGTGCCCTGCATCACAAATCTGCTGAGCCGCAGCGTTGGTTGTAGCCGCATCACGCCCGCCGACAAACACATGCGCGCCCGCTGCTGCCAGCGCCTTTGCCATTTCCAGCCCAAGGCCGCGCGCGGCTCCGGTGACGAGCGCAACTTTGCCAGTGAGATCAAACGGCCGTTGCGGTTGTGCCATCAGCCAAGCCCCAGCGCCTGATCTGACACATAGGGGTTGGTCTTGCGCTCATGCTCAAACGTTGAGAGCGGCCCGTGGCCCGGCACGAACCCGATTTCATCCCCAAGCACAAACAGCCGGTTGCGGATCGAGTCCACAAGCTGCTGCGGGTTGCCCCGCGGAAAATCCGTGCGGCCCACCGAGCCCTGAAAAATCACGTCCCCCACCAGCGCAATCCGCGAGGGCGCATGGTGAAACACGATGTGTCCCGGTGTATGGCCGGGGCAGTGGATGACGTCCAGCGTCAGCCCGCCCACCTGCACCGTGTCGCCCTGGTCCAGCCAGCGTGTTGGCTCGAACAGATCATATTGCGGCATGCCATAGCGCTCAGCCTGTTCAGGCAGTGTTTCCAGCAAAAACAGATCATCCCTGTGCGGACCTTCAATGGGCACATTGTAGGTGCGGGCCAGTTCGCCCGCTGCGCCCGCGTGGTCAAGGTGGCCGTGGGTCAGCAGCACTTTTTCAAGTGTGAAGCCCGCCTCCGCAATGGCGTCGGTGAGGCGGCCGATGTCGCCGCCGGGGTCGCAGATAGCGCCCATCATTGTCTCGTCGTCCCACAGGAGCGAACAGTTTTGCTGAAGCGGTGTGACAGGCACGATGGCAATCTTGAGAGGCATGAAAGTTTGTCCGGCAGATGTGTGTTGTGGTGTCAGCCCTTCATAAAGGCTTCAAACGCATCCGCAAAATCCGGGTGCCAGCGGGAGAGGGCGGGCCGGTTGTTGGTGAGGTCGCCAACGGTCCACTCAGCGCGCTTTTCGTCAGTCGGCCGGTCCACATCATTGTCGGGGCACAGAATGTAAAAGTCGCCGCGCGCCAGGCTGTCGAACATGAAGTCCGCCACCTGTTCAGACGTCCACGCACCCGGTGGCTTTTCGGGCAGAAACTGCCGGATCATGCCGGTGTAGGTAAAGCCGGGGATCAGCAGATGCGCTGTGATCCGGCAGCCATCGAGCGACCGAAGCTCGTGTGCCAGCGTTTCCGTAAAGGCTTTGACGCCTGCCTTCGAAACATTGTAGGCGCTGTTGCCCGGCGGCAGGGTGATGCCCTGTTTGGAGCCAGTGTTGATGACAACGCCCGACGCGCCCGCCTCAATCATGCCCGGCACAAAAGCCTGCACGCCATTGATGATGCCGCCCAGATTGATGCCCAGAAGCTGACGCCACCCGTCGCCATTCTCCCACGGCTTGCCGGGGTTCATGCCCGCACCGGCATTGTTCATGAGAACCGACACCGGACCCAGCTCACTGATGATGTGGTCTGCGGCCGCCTTCATGGCTTCGGCATCGCTTACGTCGCAGGAGTGAGAGATGACTTTTCCACCGCCTGAGAGCGTTTCTGTGGCCGCAGCAAGCGCCTCTTCGTCGCGGTCAATCAACGCCACTTTGAGTCCCGCAGCGACAAGGCGTTGTGCGGTGGCGAGCCCAATGCCGTTAGCACCACCAGTGATGACGGCAGTCTGGCCGGATGTGAAAGCTCGAAGGTCAGGAAGAGGCATGGGTATCTCGCAGGTAGATGAGGGGAATGTCGGGTGGGCGTGCCGTTTAGTAAAGGTTGTCCTTGGCGTCCTTGTCCAACGCCTGGTCGATAAGTTCAGCGTCGATATCAAGCGCCAGCTGGTCACGCATGATCTGGCCGAGGCTTGGAAAATCCTTGGGGTCTATGTGCGTTTCCTGATCCCAGATCGCCGCACGTTTCACGGCCTTGGGGCAGTGCAGATAGGCCTCCTTCACCTCCACGACCAGCACCGACAGAG
This sequence comes from Pyruvatibacter sp., assembly GCF_040219635.1. NCBI lineage: Bacteria > Pseudomonadati > Pseudomonadota > Alphaproteobacteria > Hyphomicrobiales > Parvibaculaceae > Pyruvatibacter > Pyruvatibacter sp. Next base: position 25,986 of record NZ_JAVJSC010000002.1, read on the forward strand.
GAGGGCGCCCGTTTGCCACAAACCGCGCCATCAACTCCGGCTCACGGCTGATAGTCGCCGTGCCGTTCACCCGCAACATCTCGCTGAGGCCCGGCAGAAAGAACAGCAATCCAACAGCCGGGTTATGCACAACGTTGGTGAGTGAATCGAGCCGGTTGTTGCCGGGACGGTCCGGCATGGCCAGATGCGTTTTGTCGAGCACATGCACAAAGCCCGGCTCGCCACCGCGCGGCGACACATCGCCCAGACCATCCGTCCGTGAGGTGCCGATTACGCAAAACGGCGACAACTCGATGAACCGCGCGCAATGGGCATCAATGTGTCTGATGTCCTTGGACACAGCAACGTCATGGGGCTTCAAATAGGTCTCGCGCAGATGATTTTCAGTGGTGGGTTTGGTGGCGGGTGCAGCATCACTCATCGGGCTCTCCGGCAATATCAATTTAGCGCATAATATATATTATGGAAAATATATATCTGGTGTTCCAGTGGGCGGAGTGCCTATAGTCAGCGCAGAAAAACAAATGCAATCTGACGGAAAGCGCACCCCATGACCGTTTATGTCTCCGGCCACATCACCATACATGACCGCGCAGAATACGCAGCCTATGAGGCTGGTTTCATGGAGGTGTTTGAGACATTCGGCGGCACGTTGCTGAGTGTTGACGAAGCCCCCACGGTGCTCGAAGGCAACTGGGAAGCCACCCGCTTTGTGCTCATCAGCTTCCCCAGCCACGATGCGGTCATGGCGTGGTATAACTCCGACGGCTACCAGGCGATCGTCAAACACCGGCACGCAGCCAGCGTGATGAATGCCGTGATTTCAACCGGGCTGGATGAGTTAGCCCCGCCACCGCCACCGCTCCCGGCCCCTGGCACTACCGCCGCATCGTAAACCTGAGGAAAACCATATGTCCGAGCCCGTTATCGCCGCAAAAGCACCCGCCAAGGTTGATGTCCAAGCCGGTAAAACCTACTGGTGGTGCCGCTGTGGACGCTCAAAGGCGCAGCCGTTTTGCGATGGCAGCCATAAAGGCACGGGTTTTGAGCCGATGGAATACAAAGCCGAGGAGGACCGGCAGGTCTATTTCTGCCAGTGCAAACACACCGCAAACGCGCCGCTGTGCGACGGTAAGCACAACGGTCTGTAAAGTGCTGAAATGACGGCCTAAACGGCGGTTGTGTAGCCGCGCTCGATAACCCGTTCGAGGGCCTCAAACGCCTCGCGCAGCTCTTCAAAGGCCACGCGGTGGCGCTGCAGGTCGTCCAGCGCACTGGCGGTCGGCACGCCGGGCTGGTCCGCCACAGCCAGTGCCTTGGCAAGGTAGGCTGCACGAAGCTCTGCAATGCGTACAGCCAGCCGCGTCATGGTCTTGAGTGTTACATCCGGCAACTTGGCGTGCAGCACTTCATAGTTGGCCTCAAGGATCGTGCGATCCATGCGCTCGGCGAACTCCTGCAGCGCACGGCGCTTTTCGCGGTCCAGTTCAGCACCGGTCAGCAACCTGTCAATTTTGCGTGTTTCGATCACACCTGAATAGCGCACCATGGGCGCACCCTCCTTGCTGGAAACCCGATGGAGTTCCCTCAGGGTCTGAGTGTCGCACAGGGGCGTTAATGGACTGTTAGGCGGATGCCGCCCTTAGCTGATCGGCTTTTTGGGGCGCTTGAGTTGCATCGTGGCATCCTTGCCGTCAGCCAGCCTGAAGCCAAACTGCTCGTAAAATCCGTGCGCGTCGCGGGTGGCCAGCGTCCAGTTATAGACGTGCTCAAGCGGCGGGTAGCTGAGCATGGCGCGCATCAGCAGCGTGCCGCACCCCTGCCCCTTGTGGCTGTCGATCACGAACACATCTGAGACCCAGGCGAACCGGGTCATGTCCGTGACCAGTCGCGCAAAGCCGATCTGCCGGGCAACACTGCCAGAGTCGGACCTTTGGTAGAGCCCGAACGGCAGCCCGTTGGCGACGCTTTCCATCAGCCGGTCCGGCGACAGGTCGCCCGCCCAGTAGGTGTCCGACAGGGTGTTGAGAATAAGCGTGCGGTCGAGGCGGTTGCGGTCTGTTGAAACCTCAAACGCACCGGCGGTGAACAAACCACCCTGCCACCCTTCATCATCTGCGCCGCTCACAGGTCAAACTCCAGCACCATGCCGTCATAGGCCGGAACCACACCCTCAGGCAGCTCGCGCACCAGTGTCTGGTAATCAAGGTCCACATGCATGTTGGTGAGCACGCCCAGCTTCGGCTTTACGTCGGCCAGCCAGCCAAGCGACATATCAAGGTTGGCGTGCGAAGGATGCGGCATCCGCCGTAACGCATCCACAATCCAGCAGTCAGCCCCGCGAATGGCATCGCGCGCACGCGGCGGCACGCCCACCACATCCGGCGAATAGGCAACCTGGCCGACCTTGAAGCCAAGCGCTGGGATATCGCCGTGCTCAAGCAGCAGCGGCTCAAACGTTACCGGCCCGCCCGGCCCGTCAATCGTGACCGGCACATGCGGCTCCAGCGGATGCGGGTTCAGTATCGGCGGATAGCTGGAGCCTTCAGGTGTCCTGAAGCAATAATCAAACCGCGTGGTAATCCATCTGGCGGTTGTCTCATCCATATACACATCCACCCGCGCCCGCATGTTCATGGCAACCATGCGCAGGTCGTCAATGCCGTGTGCCTGGTCGGCATGGGCGTGGGTGTACAGCACGGCATCGAGGCGCGGCTGATCGGCCCGGTTCAACTGCTCGGCCATGTCGGGCGACGTGTCAATCAGAACATCCGTCGTCGGACCATTTTTCTTGGCCGACTTCTGCACCAGTATCGAGCAGCGGCGACGACGGTTCTTTGGTTCATTGGGGTCACAGTCGCCCCACTTGTTGCCGATGCGCGGTACACCACCCGACGAGCCGCAGCCCAGTATTGTCACTTTGAGATATTCAGCCATGAGCTGCGGTGTCCGGGGCTGGTACTTTTGTGAACAGACGATGGAAGTTGTCTGTTGTCACCTGCGCAATTTCGTCAGGCGTCACGCCCTTGATCTCCGCCAGCCTGGCGGCGGTGTGCGCGGTAAACGCAGGCTCGTTGGTTTTCCCGCGATGAGGCACGGGCGCCAGATACGGCGCGTCCGTCTCCACCAATAGCCGCTCCAGCGGCAAGGCTTTCACTGTCTCGCGAATGTCGTCGGCCTTCTTGAAGGTGATGATGCCCGACAGCGACACGTAGCCACCAATGGCCACCGCGCGTTGGGCCAGTTCGGGCCCTGACGAAAAACAATGCAGCAAAAACGGAAACGCGCCCTTTGCGTGTTCGGCTTCCAGAATCTCGGCCATGTCATCATCTGCGTCACGCGCATGAATAATCAGCGGAAGCTGCGTTTGCCGGGCCGCATCAATATGGGCCAGAAAGCACGTCCGCTGCTCATCGCGCGGTGCATTGTCATAGAAGTAATCCAGCCCCGTTTCGCCAATGCCCACCACTTCAGGTGCCTGCGTGGCTTCAACGATGCGTTGCGCCGTCACGCCGGTTTCGCTGTCGGCCTCATGGGGATGAACGCCGACGGTGCACCACACATTGTCAAACCGCTTGGCCACCGCATGAACGCGCTCAAACTCCGACAGCTTGACGCAGATCGTCAGCATACGCTGCACGCCCGCAGCGCCTGCCCGCGCCACAACGCCGTCCAGGTCTTCTGCAAGGCCGGGGTAATCAAGGTGGCAATGGCTATCAACAAGCATGAAACCTACTCAGCCTTTTCTGCATCCACATAGCGCGGGAACACACCTTCGGGCTTTGGCAGTGCCGTGCCCGGCACCAGCCGCCCGCCCTCACCCAGATGTGCAAAGGTCCGCGCATCACTATCCACCGCCGCCTGGTCCAGCAACGCAGCACACGATGCGGGCATGATGGGCAGCGCTAGTATTGCCACCTGCCGAATAATCTCGGCGGTCACATACAACACGGTGCCCATACGCTCCGGGTCCGTCTTTTTCAGCGCCCAAGGTTCCTGGCCCGCGAAATACCGATTGGCATCCGCCACTACTTTCCAGACATCGCCCGCATAGGTGTGAATAGCCTGCGCGTCCATTGCCTCACGCGCTGCAGGCAGCAGGCCGTCCACCGCCCGCAGCATGGCGCGATCGTCGTCAGAAAGATCACCCGGCTGCGGCACCACGCCATCGCAGTTTTTTGCCACCATCGACAGCGAGCGCTGGGCCAGGTTGCCAAGATCATTGGCAAGGTCCGCGTTGATGCGGTTGACCATGGCTTCGTGGCCATAGCTGCCGTCCTGCCCATACGGCACCTCACGGCAAAAGAAATAGCGGAACGCATCCACGCCGTATTCGTCAATCATGCCGAACGGGTCCAGCACATTGCCCAGTGACTTCGACATCTTCTCACCGCGATTGTACAAAAAGCCGTGTGCGAAAACACGCTTGGGCAACGCAATCTCAGCGGACATCAAAAACGCCGGCCAATAGACCGTGTGGAACCGCAAAATATCCTTGCCGATAATGTGCAGGTCTGCGGGCCAGAACTTTGCAAACGTCGCATCATCAATGCCGGGAAAGCCAACACCGGTTATGTAGTTGGTCAGCGCATCAATCCACACATACATCACGTGGCTTTCATCGCCGGGCACCGGCACACCCCATGTCAGCGTCTTGCGGGAGACCGACAGATCCTTGAGCCCGCCTTTGACGAACGACATGATTTCGTTGCGCCGGGCGTCCGGCTGCACAAAGCCCGGCTGGATTTCATACAGCTCAAGCAGCCTGTCCTGATAGGCAGAGAGCTTGAAGAAATAGCTCTCTTCTTCCATCCACTTCACCTCGGTGCCCGTGGGCGCCAGCTTCTCGCCGTTTGGCCCTTCGGTCAGTTCGGTCTCGGTATAAAACGCCTCGTCGCGCACCGAGTACCAGCCTTCATATTTGCCCAGATAAATATCGCCCTTGTCAGCCAGCCGCTTCCATATTTCCTGAGACGCTGTGTGGTGACGTGGCTCACGCGTGGAAATAAAATCGGTGTTGGAGCAGTTGAGGGCTTCCACAAGTGCTTTGAACTTGGGCGTGTTGCGGTCGGCAAGCTGCGTTACGCTAATGCCTTCTTTTTCTGCCGTCTCCACCATCTTCTGACCGTGTTCATCCGTACCCGTCAGAAAAAACACGTCATAGCCGTCCTGCCGCTTGAAGCGTGCCAGCACGTCAGTGGTCAGCGCCTCATAGGCGTGGCCGATATGCGGCGCGCCGTTGGGATAGGAAATGGCGGTGGTGATATAAAAACTCTTGTCGCCGGACATGGCGGTTTTTCTTTCGGTCAACGCAAGTGCAGGCTATCCGCGCGCTGCAGCTTCCAGCGCTGCAAACGTGCCAAGGATCACCTGCTTGCGGTCAAGATTGAGCGCCTCCGCCCGGTCAGCGGTGCGGCCCGTGTTTTCCCACACCTCTACCCACCGATCAAGCGACGTGCCCGCAGCCAGCCGCGCCATCACCTGGCCCTCCCCGGCAATCACCTCGTCATCGCTGCCCGGCGGCAGTGCGCCACTGCGCACCAGCCGAACCAGCCAGTCTGACAACAGATCGCGAAACATGCTGTAGGCCTGGTCATTGCCGCGTCGTGCCAGTTTTTCAGCCAGCGCATGAATGGCCGGAACGTCCGGCTTTGGCAGTGCTGCAATCAGCCCGCTGACCTCACGATACAGCTCAATGCCACCCCCGCCCGCCAGTTGCAGGGCGCGGCCCACACTGCCCTGCGCCAGCTTGGCCACGGCTTCCATATCGCCATCCGCCATATGCCCCAGATGACCCTGCACGGCAGCCATCAACTGGTCATGCGGCAACGGTTTGAGCGCAAGCTGGCGACAGCGCGAGCGGATGGTGGGCAGTAACCGGCCGGGATGATTTGCAAGCACAAAAAACACGGTCTGCGCGGGGGGCTCCTCCAGCACTTTCAGCAACGCATTGGCAGCGCTCGCATTCATGTCGTCTGCCGTATCCACAATGCAGATGCGCCAGCCGCCCTCACCGGCCTTCATGCCGAAAAAGTCGTGCGTCCGGCGTACTTCATCCACCGACAGCACGGTCATGAACTTTTTGGTCTTGTCGTTCCACGGCTTGCGCAGGGTCAATACATTGGCATGGCCGCGTGCAGCAACGCGGCGAAACACAGCGTCTTCAGGCGGCAGATGCAGCGTCTTGACGTTGGCGGCCTCGGCGATGCGCGGGTCACTGTATTTGAGCAGGAACCGCGCAAACCTGTAGGCCAGCGTGGCCTTGCCTATGCCCGCAGGCCCCGTCACCAGCCACGCATGATGCAACCGGCCCGACATGAAGGCCGTGCGCAGCGCTTCTTCCGCGTCCGCGTGGCCATACAGCAGCTCTGTTTCGCGCGGATGGGCAAAGCCTTCAAGCTGGTCGGGTTCGGGCAGGTCCATGGGGGCCGGTGCGCGTGCCATGGCTAGGTTGCCACTTCGGCAAAGCGCGCCGTAACGGCGTGCCATATCTGCGCCGATACGTCGGCTTCGGGCTGCACGGCATCAATCACCACGCAACGCTGCGGATCAGCTTTGGCGATTTCCAAAAAAGCCTGCCGCAGCGTCTCGTGAAACCGCATGCTGAAGCGTTCATAGCGCGTCTCGCCTTCCGGGTTGCGGCCCTCGCGGACCGCCGCCCGCTCAAGCCCTCTGTCGGCCGGCACATCCAGAATAATCGTGAGGTCAGGCTTCGTGTCCCCCACCACCAGCGCCTCAAGCGCGGCTGTCACATCCGTCCCCAGTTTCTGCGCGTATCCCTGATAGGCGGTTGTTGAATCCGCGAACCGGTCTGAGATGACCCAGCGCCCTTCCTCCAGCGCGGGCCGGATCAGGCGTTCAAGGTGTTCGTTGCGCGCCGCATTCAGTAGCAGCGCTTCCGACAATGGTCGCCATCTGTCTGGTGGGCCACTGACCAGCAGCGACCGGATTTCTTCCGCAGACGGTGCGCCGCCTGGTTCGCGCGTTGCCAGTGCCTCAATGCCGCGCTTGTCCAGTGCGGCAATCAGCCGACGAACCTGCGTGGATTTGCCGGCCCCCTCGCCGCCTTCAAACGTAATGAACTTTCCCCGCATCATGCTGGTTTGTTACTGGCCGGAAACAAGGGTCGTCAAAGCACCCATTGCCTTGCCGAACAGCCCAAGTTCCTCAACGCTTGCACCGGCAACCAGCGGCACCGTGCGTTCAGGCATTCCTGGTGCGGTGACAACCAGTTGCCCTACCGTGTCGCCCGCCGCAATTGGCGCGCGCAACGGACCGTCATACCGCACTTTGACATCAAGCCCCTTGCGCCCGTCCCGCGACATGGTGAGCGCCAGATCATTCGCAAGCACCAGCGGCACGGTGCGGCTGCTGCCCTGCCATACCGGCGCGCGTTCCAGCACCTGGTCAGCCTTCAGCAACTCATAGCGGCGGAACTCGCGAAACGCCCAGTCCATCAGGCGTTGTGTCTCGTTGGCGCGTTCGCGCTCCGACGACAGGCCGTTGACCACCAGAATAAGCCGACGCCCGTCCCGCACCGCTGAGGCCGTGAGGCCATAGCCTGAAACAGACGTATGCCCGGTCTTGAGGCCATCGGCGCCCATATTCATGTAAATCAGCGGGTTGCGGTTGGACTGGCTGATGCCATTCCACTCAAAATCGCGCACCGCGTAAATCTCGTAAAACTCCGGGTACGTCTCAATGATGTAGCGCGCCAGAATGGCCAGTTCATTGGCCGTCATCAAGTGGCCCTCATCCGGCCATCCGGTTGCGTTTTTGAATGTGGACGTCGCAAGGCCAATCTCGCGCGCGCGCTGCGTCATGCGATCAGCAAACACCGCCTCAGACCCTGCCAGCGCCTCTGCGATTGCAATGCACGCATCATTGCCCGACTGCACGATGACACCATAAATGAGGTCACGCACCGGCACGCGACTGTTCAACTCGGCAAACATGGTGGAGGAGCCCGACGCCGCTCCGCCCCGCCGCCACGCATTTTCAGAGATCACAAACTCATCTTCGAGCGTGACACGGCCTTCGTTGATGGCGTCAAACAACATAACCATGGTCATGAGTTTGGACATTGAGGCGGGTGCCATCAGTGCGTCGCCCTGCTTTTGGTAAATGATCTCGCCGGTCTCGTAGTCCATCAGCGACAGATAGCTGGCAGGTGTTTCAATAGCCTGCGCGGTTGGCACGCCAAGGGGTGTGGCCAGAACAAGAAAAGCGGCAAAAAAAACGTTGCGGGCGATCATCGGCAAGAGGCTCCATCGGCGCGCACCCGATTCAAAAATGTGCGCACTGATTGGAGTACCGCGTCTTGGCGGCGGGTGCCAGAGGGCGCGCACAAAAGGCAGGCATAGCCACCCAAAACGACGCAGTAACCGGCAGTTTTAGGTGAGCAAAGCGCCTATTTTATGACGACGCGGGCACCATTCTGGCCACGTGAAATCACCGACTGCAGCAGGCCGTCCGCGCCCTGGCTGTTGGTCACCGGCCCAACCCGCACCCGATACCACGACGTGCCGTCCACCACTGATTCGGTGACATCCACCGGACCAAGGTCGGATAATTGCGAGGCCAGCGCGTTGGCATTGCCTGCGCTGCGGAAAGACCCCGCCTGTACAAAAAATGCATCCGCCACCGGTGCCATCATGTTGCTCTGCGACGCAGGGGCAGACGGTGCAACTGCGGAAGCCCCGCCTGCTGCCGCTGAACCGGCACCGGCCAGCAGCGATACATCAACCGCAGAGCCCGGCAGTGGCGGCAGACCTGCCGTCGCAATGCCGTCGTCGTCGTTGTTTTCTTCCACCGGCTGCATGTATGTTGCTGCCTGAGCAACCGCAGGCGCAACAGGGGCTGCTGCATCCGCCGTCTGCAAACCCTGCTCACCGGTCCAGCCCTCAGCCTTGCCGAGATATTGCACACGCACTTTGGCGGTGCCCTGTTCCTTGAAGCCCAACAGCTCTGCCGCGCGCATCGACATATCAATTTCGCGGCCACGGGCGAACGGGCCGCGGTCATTGACGCGCACAATCAGCGAGCGGCCGTTTTCAAGATTTGTCACCCGCGCCATGGTCGGCATCGGCAGAGTTGGATGCGCGGCCGATACCTGATGCATGTCGAATATCTCGCCGTTGGCGGTCATCTTCTTGTGAAATTGCGGGCCATACCACGAGGCGATGCCTGTGCTGTCGTAGCGCTCGTCTTCGCGCGGGTAGTACCACTCACCGGCAATCTGATAAGGGTTGCCGACTTTCCAGTAACCGCCCTGCCCGGACGGAATCTCACTGCGGCTCACTTCCTTCATCACGGCTCCGGCAAGCTGTGTTTCCGCACAACCCGCAACCACAAGACAGGCGCCCAGCAAAAGTCCCGCGCGTGACATCATCCGGTTCATGGCCCCATTATCCTCGCTACACTGTAAATGTAAGGAGCGCACCGGCCCCCATCATGGCAGTCCCCAATTATGGCACTCATAGTGCCCGCAATAAGGTAAACGAGGTGTTTACGAATTGATGACCCCGACCAGCGACATCCCCCTCACCCGCCAACTTGTGCGCCACACCCGTGCCAAGGCCGCCAGCAGCGACGATCTGGCCATGGCCGCGCTGTTTGTGCTGGACGCTGTGGCCAACATGCTGGGCGGCCGCAACAGTGAGCCCGGCCGCAAGCTGCTGCGCTGGGCGGGAAATGGCCCTCACAAGCCAACAGCACCATTTGATACCGGCGCGCACGCGCTGCTGATGGGCGCTCTCACTCACATTCTGGAGACCGACGACCTGCATCGCGCCTCGGTGGTGCATCCCGGCTGCGTGGTTGTGCCTGCCGCATGGGCGGTTGCAATGCGCGAAGGCTCCACGGGGCCGGATTTCTTGCGCGCCGTGCTGGAAGGGTTTGAACTCACAACCCGCGTCGGCATGGGCGTCGGCCCGGCGCATTACCGCATCTGGCACAACACCGCCACCTGCGGCCCCTACGGCTCCGCCATGGCCGCCGCCACACTTTTGGGCCTCGACGAAGACGCAACGGTGGATGCGCTGGGCAACGCCGGCAGCCAGTCGTCAGGACTGTGGGAGTTTCTGGATACCGGGGCCATGACCAAGCACCTTCATGCAGGCCACGCCGCGCAGGCCGGCGTGCAGGCCGCAGATCTGGCCGCACTGGGCTTTACCGGCCCGCCAAAAATCCTCGAAGGTCCGCGCGGGTTTTTCGCCGCCGCCTGCCCTGATGGGGACGTGACGCAGGTGATGTCGCGCGCCGACGGCCCGTGGCAACTCGTGCTGACCTCGATGAAGCCGTGGCCCTCGTGCCGCCATACGCACCCGGCAATTGACGCCGCGCTGGAGCTGCACCAAACGCTTCACCACGCAGGCCCGGACGACATTCACGCCATTACCGTTGAAACCTATCGCGCCGCGTTTGATGTGTGTGACCGCCCCCACGCGAACAGCGAATACGAAGCCAAGTTCTCGCTGCAACATTGCATCGCGACAGCGCTGCACGACGGCGATGTAACGCTTGGATCGTTTGACGATGCGGCCCGTCTCAAGGCACACCGCATGGCGTCCGGCATTGAAGTGAAGGTGGTGGATCCTTACGCCTCTGCCTATCCGCGTGATTGGGGAAGTGCCGTTGAAGTGGTGATGACCGATGGTACCGTGCACCGCGCCGCGCGCGACTGCGCAAAGGGAGACCCTGAGGCACCGTTGATGCCGCCGGACGTTGTGGCCAAAGCGATTGGCCTTATGGAGTTTGGGGGAGTTGCGGAGCCGCAGGCGCTGGCAGAAGCGCTCATCGCGTTGCCGCTGGCGGAGGCTCTGCCGGAACTGCCGGTATTTGCGTGAAGCAGCGTTCAGGTCAGGTTAGACGTAAGCGTGTATCTATTGCTGGGTAAGCCTATTGCTGGGTAAGCGGGAAAATCGCGTAGAACGCCAGCCCGGCACCCAGAATGAGGCTGGTCAGCACAATCCACGGCCCCCAATAACCGCCAGCTTTCGCTGACGGCTGATTGGAGGCGCCCATGGCAAACGCAGCGGTGGGGGCTGCCCCCACCGCCTGAGCTGCTGTGCCCTGCTTGTTGCGCAGGATTTCACGGTTTTTTTCGTGCCACTGGCGCGCCGCAAAATCAGACTTGTTCTGCTCATGCCATTTGGCTTCGCTGTCACGGCCACCACCGCCGCCGCCACCTGTGCTGGGTCCGCCGTCACCGCCGGACCTGGCCATCTCCTTGCGGGACTTGCGCGACAGCCACATGCTGTCCAGCAGGATCAGCAACATGAGCACGGCGATCATAGACGCCGGAATCCATGTCTGAACCAGATCGTATTCTGTAAGTGTCATTCAGAACTCCCCTTGTGGTCGTGCTCTACGCGGCTAGTCCACGCAGACACACCTGACATGCCCGGATTTTTCCAGGCTCTTTTGCTTTTCCTTACTAGCTTAAAAGCACGGGAAAGCCCTGAAAAGCAAGCAATTGCGGTTGCACCCGCCCCATTCAGCAAAAAGTCTCGCGCCGATGCCGCCCAAGCGCAAACCCGCGCCGAAAACACGGTTAACGCCCCTCGCCCGCGCATTTATCAGCAGTAGCGTTGTCAGCAAATACCGCAGCAACGTTCAGCTTATTGCGAAACCCGCCAGACCCCGCTAATGCTGTGCCCGCACGGCCAAAACCCATGCGCTTCGCGGAGAGGTGGCAGAGTGGTCGAATGCGGCGGTCTTGAAAACCGTTGGGCTTCACGGTCCCGGGGGTTCGAATCCCTCCCTCTCCGCCATTTTTGTGTCCGGCATCGGCACCAGGGCATATCCGCCGAACAGCCGGACTTTTTGTTTGACACCTAACGGTGCCGGCTGGGTTTGAATCCCTCCTCCGTCACAATGTCATGACCCCTGAAAGCGCCTAGGCTGCCGCTTCCGCCTGCGCTACATCCGGCATCGCTTCCCACTCCAGATTGCCCGCATAGCGCCATGCCATGCGGCCGCTGTCGTCGAGGGCAAACAGGTGCAGCCAGTGGTTGTCGAACAGGGCGCGCACGCCGTCGTGGCGTTTGAGGATGTCGATCATGGCGTCGCGCGGGGCTTCGATGCACACGCTCAGGCGCAGCGGTTCGTGCACGTAGTCGTCGCCGTCATGGACGGATTGCCACGGCAGACCAGGACGCAGCGCGCCGCCATTGCCTTCCACCACTCCGATGCCGCCTGCCACGTTGTGCAGCAGCTTGTTGCCGGCCCCAAACACATCGGGTGCGACGGTTGAGCCGTAGTATTGAAGGCTGATCCAGCTCGCCACCACAACGGGGGCCGTCATGATGAGTTCGAGTACGCCAAAGCCCTTGTCCTGCTGCCAGTCGTAGTCATGCAGGAACGCGCGGCCTTCGAGGCTGCGACCGGTTGTGCGGCTACGCGGTGCGGCAATAAAAGCCTTGCAGCCTGCCAGCGCCCATTCAGGCCGCACTTCGGCCCAGTTGCGGCTGCGCGCGGGGATTGCGCTTGCACCGTCAGCCCGAGGCAACCGCAACGCCCGTTCACCCCGCGCCACCCTGCCCCCTGTGGCGAGCCAGCCGCGAACACGGTCGAGATCCTGAAGGTGATCCGTGGACGGATGGTCAGCATTGTAGATCGTTACTGCGTCTGTTGTGGTGTCGTGCAGCGCGCCCAAAAACAGCGTATCAGCCGGAATGGTGATGCCCTGCGCCACAAGGCCTGCCCGAACGTCAGAGTCGTTCAGCAGTGCTGCCAGCAACCGCGCGTTCACTTCGCCGGAATACCCGCCGCACGCCCCGCAATGCAGACCGCTGGCATGGGGATTGTTGACAACATTTGCTCCATGCCCCGCCAGCAGCACAACGCGGGCAAAGTTGGTGGTAAGCGACATGGCGCGCAGCACGGTTTCAGCCGCCGTAATGCGTGCGGTCAGATCAAGCGCCGGATCAAGCCGGGGGGCCGGGTCATTGGGCGCAGGTTCCGCGTGCAGGCCCAGCGCGTCACGCACCAGCTTGGCGGCATAAAGCGGGCCGGTGGCTTCAACAAAGGCAAACGATGAAACGGCAGCCAGCTTGAACCGCCCCCATGCCCGCGATGCGCGCGCCCTGAACCGCGCCGACAGATCATCATCGGCCTGGTCTTGCGTGCCTGACACCGTGGTAACGCCGGGATTGAGCAACACCGGCAGGCGCAACTCAACCACGTCGGAGGCAAACCGCCTGTGCGCCGCTGTGAGACCAAAAAAACCGGCAAACCCAAGCGTCTGAACAGACGGGTGCGTCGCCTCAAGCGCGCGCCGGAATACTTCAGAGCGCACATCAATGCAGAACGCGGCCTGCATGAGCGGCCGTTCCCCTTTGGCGATGGGGCCAGGCATTGAAAGCGTCTGTGCCAATCCACGCTGGGCGGCGCGGTCGGCAGCGTCCTGCAACAGCGCATCAATAACCTGCTCAGCGCTCGCAGCGACAGGTGCCTCGTGCTGTGTGCGCACAGCTTGCCATTTCGAAGCTATTTCATCCGCATACAAATCATATAGCGCCTCCTCCCACAAAAGGCGGATAGCGAGAAAATCCGTCAGGATGGTGTCAGAGTCTCCGGCAAGTTCAGCCTGCCACAGCCGGTAGCGGGCATAATGGCCCCAGCCGCCAAGGGTCATCAGCATCTGGTGAAAATAGGTTTCTGCGCCTGCGGCTGTAATGCCCAGCCGGTCACACACGCGCGCGATGGCTTGACCGGCATTTTCCGGCGCACCATCCACATGCGCGGCAAAGCCCGTCAGCCCGTTTATTTCCGGCGTCAGATCATAGATTGCAACGGCCCGCCACGCGGTATAGGCCCCGCGCCCCCTGGGGGCCGCCCACAGCGCCTGCCCTTCGTCGAAATATCCTGAAGCCCATGCGCCAAACCGTTCGATGAACAGGCTGGACCAGTCAACACCGGACGCCTCGGCGGCCAGGTCGGTGATTGCCGCAAGCGCCTGTGCTGGCGGTGCGTCTTCGTGTGCCGCTTTTTTGAGGGCTTCAATTGATGCGGGGCCATCTGCGCAGGCAGCAAGCGCATCGGCCAGATCAGCATCCGTGATGGTGTCGGCGTCGATACGCTGCGCATACCATTGGCGCGGCATGGTGACGGCCACACCGGCAACGCGGCCAAGGCGGCTGGCAACTTCTGCCAGCGTTTGGTCGGCCTGCCCCAAAAACGGATTGACGGCGACACTGGAGGCAAGCGGCCACACCGGTGGTATCGCCCGCGTGGCTGCATCAATGCTGTGTGCCAGAAGGTCAGGGTCACTGCCGAGGGTCGTGCTCATGAAAGGCGTCCTTACAAAGATTTGCGCAGCGACCAACTGTGAACCAGTCGATCAAATATGGCGTTGGCATAAAGCCCGTTGGCAAGGTGAACCCGCAGCCCCGCCGCCGCCGGGTGATAGGCCCATAGCGGAAACATTGCCTGTGCGATGGCCACCAGGCCAAAACTGATAACGGCCAGAATAATCAGCACCCATTCAAGCGGCCCTGCCGCGGGCGTTGGCGGCAATGTGCCCGCCGCCAGCCATACGGCACTTGTTTGAAGCGCGAAGTAGCCGATGGACGCGGCCACCGCATACACTGCCGTGCGCAATGTCAGTGCCTTGGGTGCGGCATCTGCAAGCCCCTGCGCCAGCAAATAGGCGACGCCGAAAATCAGAATGGCTCCCAGCGCAATCGCCTGAGCGGACTTGTCGTAATATCCAAACGCAAAGCCGATCGCGGCATATATCGCCAGCGCCACAACGAAGGCGCGTCCCACCGCAACCGCATTGGGAATGGCAATCGGTCCCGGTCTGCGGATGGCGGCAATCAGATCAACCGCACTGCCTGACGCCAAAAATGCGTGTGCCTTGTAGAGCGAATGCGCCACGATGTGCAGCAGCGCCAGCGGAAACAGCGCCAGACCGCACTGCAAAATCATGAACCCCATCTGCGCGACCGTGGACCAGGCCAGTGATGTTTTCACAGCCGGCTGCGTCAGCATCACAAGCCCGCCGAACAGTGCCGTGAACCCGCCAAACATCACCAGCATGGCCAGCACGCCGGGTGCCAGCAGCATCACGTCGGCAAACCGGATCAGCAAAAACCCGCCCGCATTGATGACACCCGCGTGCAGCAGGGCTGAAACGGGCGTCGGTGCTTCCATCACCTCGGTAAGCCAGCCATGGGTGGGAAACTGCGCCGACTTCAGCAATGCTGCAAAGGCCAGCAGGCCCGCACCCCAAGGGGCATAGTTCGCGCCTTCACCAAGGCGGGCGGCACCCAGAATGGCTGAGATATCGCTGGTGCCATAGCCGACCCACAACACCAAAGCGGCCGCAACCAGAAAGCCGTCACCAAGGCGCGCGGTGATGTATTTCTTGCGCGCGGCCCGCTGTGCCGCCACCCGCTTTGGGTAAAACAGCAGCAACTTGTGCAGCGCCAGGCTGGTAGCAATCCAGGCGCCCACGAGCTGAACCAGATTGCCGGACATAACCAGCAGCAAAACGGCGGCCAGCGTGACGCACAGCCACCCGGTAAACGCTCCCTGCCGTTCTTCGCCATCCAGATAGGTGACCGAGAACCGAACCACCACCCAGCCGACAAACGACACCAGCAGCATCATGACGCTGCTCACCAGATCAAGCCGCACCGAGAAGCCGACGCCGAACACCCCCAGCAGCGGGCTGGTAGCCGCCCCGTTCGAGATCAACAACGCCGTGCACAGGAGCGCCACAACAAACGTGGCAAGCGTTACCCCCTCCGCAATACGGGGCAGACTGCCGGGGCGCTTTCCCGGAGATTTGGAGGCCAGGAAGGCAACCGCGATCAAGGCGAGCGGCGCTGTGAGCGCAAGCAGATAAGTCAGCAATGCAAATATCCCGATGAGGCGTGAGCTGGTGAATCAGCTCCAAGGGTGGGGCAAAACGTGCCCGTGACCTAGCAGGCGCATTTCAATGAAAAAAATACATTGTTTACGCAATTTCATTCTGATTTATAGAACGAATGAACGATCTCAATTATAACCACCTGCGCTATTTCTGGGCCGTTGCCCTTGATGGCAACCTTACCCGCACCGCCGAGCGCCTGAACGTGTCGCAGTCCACGCTGTCGGTGCAGATCAGGAAACTGGAAGAGCGTCTGGGCCACCGGCTGTTTGACCGTTACGCCCGACAGCTTCACCTCACGGAAGCCGGCCGCATCACGCTCGACCACGCGGAGACCATTTTTTCCACCGGCGATGAACTGCTGGGCACCCTGCGTGAAACCGGCACCACCCGCCAGGCATTGCGCGTCGGCGCGCTGGCCACGCTCTCACGCAACTTCCAGATCGGCTTTTTGCGTCCAGTCCTCGCGCGGCCAGACGTTGAGGTGATTTTGCGGTCAGGCAGCCCGACCGAACTTCTGCGCGCGCTTGAAGCGCTCACGCTTGATGTGGTGCTGACCAATCAGGCTCCCGCCCGCGATGCCGTGACGCTTTTTGTGGCGCATCGTCTGGCCGAACAGGAGGTGAGCCTTGTGGGCGCCCCAAAGCGCATCGGCAAAAAACATACCCTCCCGCAACTGCTCGTAAGCCACCCCATTATCCTGCCCACATCCGACAGCAGCGTGCGCACAGGGTTTGACGCCCTCACCCAGCGCCTGGGCATCCGCCCGCAGATTGCCGCAGAAGTGGATGACATGGCGATGATGCGCCTGCTCGCGCGCGAAGATGTGGGCCTTGCCGTGCTGCCCCCCATCGTGGTGCGGGATGAACTGGCATCGGGCCTGCTTGTGGAAGCTGAAAAACTGACCGGCATCGCCGAGGTCTTTTACGCCGTCACCATGAAGCGCCGCTTCCCCAACCCGCTGCTGCGCTCCGTGCTTCAGACGCCGGATCTTGAGATGGAATAGCGCGTATCAAAAATTATTCGATTGAATAGTTTTTTACATGGTGTCATAACCGCTGCTCTGGAACACCTTCCCGCAGCAGGTTGAACCGTGCCCAAACAAGCCACCGCCGCCAGTGTCAAAGCGCGAGACGCCATTTTGAGCGCCGGCAAAACCTGCTTTGCGTCTGTGGGATTTGACGGTGCATCCACCCGCCAGATTGCCGCCATGGCCGGCGTGACGCAGGGGTTGCTGCGCTATCACTTCGGGTCAAAGCACGAGCTGTGGCAGGCGGTGATGGACAGCTATTTCACCGCCATGGCCCCCGACATAGCGAAAACACTCAATCCGGCACCGGGCAAAACACTGGCCGATCAACTGATCGGTACGCTTCGGGTGCTCATCCGCATGTGTGCCGCAGATGCTGACTTTCACCGTCTGATGACCATCGAGGCCCGCGCCCCCAGCGACCGGCTGCGCTGGCTGGTCAAAACCTACGTGCAGGATTTTTTTGACACCGCCATCCAACTGATCCGTGACGGGCAGCGTGCCGGTGTGGTGCGCGACGGCGACCCGGTGCTTCTGTATTACAGCGCCATTGCCATTGCCGGCACGGTGTATAGCCAGGCCCCCGAAATGCATCTGCTGACCGGTACCAATACCAGTCCGGACCCGGATGATGTGGAGCGCATTATTACGGCCGCTTTGTTGGTTGATCCGCAGGAGGTGCCCCGTGGCTGAGATTGAAACCCGGCGCGATGACATTAAGGCGCTGACCGGCGTCCATCTGTTTCATTTCGCTATGTCCAACTGCTCCCAGCGTGTGCGTCTTGTGCTGGAAGAAAAAGCAGTGCGTTGGACATCGCATCATGTGTCGCTGCCCGACAACGAGCATGTGACGCCGGAGTTTCAGGCGCTCAACCCCAATGGTGTTGTGCCGGTGCTCATTCACGATGGGCGAACAATCGTGGAGTCCAACGACATCATTGATTACGTGGACCACACGTTCGATGGCCCGACACTCTGCCCTGAAAACGAAGCGGATGCTGACTACCTGACCAGCTCCCTCGCGGCGTCATCATCCCTGCAGGGCACTATAAAGCTCCTCAGCCATGAGTTTCTGTTCAAGCCGGTTCGGCGCATGAGCGAACAGCAGCTAGACGATCTTGAGAAAAACCGCGCAGACGAAAAGCTGGTTGCGTTCATGCGGGAGTTCTCTTCCAGGCAGGGCTTTGGCGACACCAAAATCCGCGCTGCCGTTCATGAGGTGGATGCGATTTTTGCAGCGTTGGACAATCGTCTGGAAAGCAACCCATGGCTGTCGGGGCAGGCTTATGGGCTGGCCGATATTTCCTGGGTGGTGAATGTGCATCGCGTTGCTGCCATGCGCTACCCGATAGCGCGTCATCCGCACCTGGCAGGCTGGCTGACCCGCATGTATGCCCGCCCGGCATTTCAAAAGGCGGTGACGGGCTACGAGCCCGCCGCCGTCAAAATAGTCTTCGCAGCGTACTCAATCATGCGCCGGCTCAACCGCTCAGGCATTGCCCACTATCTGAAGGCTGCGTGACGCAGATCACTGTCCATAAGCAGGAGAACGCCATGACACGCTTTGCTCCGACGCCAATAAACGCAGTACTTGCTGCGGCAGCGCTCGCCATCTGCATGGTTCCTGATGCAGCCTTTGCGCAGGCAGAAGCCACCAGCGATTTTTTGAAGGACGGCATTGGAACCAACACCGAGCGCATGCCTCACCATGAAGGCAGTTGGGTGGCGCTGGGCATCATCGTGTCGTCTGTGCTGGTGGCCGGTGCGCTCAATGCTGCAAGGCCAACCGTAAGATCCATTGGCGTTGTGCTGGCCGCGCTGGGCTGCCTTGCTGTCACCTCGTGGTTCGTCTGGGCTTATGGCACCGGGTTTGTGTCCGACCCCCGACCCCATGTTGTGCCGACGGATGGGGCCAAACCGACCTTGCTCTGGCTTCAGGCCGCGGCAGGTCTTGCGGCGGGGATTATTCTGTTGCTGGTTGCAAGTGCGCAAATGAAGCGCACCGACAAGTTGGCCCTGCCCGACACAAATACACCTGACACCTATGGCCGGGTGTCGCGCTATTTGCACTGGGCCATTGCGGTCATGTTTCTGTCTTTGGTGCCGATGGGTATTTTCATGTCCATGGTGCCCGACGATACCTCATTCAGACCGGGCTATTACGTGGCGCACAAGACCATCGGCCTGATCATTCTGGCGCTCGCCCTTGCCCGACTCGGCTGGCACTTTTATGCGCCGCGCCCGCATCTTGATGCATCCCTCAAGCCCTGGGAGCGCCGCTCTGCCCATAGCGCCCATGTGCTGCTCTATGTGCTGATGATCGGCTTTCCGGTTACCGGCTTTGTCATGTCCACCTATGCCGGCAAGCTGTCGCATTTCTTCATCTGGGACACGCCGCTGTTCTGGGCGCCGAGTGAGGAGGCTATTGTTATTTGGGGCCTGCTGCACAAGATCGTGCTGCCTTATGTGTTCTTCCTTGTCATTGGCGCGCATGTGCTGGGTGCCCTCAAGCACCAGTTCATTGATGGCCACAAGGGGGCTTTTCGCCGGATGGCCACCTAGCCTGCCAGCGTTGCGCATAGGTGGCATGACTTGCATTCTTCCGGGTTCGGTGCCATGTCCTGTTGCGTAAGCCGCGCTTTGGTGCGGCATTGGCGTTCGCGCAAGTGCGAGGCCGGTCCCTGAAACCTCGTTTTTGAGGCACAGGCTGACCCGCCCCACTCGGCATGAGGGTCAGACCCGACTGTCGCCGGCCGCGATACCACTTTTGCGTCACCCCTGTTTCGGCGGTCCGTGAACGGACCATTTCGAGCGGTGGCGCAGTTCCTATGTGAAAGAGTTCTCTTGAATCAGTTTATTCCGCTTGGCCTCGCCGAGCCGCTCCTTCGTGCCATTGAAGCCGAAGGATACACTTCCCCTACGCCCATTCAGGCCAGGGTTGTTCCCGCCATGATGGCAGGTTCCGATGTGCTGGGCATTGCCCAGACCGGCACCGGCAAGACAGCCGCCTTCGTGCTGCCCATCCTTGACGGCCTTACCAAAGACCCGTTGCCAGCCAAAGCCCGCACCTGCAAGGCGCTTATTCTGGCGCCTACCCGCGAGCTTGCCGCGCAGATTGCCGACAACATTCGCGCCTATGGCAAACACAGCCGTCCGTCTGTCGCCGTGATTGTGGGCGGTGCCAAGATACCGCCGCAGATAAAGGCACTGGCCACGGGCGTTGATATTATTGTCGCCACCCCCGGCCGCCTGCTGGACCATCTGGGCTCACGCAACGTGCGCCTTGATTCCACGCACACCGTTGTGCTGGACGAAGCCGACCAGATGTTTGACCTTGGTTTCATGCCGCAGATCCGCAAATTGCTTGCAGCCCTGCCGCCCAAGCGTCAGACGGTCTTGCTATCGGCAACCATGCCCAAGGCCATCCACAAGCTGGCACAGGAGTTTTTGAAAAACCCCGTCGAAGTGACAGTGACGCCCAACTCCAAACCGATTGACCGCATCGACCAGAAAGTGCTGCAGCTTCAGACCGCCGCCAAGCGCAATGTGCTGGTGGACTATCTGAGCCTGCCCGACATGGACCGTGCCATCGTGTTCACCCGCACCAAGCGCGGTGCCGACAAAGTATGTCAGCATCTTGAGCAGTACGGGTTCAAGGCAGCGGCCATTCACGGCAACAAGAGCCAGAACCAGCGCGTGCGCAGCCTTGCGTCATTCCGTAACGGCAATGTGCGGGTGCTTGTGGCCACCGACATTGCAGCACGCGGCATTGATGTGGATGACGTATCCCACGTTGTGAACTTCGAACTGCCCAACGTGCCCGAAGCCTATGTGCACCGCGTTGGCCGCACCGCGCGTGCGGGCAAAAGCGGACAGGCTATGACCCTGTGCGACAACACTGAACGCAGCCTGCTGCGCGACATTGAACGGCTCATCAAGCGCAAGCTGGATGTGGGTGATTTCCCGCCGCCGTCAGGTCGTGAAAAAGTCGAGGTGGTGGCTGAGCCGGTTCAGCAACAGCAGCCGCGCAAGCGCAAACAGCGTTCATCGCCAACAGCCGGTGCGCCGGGTGCTGCGCGCAATCGCGCCCGTTCACGTCGTCGCAAATCAACCGCCAAAGCCGCCTGACGGCCTAGGCCGCGTCGTCGTCGGCCACGTCGATTTCTACCAGCACGTCGCCAGCGGGCACCTGCACACCAGCGGTGCAGCGCACGCTGGCGATAGTGCCATCGACCTGCGCTAAAATCTGGTGCTGCATTTTCATCGCTTCGAGCACAGCCAGCCGGTCGCCTTTGCGCACCTGCTGGCCTTCGCTCACATGCACCTCAAGAATGAGGCCGTGCATGGGGGCCACCACGCGCCCGCCACCTGCCGCATCATCATCGAGGCCAGCCGTAGCGTGAAGGTTGCGCAATGTGTAGCTGGTGTCAGCGGTGCTGAGTGAAATCGTGCCTGGCGTCGGCAGCACAAACAAGATGTCGTAGCTGGTCGTGTCGATGGTGAGGCGGCAATGAGCATTGCTTATCGTTTCAACGACGACGGCAATCTTGTTGCCTGCATACTCGACCGTCCATTGATCGGTGCCCGCTGCCACAACGGTGACGTCGGCAACGTTCGCGCCCACTTCAAACTGATAGGACGTGGCCAGCCGCCCGCTACTGCTCCAGTTCAACAGCTCCGCATCCACGCCCACAGCAGCAGACCACGCCCGCTGGCGTTCCCCGATCAGCATCAGCACGGATGCTGCCGCAAGCTTCACGCCGTCAGGCTCTGCTGTGCACAGATCGTCGTCGGAAAACTCTTCGGCGATGAACGCCGTTGTAGCCCCGCCGGATGCAAAGGTTTCGCGCGACAGCACATCAATCAGAAAGTCCCGGTTGGTGCTCGGACCAAAAATGCCCGTGCCGCGCAACGCTTCAATCAGCCGTCGCCGCGCAATGTCGCGCGTTTCGCCATGTGCCATGATCTTGGCAATCATCGGGTCATAGAAAGGCGATACATCAAGGCCGGTCGCAATGCCCGCATCCACGCGCACCCCCTCGCCTGTGGGTGGTGCCCATAACTCAATATGCCCGGTACTGGGCAGAAAATTGTCGGAAACATCTTCCGCATACAGACGCACCTCTATGGCGTGGCCGTTCAGCGAAATGTCCTCCTGCATTATCCCCAGCGGCTCCCCCTGCGCCACGCGCAGTTGCAGCGCCACAAGGTCAAGGCCGGTGATGAGTTCGGTAACCGGATGCTCCACCTGCAAGCGCGTGTTCATTTCCAGAAAATAAAATGCACCGTCATCGGCAAGCAAAAACTCAACCGTGCCCGCCCCGCGATAGCCGATAGCCTGTGCTGCTTCCACCGCCGCTGCGCCCATGCGGCGGCGCAAGTCAGCCGTCAATACCGGGCATGGTGCCTCTTCCACAACCTTCTGGTGACGGCGCTGCACTGAGCAATCACGCTCGCCCAGGTGCACCGTGTTGCCCGCTTCATCCGCAAACACCTGCACTTCAACGTGGCGGGGCCGAATGATCGCCCTTTCCAGAATGAGCTCGCCGGACCCAAAGGCGTTTTCAGCTTCAGAGCGGGCCAGTCTCAGAGCCTCAGGCAACTCGTCAGCCTGCTGCACAAGCCGCATCCCGCGCCCGCCGCCCCCGGCCGCCGCTTTCACCATCACCGGAAAGCCGATCGTTTTGGAGGCGTCAACAAACGCTGTTTCGGCCTGATCCGCGCCTTCATAGCCGGGCACGCACGGCACGCCTGCCGCAATCATCCGCCGTTTGGCTTCGGCCTTGTTGCCCATCAACTGCACCGCGTCCGCACGCGGACCGATAAACACCAGACCGCGCGCCTCGCAGGCACGCACAAAGTCTGCGTTCTCGCTCAAAAAGCCATAGCCGGGATGAATGGCCTGTGCGCCGGTTTGTTCGGCGGCAGTCAAAATCCGTTCAGGGTCCAGATAGGATTGCGCCACCGGGGCCGGGCCAATGCACACCGCCTGATCTGCCATCGCCACATGCGGCGCGCGGGCGTCAGCATCGGAATAAACCGCCACCGTGCGATAGCCCAGTGCCTTGGCCGTGCGCATCACGCGGCAGGCAATCTCGCCGCGGTTGGCCACCAGTATGGAGTTGAAACGCATGGTAGGTGTCCGCCTTTACTGCGCCCAATCGGGCTTGCGCTTCTCCAGAAAGGACGCAACGCCCTCCCTGCCCTCGTCACTCAGCAGCCGCCCGGTGAAGTTTTCAGCCGCCGCATCAATCGCCTGCATCCTGTCCATGTCGGGCAGCGCCAGAATAAGCGACTTGGTGTCGGCAATGGCACCCGGTGCGCATTTGAGCACCTGCGACCTGATTTGCTGTTCAACCGCGTTGATGCCGTCAACGCCATTCGCGACAAAGTCAGCGAAGCCCAGTTCGTGCGCTCCGGCGCCGTCGAAGCGGGCTGCGGTCAGCATCAGTCGCCTGGCGGTGGCGTAGCCGAGTTTTTGAATAACAAACGGCGCAATCTGCGCTGGCGAAATGCCGATCGCGGTTTCCGTCATGGCAAAGCGTGCCGAGGTTTCGCAGATCACCACATCAGCACAGCACGCCATGCCAAAGCCGCCCGCCATGGCGGCACCTTCAATCACTGCAATCACCACCTGTGGCATGTCATTGATAAGGTCAAACAGCACCGCCCCGTTTTTTGACATCGCAATAATGTCATCACGCGACCCGCCGCCCTGAAACGATGATTTGAACTGCTTGAGATTGCCGCCCGCGCAAAAAATGCCGTGCCGCCCGCGCAGGGTGATACCACGCACAGCCCTGTCGTCGCGCACGGCCTCAAGTGTGGCACGAACGTCGCCCACCAGATCATCCGTCAGTGCATTGCGCGTGTCAGGCTGGTCAAACCAGATGGTGAGCCAGCCACCATCAAGCTCAAGGTCAACCGCAGAAACGTTGGGAAGCGTTGTCATTTTTGTATTGCCCTTTAGTGGCGTCCAACACCGAAACTGTTGGGGTGCAGCGTCTTGTTGCGCCCCTCCCAAATTGTCTGCAGCGCGAAGCCAAGCACCTTGCGCGTATCACGCGGGTCTATGATGCCGTGATCCAGTAACCGTCCCGACGTATAAAACGACGTGGACTGATCGTCGAATAGCTTGACGACAGCCGCCCGCTGCGCTGCCAGAGCTTCTTCATCCACGTCCTGCCCGCGCCGTGCGGCGGAACTTCGCGCCACTTCCTCCATGGTGCCTGCTGCCTGTTCGCCGCCCATCACGCCGGTGGTGGCGTTGGGCCAGGCAAACAGAAACTCAGGCTCATAGGCATAACCCGACATGCCGTAATTGCCCGCCCCAAAACTCGCGCCAATATACAGCGAGATTTTGGGCACACGCACATTCGACACAGCCTGAATCATTTTCGAGCCGTGCTTAATCATGCCCGCCTGCTCATATTCCGTACCCACCATATAGCCGGTAGTGTTGTTCAAAAAAATGATTGGCAGATCGGACTGGTCGCAAAGCTGAAAGAAATGTGACGCCTTGGTGGCCCCGGCCGGGTCAATCGGCCCGTTATTGCCGATCAACCCGCAGGCATGACCCATGATGCTTGCCTGAAGGCACACTGTGGCAGGCCCGTAACGGGGCTTGAACTCCACAAAGTCAGAGCCATCCACCAGCCGGGCGGCAACTTCTCGCACATCATAAGGTTGCCGATAATCCACCGGCACAACACCGGCCAACTCATCCGGGCTGAGTTTGGGCGGCTCATAGGTGCGCGCCGGCGCGCGGGCAATCTGCTTGTTGTGGTCAATGCGCGTCATCAGATCGCGCAGAATGAGAATACTGTGCGCGTCGTCTTCCGCGACATATTCCACAAGCCCGGTGACACTGGCGTGCATCTCCGTGCCACCAAGCGCGGCAGGGTCCGCCACCTCGCCCGTTGCAGCCTTGACGAGTGCCGCCCCTGCCAGCGCCGCCATGCCGTTCTTCTTGACGCCAATTACATAGTCGCTCATGCCCGGCTGATAGGCCCCGCCCGCCGTCGATGGCCCATGCAGAATGACAAAGGTCGGAATGCCCAGCGCGCTTAACCGCGCCAGATTATAAAACATGCGCCCGCCATGCGCCCACAGCTCCACGGTGTATTCAAACAGGTTTGCGCCCGCGCTCTCCACCAGATGCACAAACGGCAATTTCTGACGGATGGCGCAGTCCATGATGCCCGTCATGACGCCCACAGACTGCGTGGTCATGGCACCTGCACTGATGCCGCTGTCATCCACATAAATCATGCAGCGGACGCCACCAACAAAGCCGATTCCGGCAATGATATTTGCACCGGGTACGGATGTTTCGGGGTTGGGGTCATCAACCTGAAAGTTCGCCATGTTGTAGAGCCGCTGAAACGGCATACCGGGGTCCAGAAGGCGTTCGAGCCGCTGGCGTGGCGTCAACTGGCCGCGCTCCTCAAACCGGGGCTTGCGCTTTTCTGAAAGCGCTGCGGCGCGCGCTTCGTAGCTGCGCAACTGCTCAACCAGCGCCAGCATGTCGGCACGGTTGGCCGCAAAGGCTTGCGAACCCGGATCAATCTTGCTTTGGAAAACTGGCATCACTGCCCCTCAGGCGGTTGGTCGATGGATCGTGGCATTAAAGCTGCCCGGCAAGCGTTGCAGGAACGGCCACCGGATGGTCCAGCAGTATTTGCGCATAGGCCTTTGCTTGCGGGTCAGCACGCAGGCTGGCGACACCACCACCGCCCAGCGCGTCGTGCAGCAAAAAATTAAACGCATGTGAGCCGGGCAGGAAAAACCGTTGAACAGCCGTTGCGTCTGCCGGTCGCTCAAGGAAGTGCGCAAACCGTTTTGCCACGGCGTCCGCTGTAAGCGCCTGCGCGATATACGGCAGATAGTCCGCCTTGCGCGCAATCACACCGATATTGGCTTTGTCTCCCTTGTCGCCACTACGCGCCCAGGCAAGGCTGATGAGCGGCACTTCTTTGGTGGCGGTTTCCATATCGGGTGCGGCCGGTTCAGTGGGGCGTTCAAGGCTTGAAGGCGTAAATGCCAGGCCCTCCTCCGCCTGCTGCGTGGTGGTGTCACCCTCAACATCCACCGTGATTGTCACAGCGCTCTTGGGCAACAAAAACGAAAACAGCCGGATGACCGGGGACGGCTTGGGCCGCCCGCCTGCAAAACTCGTCAGCCCCGGCGGTGTCGCCAGCGCCAGACCGGTCACTTCTTTCAGCAAAACCCCAATGCCGCGAGCGTCAGGGTGTTTGGCCGCGAGTTTCATCACCACTTCGCGGGACGCTGGGTTTGACGATGCATTTCCGTAATGCGCGTCGTCGCCAATGATCTCTATGCTGGTTTCGGTGAAATCTGCCGCGTTGGCCTGCCGCAATATGCGTTGCGCGCGGGCAATGGAGGTCTGCGCATAGGTGCGCGCCTTGTCGGCGGCATCAAGGCCGATAAACGCCATCATCAACCCACCGCGAAACCCGTCCGCATAGGTAGTGCAAACCTTATAGGTGTCGGGCGCTGGCAACCCGCGCGCACCTGATACTTGCACCTGATCGGGCGCGGTCTCGCGCACCTGCACCTGCGAAAAATCGCACACAACGTCGGGCACGATGTAGGCCTGCGGATCACCGATCTCATACAGCATCTGCTCGCAAACCGTGCCGATACTCACCTTGCCGCCCGTGTCAGCGGGCTTGCTGCACACAAACGTGCCGTCCGCGTTCACCTGCGCAATCGGGTAGCCGATGGTGTCAAGATCATCCGCAACGTCACGCCAGTCGGTGAAGTTGCCGCCGGTCGCCTGTGGTCCGCACTCAATGATGTGACCAGCCAATGTGCCTGCGGCCAGCAGGTCATGGTCATCGCGCTTCCAGCCAAATGCGTGGATGCAAGCGCCCAGCGTCACCGCGCTGTCCACCACACGGCCTGTGATGACAATGTCAGCCCCACGTGCCAGCGCATCTGCAATCGGAAAAGCCCCCAGATAGGCGTTGATGCTGGCGACGCTTTTGGGGTTTGGAAAGGCGCCCCCGGAAAACATTTCCAGGTGCCGGGCTTTGGCCAGTTCATCTGCCTGGTGAAGCAGATCATCACCGGCAACAACGGCCACCTTGAGATCAAGTCCGGCGTCGCGAACCAGCGCGCGCACTGCCTCACCGCAGGCGGCCGGATTAACGCCGCCCGCGTTTGAAATGACTTTGACGCCCCGCGCTGCGATGTCTGCCAGATGCGGTGCGATTACGCCGGTCACAAAATCAGTGGCATAACCCTGCGCCGGATCCTTGGCGCGGGCGCGCGCCATGATCGACATGGTAATTTCGGCCAGATAATCAAAAACCAGATAATCAAGGTCACCGCCACGCAGCAGTTGCGGTGTGGCGTGCAGCGCCTCGCCCCAAAATCCACCCGCCCCGCCAATGCGAATGCTCTGCCTGCCTGCCGCTGCCATTGGTGTCCTGCCTGTATTCTTTTTCACGTGGTCTTTGCGTCATTCAGGCGACGGCCACGTTTGATCCTGAGGCCCGATGATCGACCGACCGCAGCGTTAATACAAGATAGCCGTCGCAATCTGTGTGGGCACAGTTTTGTGCGCGCTGTATGCTATTACACAAACGTGCATCGAATGCGTACCAACGCACACCGCAGGGAGACCACAATGCTAAGCCCCCACGACACCGAGGAACGCCGCCAGTTCCGCGACACTGTGCGCCGCTTCGTGGAAAACGAAGTGCGTCCCTACGCGGATGAATGGGATGAAGCCGAGGAGATTCCCTGGGAGTTGCATGAGAAGGCAGGCTCGCTTGGCGCGTTCGGCTTTGGCATTGACGAGCAATATGGCGGACTGGGCTTTGACGATGCGTTTTTGCGCATGGCCTGGATGGAAGAAATGGGCAAGTCCGGTGCCAATGGCGTGCTCGCGGCTTTGGTGGGGCGCACCATTTCGCTCGACCCCATTCAAAAACTCGCCATCCCCGAAATCCGTGAGCGCGTGCTGCCCGATGTGGTGGCCGGCCGCAAAGGCTCAAGCCTCGCCATCACCGAACCGTCCGGCGGGTCTGACGTGGCCAACATGAAAACCCGCGCCCATAAGGACGGCAACCACTGGGTGCTCAACGGCTCCAAGACATTCATCACCGGGGGCATGAAGAGCGATTATTTTGTGGTCGGCGCGCGCACCGGCGGCGAAGGTCTCAACGGCATCTCGCTGTTTTTCGTCGAAAAGGATGCGCCTGGCTTCGAGCGCACAAAACTCGGCAAGAAAATGGGCTGGTGGGCGTCTGACCAGGCAACGCTCTATTTTGATAACTGCCGCGTGCCTGCTGAAAATCTGATGGGCGAAGAAGGCCGCGGCTTCATCGAGATCATGAAGAACTTCAACCTTGAGCGCGTCGGCCTGACGGCGGAAGCGCTGGGCATGATGAAAGAGGCTCTGCGCTGCTCCATCGAGTGGGCGCAGGAGCGCCAGACATTCGGCCAGCCGATGATCCGCCATCAGGTCATCCGTCACAAGATTGCGGATATGTCGGCCAAAACGGACGCGCTGGACGCCTATCTCCAGCAGATTTGCTATACCATCAACGAAGGCGAAATGCCGGTGGCGGAAATCTGCAAGGCCAAGTTTCTGGGCACGAAATCGCTTGAGTTTGTGGCATCAGAAGCCATGCAGATTTTGGGCGGTGCGGGCTACCTGCGGGGCAATTCGGTGGAGCGGATTTACCGCGAAGTGAAAGTTCTGTCGATCGGTGGCGGTTCCGAAGAAATCATGCGCGACCTCGCCGTGCGCCAGATGGGACTGTAAGCAGGAGCAGGTCGCGCATTGACGCAAGACATCGTTCATCTGCACGCGGCTAGACTGGTTTCCTCAAGGAGATGCACCATGCGCACTATGAGTTTACCGACAGTTCTCGCCGGGCTTTGGCTGGCTTTGGCACTCAGCGTCGTGCCAGCGCGTGCCGACGACATGCCCCGCTGCGAAGCCAAAAACCTTGGCGCGACAGCCTGCATGGATAACGTGTTGTGTGAATGCGTGCACACGCGCGGCGGCAGCATTACCGGCCATGTGTCAGGGGCACAGTGGAACTGCGATGCCCTGCGGCCACGTTGCGGCACGGATGCGGTGAAAGAGAATGGCAGTGGCGTGCCGGGCACTTTGCCGTACACGGAGTTTCCGTATCCCCAATCGGTGGGCATAGATCGAAGCGAGGAAACAACCATTATTCGCCAGAACCAGCAGGCCAATCCCGACACCACCAACGTGAATATCAACGACTGAGGCGCTCAGTGTCTGCTGGGTCTGCCGTGTCTGCCGGTCTTGGGCAGGCACCATTATTGGCAGGCATATGTCACGCGCACTTCAGCACCCATTGCACGCTGGCGGGCGTCGTTGTCTCTGCTTGAGCCAAGCACCTGCGGTGCACCTGGCGGCGGGCATCGCCGTGCAATTTCTGCTTCGGCGACCTGCATCATTTCAGCCCAGTGATGATCTTTCACGCCGCCCGGGCCGCGGTTGGTCGGGTGATACGACACAAGCACCTCGTAAACCGGTTTTTGCAAAAGCACCTGATCCTGCACGGTGATCCACGCGATGTTGTAGGTGCCATGCTCGCCAACAACAGCAGCACGCGGACCGCGTTCAAACAGCCCCTGATGTTGCCCCTGCGCGTCTTGCCCCGGCGCTTCGTGCGCAGGTGGCGGTGTATAGCCCGCCTGACACCCCGCCAGCAGAAGCGCAATGCAAACCGCCAAGCCTGAGGGTGCAATATGTCTGGAGTGCAGGTTTGCGTGAATCGGGTTTTTCATGCTGTATCTTTCCAGGTTGCCAGCCGCGAATGGTCCGCATTCAGCGTCTGAATTGATGCCTGTTACACTAACATACTGCGAGCGTACCGATGGACGAAAACATACTGACCATGACCGAACAGGCCTCCGAAACACTCAGCGCCCTTGCCGTCAGCTACGGCCTCAGCGTGGTCGGGGCCATCGTTATTCTTATTCTCGGCGTCTGGATTGCCAATCGTGTGCGTAGCGCCGTTGAGCGGCTGATGCAACGGTTTGACGGTATTGACCAGACGCTGACAGCGTTTCTTGCGGGGTTGGCGCGCTACATTGTAATTGCCGTAACGCTGCTTGCGGTGCTCGCTGAGTTTGGTGTGCAGACCGCAAGTCTGCTGGCCGTCCTAGGGGCCGCCGGCCTGGCCATCGGCCTGGCGCTGCAGGGCACGCTGTCAAATGTGGCTGCCGGCGTAATGCTCTTGTTTCTGCGTCCCTTCAAAGTAAACGACTACATTGAGGCCGGCGGTGTGTCGGGCACCGTCAAGGCCGTCACACTTTTCAGAACAGAGCTTTCAACGCCGGACAACGTGCAGATATTTGTGCCCAACAGCGACGTCTGGGGGTCGGCCATCAGCAACTACAGCTACAACGCCACCCGCCGCGTGGAAATTGAGTGTGGCATCGCCTATGACGACGACATCGGCAAGGCTTTTGATGTCATGCGTAAAGTGGTGGCGGAAGACAGCCGCGTGCTGCCAAGCCCGCAGCCCATGCTGGCGGTCAAATCGCTGGGTGACAACTCGGTAAATGTCATTTGCCGGGTCTGGGTCAAGGCGCCTGACTACTGGCCGTTCACCTTCGACAAAACCCGCGAAATCAAAGAGGGCTATGACGCCGCGGGCCTCAACATTCCCTTTCCCACACGAACAGTTTATCAAGTGGCCGATACCTCAGCCGACTAGACTGAAACCACGACCCCACAACACGGACAGTTATGGAAAACCGAGAAGCCAAGTTCCGCATCGGCCAGGTGGTAAAGCACCGGCTTTTCCCGTTCAGGGGCGTCATTTTTGACGTCGATCCGGTGTTCAATAACACCGAAGAATGGTGGCTGGCCATTCCCGAGCACTTGCGTCCGCGCAAGGACCAGCCGTTCTATCACCTGCTTGCGGAAAACGATCAGACTGAATACGAGGCCTATGTGTCCGAGCAGAACCTGCTGATTGACGACAGCGGAAAGCCTGTCCGTCATCCCCAGGTGAACGAAATGTTCGGCGATCTGCATGACGGCATCTACGCCATTCGTCCGGGATCAGCGCATTAGCGTTGGCGGTTGGCCATGTTGACTGCGGGTATGTAGCAGGTAACTTCTCAGTCTTCTGCCGCTTGCGGGTCTGGCCCTACAATCAGCGTTGGCACACCGCAG
Source organism: Pyruvatibacter sp. (assembly GCF_040219635.1). Lineage (NCBI taxonomy): Bacteria > Pseudomonadati > Pseudomonadota > Alphaproteobacteria > Hyphomicrobiales > Parvibaculaceae > Pyruvatibacter > Pyruvatibacter sp. The sequence continues at coordinate 57,093 of NZ_JAVJSC010000002.1, forward strand.
CTTTTGTCGCGAACGGTTGCAACCAGCGTTCCCGGTTTGCGGCCCTTGCGGACCTCCGACACATTTACCCCGGCATCTGCCAGCCTTGCTTGCGCCGCCGCCACATCTGCCGCGCGAAATGCCATGCCCCAATACTGTGATGGCGCATCAGCAGGCATCGGCGGCGTCTTGTCGTCGCCATAGCGCTGGATGACTTCGAGCGTGATGCCGCCAAGCCGGAAAAACATCATCCGCGCACCCCACTGCGGTGCGTCACGGTCGAGCGCCAGACGAATGCCCATCGTATGCCCCAGCAGCGACACGGCCTTGTCACCGTCGGGCGTATTGATCACAACATGGTCCACCGCGTGAAACGTTGCAGCCTCGTCGCCAACCGCCCGCGCATGTGGTCGCGTCGCTGCATCCGACACATGCTCAATGGCAAACATGAACAGCCCCAGCACATTGGCCGACGGCACAAAAACGTTACGCCATTCACGCACCGTGCCGTCGGGGCTTGTACCCGCACCGGGCTGTGGATCGGTTGCCGCCAGACCCGCCTTCTGCCAATCAGCAGCAAGGCCAGCGGCATCATCCGTACCAAGAGCAATACCAAACAGCCCGTCGCCCTTGTCGTCCAGGTGTGCCCGCAGCTGCGTGGCGAATGACCCCTCACCCGCCGGTGAAATCAGCTCGATATAGGTGTTCTCAAGCTGAAAAATGGCATTGACGGTACCATAGTCCGGGTGCCCGCCCCGCAACGATACAGTGCGCCCGGTCAGCGTCTCGTAGTCGGCAGTTGCCGCATCAAGATCGCGGACCGCTATAAGCACATGGTCGATGCGTTGCAGAGGCATGGGCGGAGCTTCCTTGAACCAGACGGCCTAGTAGTATTTGGCCAGCGCATCCTTGGAGAACGCGTTGAGGTCATCAAATCGCCCCTGATGGATCTTTGTTGCCCATTCATGGTCACTGATAAGCGCCCGCCCGACCGCGATGAGGTCAAACTCGTCCGCTGCCATGCGCTCCAGCAGATCATCCATGTGACCTGCATCATTGGACGCTTCAACGCCTGCAAACGACGCAATGAACTCCTGATCAAGGCTGACGCTGCCAACGGAAATTGTCGGCTTGCCCATCAGCTTTCTGGTCCAGCCTGCAAGGTTCATGTTTGAGCCGTCAAACTCAGGTTCCCAGAACCGCCGCGTTGAGCAGTGAAAAATGTCAACGCCCGCATCGCTCAGCGGAGCAAGAAACGCCTCAAGCTCTGCCGGTGTTGGTGCCAGACACGCGTCATAGTCCTGCTGTTTCCACTGCGAGAACCGCAGGATGATCGGAAAATCCGGGCTGGTGGCTGCTCGACATGCCTTGATAATTTCCTGCGCAAACCGCGTGCGCTCCGGCAATGCGCCGCCGAAAGCATCCGTCCGCTCGTTGGTGCCGTCCCAGAAAAACTGGTCGATGATATAGCCGTGCGCACCATGGATCTCGATGCCGTCAAAACCAAGTCGCTGCGCGTCAGCCGCGCCCTTGGCGAACGCACCAATCACATGCTCGACGTCCGCCTGCGTCATCGGCTCGGCAACCTTCTTGCCGGGCTTGAACAGGCCGGAGGGGCCTGCACTCTGCGGCTCCGGGTGTGGCCCCGTACCCTGCTTGCGCATGGTCCCCACATGCCAAAGCTGCGGCATGATCTTGCCGCCCACCGAATGCACTTCCTTCACAACGTTAGCCCACCCCGCCAGCGACGCTTCGCCGTGGAAGGCGGGTACGTTGGGGTCATTGCTGGCTACGTCATGGTCAATGGTGGTGCCTTCGGTGATGATGAGGCCCACCTCGGCCTCGGCGCGACGGCGGTAATAGTCCGCCACATCCTGTCCCGGCACCTGGTTGGGTGAGTGGCTGCGCGTCATCGGCGCCATCACAATGCGGTTCGGCAGGTTTAGTTTTCCAAGTGAAAACGGGCGAAAAAGCGTATCGATCGAGCTCATGTTAATCCATATTCATATAACGGGATAAAGGTCGCAGGTTGTTTAGCAGCAATTAGTGCCGTGGGCTATGATGCCCTTTGCGCCACGAACAAGAACAAGAGGCCAGCACCGTGCGTACCGAGAAACGTCCCGCATGGATCAAGCGCATTCACCGCCGCTATCAGCGTGCCTGGGTGCAGCATTTTCTGGAACCGCAATTTGAAAGTGTCGGCCCCTACCTCGATGCGGGCGACCCCAAATGCATTCAGCTCTTTGGACCCAACATTACAATCGGCCGCTGTGCCACGCTGCGCGCCACCGCTGCCTATCCCCTGACCTTCACCACCTGGGACAGCGGCGACCGCCAGGGCCGCATCGACATTGGCGATTATGTGCTCATCAGTCCCGGCACCCGCATCTTGTCATCGGATCACATAACCATAGGCACCAACACCATGATTGCCGGTGAAACCTATATTTCAGATTCAGACTGGCACGACGTCTATGACCGCACCGCGGAGTGTGATGCACACAGGCCGGTTGTAATCGGAGAAAACGTCTGGCTTGGATATGGCGTCAAGATTTGCAAGGGCGTCACCATCGGCGACAACTCGGTCATCGGCTCCGGCTCGGTGGTCGCCGGATCGATCCCCGCAAATGTCATCGCTGTAGGCAATCCTGCGCGCCCGGTCCGCGAACTGGACCCCGCTCGTCCCATAAAAACCAGGTCAGAGCTTTACGCCGACCCTGAAAAGCTGGCAGCCGAGATGGACAAGCTCGAACGCTTTGTGTTGCGTGGAAACTCGCTATGGGGCTGGCTGCGCGCCAAAATCTCGCCCGGCCCAAACGACTGAGGCACAAGACTACTGAGGCACAAGACTACTGGGCGGTTGCTGCCGGAGCCGTAGCAACAGGCTTGCGTGAGGCCAGACGGTCAAACGCTGCCGTAAATCCCGACAGCGACACCGGCGCATCCAGACGCTGACCCCGATAGCCGTATGAAATTGTCATCGTGTTGCCATTCTTGAGCGACGACACAAGCGCGTCATTCAGCGGGGCTGTGGCACGGCAGCCCGGGCGTGTGCAGTTCGTGTAGGGCGCAGCCATCTGCTGCCCTTCGTCAATGCGCATACCAAGACCAAGAGGCAATTCCACACCCAGCGGCGTCATGGAGACCATCAGCAGGTCCGCCGTGCGCGGATGATAGGCGATGGTGACGTGCAGCAACACTTCCTTGGTGTCCGCGTTTGAGAGTACCTGCTGAATGGTGCAAAACTCGGTGCCCTCTGCGGGGGTGCATTCAAAGACCCAGGCGCCGTGCTGTTCAACAATGGTTGGTTCAAGGGGCGCTTCCTGCCCGGCATCCTGAGCGGTTGCAGCAACGGTGCCAAGTGCGATCGCGGCAAGAGCAAGCCCGGCTATGCGGGAGAAGGCTTTGCGGGTCACTGCACGAAAAATGCCGGTCATAGATCTGTCCTCAGTTTCTGGGGGGGGTGCCGGGCACTCCGACCATTGTTGCACCGCCCGTATGGTGGCCACACCGCTAGCGGCGTGGCTTGCGTCTGTCAAATCCCGTTTGCGGATGCAGCGTTTGCGTACAGCCCTAATTCAGCCCCGATGCCGTGGTTCTAGTGCGGTGGTTCTAGTGCCGTGGTTCTAGTGCCGTGGTTCTAGTGACATTGTCAGGTGTGTCATACAGTGAAGCAACGTCGCGACGCGCGACTCGACCAGATTTGCGAGGCTGATAGTAAACATGGGCGCTTTTGTGATGGTGCGGACTAAACACTTTGTAATGCTCGCGCTGGCGTTAACGCTTTCGGTGTCGCTGTCATTTGTACGCCCTGCCCAGGCTGAACCGGCACACGGCATTTCCATGCACGGCTCGCCCAAATATCCCGCCGACTTCACCCGGTTTGATTATGTTAATGACCGCGCGCCCAAAGGCGGCATCATCAAGCTGGCAGCGATTGGCGGGTTCGACAGCCTCAACCCGATGATTGTGCGCGGCACACCTGCTGCCGGCATTCGCTGGCATGTGTTTGAAAGCCTGATGGGTCGTTCCTATGACGAGCCGTTCTCGCTCTATGGCCTGATTGCGCAAACCATCGAAGTGCCCGACGACCGAAGTTGGGTTGAGTTCACCCTGCGTCCGGAAGCACGGTTTTCGGACGGCAATGTCATCAATGTGGATGACGTGATGTTCACAATCGAGACCCTGCGCGATCAAGGCCGCCCCAATCATGCATTTTACTACGGCAAAGTGGCGTCCATGGAGCAGACAGGTGAGCGCTCCGTTCGGCTGACCTTCACCGAGGACGGCGACCGTGAAATGCCGCTCATCATGGGGCTGATGCCGATCCTGCCCAAGCACATATATGAAGGTCAGGATTTCACCCGCACGGGCTTGACGCCGATGATCGGCTCCGGCCCCTACACAATCGGCAATGTTGACCCCGGCGCGAGCATCACCTTTGTGCGCAACCCCAACTACTGGGGCAAGGATGTTCCTGTCACGCGCGGCCACGATAATTTCGATACGATCCGCTACGACTATTTCCGCGATGCCAATGCCTCGTTTGAGGCGTTCAAGGCGGGCGACTACACGCTGCGCATCGAAGATGATCCCACCCGGTGGGCCACCGGTTATGACGTGCCGCCTGTAAGGGACGGTCGTATTGTCCGTGAGCGGATCAAAATGGGCACGCCGTCAGGTATGCGTGCATTGGTCTTCAATACCCGGCGCGATGTGTTTGCAGATGTGAAAACCCGTGAGGCGCTGGCAATGTTGTTTGACTTTGAGTGGGTCAACAAGAACCTGTTTCATGGCCTCTATACACGTACGCAAAGTTTCTATGACAACTCGGAGCTGTCCTCTGCAGGCCGTCCGGCAAGTGACGCTGAACGTGCCTTGCTTGCCCCGTTTCCTGACGCCGTGACGCCCGCCATCATGGAAAAGGGCTATGTCGCCCCGCGCACTGACGGTTCAGGCCGCAACCGCGCCCAGATGCGCGACGCCATGGCGCTGCTCGCTGAAGCGGGCTACGAGGTGCGCGATGCCAAACTGGTGAACGCGCAAACCGGCGAGCCATTTACGTTTGAACTGTTGGTGGCCAGCCCTGAAGACGAGCGCCTCGCCCTTACATTCGCACGCAATCTGGAGCGTGTTGGCATTACCGCTGCTATTCGCAATGTGGATTCAAGCCAGTTTCAGCAGCGCCGCCAGACCTATGATTTCGACATGATTTTCAACTTCTGGTCAGCGTCCCTCAGCCCCGGGAATGAACAATCATTCTACTGGGGTGGAGACAGCGCCGACACGGACGGCACGCGCAACTACATGGGTGTGAAGTCGGAGGCCGTGGACGCGATGATCGCCGCCATGCTGGAAGCCCGCGCGCGGGAGGATTTTGTTGCCGCCGTGCGGGCCCTCGACCGGGTGCTGCTGTCCGGCCATTACGTCATCCCGCTATATCACGCGCCTGACCAGTGGGTGGCGCGCTGGCAGGACCTGGAACACCCCCAGATACAGCCCAACTTCGTCCGCTTTGATACATGGTGGGCGGCGGGCCTCAACTAGGCACGCGCAGGCATAATGCCCCGGATATACTGCGGGGCCACATACATTGTTTGAACCGCGGAGATTACTCCGCGGCTGCCTGAGCCAACCGGGCCTGTTTCATGGCTTGGGTTTTCGCCGTCCATTTTTCAATGGCCGCGCGCGCCTGAGCGCCTTCTTCGGCCATGTACTCGTCATGGCAGGCGTCACGCACGGTAATTTCCAGCGCCAGACCATTGGGGTCGAAGAAATAAATCGAATGGCAGAAGGTGTGGTCGATGGGTCCAAACACCGGCACTTTGGCTTCTTCCAGCCGTGTCTTGAACTGTGCCTGCTCGTCCATTGAGGCCACTTCAAAGGCAAAGTGATAGTCCTCGATACCGTCCTTCATGGTGAAGAGATCTTCCTTCACGGAGTTGGGCTCATCGAAGAACGCCAGAAAATTGCCGTCACCCATTTTGAAAAACAGGTGCATGTAGGGCCGGTCGTTGCCCGCAGGGTCTTTGTCAAACGCCAGCGCGGCACCGTCTTCCAGCCCCAGAATATCCACGTAAAATTTCCGCGTTTCCCCGGCGTCCCGGCAGCGAAAGGCTGAGTGGTGAATGCCTGCAATCATCGGTGCAGCGGTCTTGATGTCACCGACGTGATCAACGGTTCCAAGCAGCTCTTTCATGGTGTCTCTCCCAGTAAACGAGGCTGCATGTTAGCGCGTTGGTCCGGTTGTGAAAATCCCACCTGCGCAATTAGCGGCCAAAGCTCTCGTCGCCCCACATGCGGTTGTTGATTTCCTCGCGCCTTTCGGCCTCGCGTTTACGTGCATCGAGCTCACGCTGGCGCATGGGCATGGTGTCAATGAGGTCGATCATGTTCTGAATATCGCCGGGGGTTGTGCCGTAATCCTTAACATCCCCGTCCCTGCCGATCAGAACGATTGAAACCCGACCATCAGCCCGCTGGTAGGTTTGGCGCAACGCGACAGCATCAAATTGTATGTCCAGTCTCTTATCCACTGCCGGATCCCAGGCATATGCGGTATCTCCGGCAACTGTCACAACCACCATATCCCGATCTGCCATCTCATCACGAGATTGGCGCAGCACGATCTGTATATCTTTCAAAGCCGCATCGTCTGCCCAAGGTGCGACAATGACGAGAGGCCTGTATGTCCACTTCAGTTCTGCCATCTGGGCAAGAGCCGGGAGACCGATGAGCAGGGAGACGAAACACGAAAAAAGTGCTTGTAGATATGAGATTTTTTTCATGGGTAGTTAGATAGGTGGCTCAAAGTTATTGCCAAGCTGACGGTGCGCCCCGATGGTTGTGGCATGGAAAATCAGGGCCGTGCTTTGAACATCACACTGTTGCAATCACCTTTTGCGCCGAAGCATCTTGCCGGGTTTACCCGTCTGAGTGGTGATGTGTTTGGGGCTGATGCGTCCGAAGAGTGGCTTGCCAGTCTGGCATGGCGTCTTGAGAGCATGCCGGATGTTACGGTCTTTATTGCCGAAAGAGATGGCGCGCCCGTTGGTTTCAAGGCCGGATACGCTACCGCGCTCAGGCGGTATTACAGTTGGCTGGGTGGCGTGGTTCCCTCTGCCCGACGCCAAGGTATTGCCCGCGCGTTGATGCGGGAGCAGCATCGCTGGATCACCGCATCGCGTTTCAACCATGTGGAGTGCCATGTGGAACAGAAAAACAGGGCTATGATCGAAGCAAATCTAAAGGCAGGATTTGTCGTTGCCGGGTTCTTTCTCAAGGACAACAAGCCTTACGCGATCATGCAAAAGGAAATGCCGGCAGACCCGGCAGACTATGCCGGTTCGCGTGAAAAAATCGCTTCGAGGCTGGTCATGTTCATGCCGTGCTTCACGTAGTTGTAAGGCGTCACGTTCACGGCCTTGATGATCTTGCGCACCACCTCGGTGCCCTCGCCCGTCTCGCGCGGGACAAGGTCCATGTCAATGATGTTGATGCACGCAGGGTCTTGCTCAAACGCCTGAATGGCCTTGAGGCCGTTGCCGGTACACCAGCCAAGCAACAGCCGGTTAATGCCTTCATGCGCCACCACCAGCGCCGTGTGCCAGTTGGGTGAGTTGAGCAGTGCCGTCAGCCCTTCCACCGAGCGGTCAAGCGCATCGCCAAATGCCTCGCCGGCAGGCCCCATCTTGGCACCAGGTTCCGCTGCCTGATCAAACGTGAATGTCATCACCGATGCGATGTCATCCTGCTCCATCACCGGACCGAATCCGCCGCCATGAATTTCCACCAGCCGCCGGTCGTATTCCAGTGCAGGTGCGGGTGTGTCGAGTTCAGCCAGCACGTGCTGTGCTGTTTGCTCCGTACGCGGATAGCCTGAGCATATGGCGCGATCAAACGTGACATGCGCAAGCGCCTTGCCTGCGGCTTTCGCCTGTGCCTGTCCAAGTTCGGTCAGCGGCACCAGTGAGGTGTCACCGGTCTCGCGGACCTGACGCGAGAAATAGTTCACGTGGCCGTGACGCATCAAATAGATGCGCCGCCGGCCCGTGGTTCCCGGCAATGCACTCATACTTGTTTACTCCGTAAGGGATGCACGCGGGATGTCAGATGGCAGCCTTGGCTTTCAGCCCTTCAATCTCGGCGGCGGAGAACCCGAACGCTGCCAGCACATCGTCGGTATCACCGCCCGCCTGAGGGGGCGGACCCTGAATCTCGGAGGGCGTGCCAAAGAAGCGCGGTGCCACGTTGGGTTGCGCGACACCATCAATCACCGTCACGGTTTCGCGGGCCTTGTTGTGCGGATGGTCTTTGGTTTCATCAATCGAAAGAACCGGCGCAAAGCAGATGTCCGTCCCTTCCATGATCTCGCACCATTCGTCGCGGGTCTTGGATTTCATCACGGTGGCGAGTTTTTCTTTCAGGTCCGGCCATTGGCCTTTGTCCATCTGTGCGTCAAACGCCGGGTCGTTCAGCCCTGCCTTCTCGCGCAGCAGCGCATAGAACTGCGGCTCGATGGAGCCAAGCGACACAAACTTGCCGTCCGAGCATTCATAGGTGTCATAGAAGTGCGCACCGCCGTCCAGCATGTTGCGGTAACGGTCATCTTCCCACATGCCTGATGCCCGAAAGCCGAAGAACATGGCCATCAAGGAGGTGGCACCGTCGGTCATGGCCGTGTCCACCACCTGGCCCTTGCCGGTGGCCGTTGCGCTGTGCAGCGCCGCCAGCATACCCATTGCGAGGTAGAGCGCCCCGCCGCCAAAGTCGCCCACAAGGTTGAGAGGCGGCACGGGCTTGCCGTCTTTGGGACCAATCGCGTGCAACGCGCCGGTGAGCGAAATGTAGTTGATGTCATGACCAGCCGCATGGGCCAGCGGACCTTCCTGCCCCCAGCCTGTCATCCTGCCATAGACAATCTTCGGGTTGCGCTTAAGCACAACATCAGGACCAAGGCCGAGCCGCTCCATCACGCCGGGGCGAAAACCCTCCTGCAGAATGTCTGCCTGCTCAACCAGCTTAAGCACCGTCTCGATTGCATCAGGGTTTTTAAGGTCCAGCGCAATGGACTTGCGCCCTCGGGATGTCACGTCGAACTTGGAACCGCCATGCGCGCCCTTGCGGTCAATGCGCACAACATCGGCCCCCATGTCCGACAGCAGCATGGCGCAAAACGGCCCCGGCCCGATGCCCGCAAACTCCAGAACCCTGACGCCCGAAAGCGGCCCCTTACCCATGATCGTCTCTCCCTGTAATGCCAATGCGTGATGTAGGTTGTTGCGTCAGGTTTTAGCCGTTCAGCCGGACTGCAGCAAATGCCGCCCGCCAGTTCCAGCGTGACCCTGCGTAAACCCGTGGGCGCTGGTGTGATAATGCCGCGCACTTTATACCGCGATCCATGATGCAGCATTTCTACACAGGCCCGTTGCCGCCAAAGCGCTTCAACATGGCAGCGTTTTGCCTTGCTCCGGCAGGTAACCGCGACCCGGCCAAAACCGCCCTGACGATTGACCATGGATCAGGCGCGCCGGACCGCTGGACATATGGAGCGCTGGATAGCGCCGTTCAGGGCATTGCAGCGGGACTGGCGCAGATGGGCCTCAGCAAAGGCGACCGTGTGATGATCCGCATGGGCAACACGCCGGATGCCGCGCTGATGTTTTTTGGTGCCATCGCCGGTGGCTTCGTGCCGGTGCCAACATCCGCCATGCTGACCACACACGAAGCCGCGTTTGTGTTGAACGACAGCAGTGCAGCCGTCCTCGCCCTGTCCGATGATCTGCCCATGGACGATACCGGTACCGCCCGCGTGCTGATGCCTGGTGAGATAGCAGCACTCGCAAAAACAACCTCAAGGGGATATGCCGACACCCACAAGGATGACCCGGCATTTCTTGTCTATACATCCGGCACCAGCGGCACACCCAAGGGCGTGCTGCACGCACATCGTAGCGTATGGGGCCGCAAGCCCATGGTGGAGGGCTGGTACGGCCTGACGCGTGACGATGTGATGGTACACGCGGGAGCCGTCAATTGGACCTACACGCTGGGCGTGGGCCTGTCAGACCCCTGGGCGGCAGGCGCATCAACCGTTTTGTACAATGGTCCCAAAAACATCAACGCCTGGCCACGCCTTATCCGTGAGCACAACGGCACGTTGTTTGCGGCGGTGCCCAGTCTCTATCGGCAGATTTTGCGCGACAGTGATGTATCAGCGGGCATCCCCACGTTGCGCCACGGCCTCACAGCCGGGGAGCCCCTGCCCGCGCGGGTAGCCTCAGACTGGCAGGCCATTACGGGCCTGCCGCTATATGAGGCGCTGGGCATGAGCGAATGCTCGACCTACATTTCGTCAGGCCCAACAACGCCGGTGCGCAGCGGCAGCCCCGGCCGTCCGCAACCCGGCAGGTGCGTTGCCGTATTGCCCACAGATGAGTGTGCGCCGCCTGAACCATTGCCTGCGGGCGAAACCGGTCTGCTGGCCATTCACACCTCGGACCCAGCCTTGATGTTGCGCTACTGGAACCGGCCCGAAGAAGACGCCCGCGTGATCCGCGGCGACTGGTTCTGCGGCGGTGACCTCGCCTGTATGGATGCAGACGGCTACGTCTGGTTTGAAGGCCGCGCCGACGATGTGATGAACGCTCAGGGCTATCGTGTCAGCCCGGCTGAGGTTGAGGCGGCCCTCACCTCGCACCCCGCAGTGGCGCAGGTCGCCGTCCGCGAAGTGGAAACAGCAAGCGGCGTTCACATCATTGCAGCCTTCGTCAAACCTGCCGGTGCAGCGCCTGATCCGTCACTCTTGATTGCCCACGCACGGCAGCATCTGGCAGCCTATAAGTGTCCGCGCCAGATATTGTTCGTGGATGACCTGCCCCATACACCCAACGGCAAGCTGGCCAGAAAGCGCCTGCCCGCCCGCATCTGACGGCCCTCATCAATTTGAAACGCTTAAAGCGATTGTCCGTCATCAATGGTGATGGCTGTACCTGTAATGATGCGTCCGGCGTCAGAAGCCAGCATCAGCAGCGCCCCGTCCAGATCGGCGATCTCGCCCAGCCGCCGCCGCGGATACCCCTTCACCTGCTTTTGCCCCGGCTCGGTGGCAAACCAGTGTGCGTTCAACTCTGTTTCAATAAAGCCCGGACAAATCGCCGTGACGTTGATGTCGTAGCGTGCCCACTCCCGCGCCAGTGATTTGGTCATCATCAAAATCGCCGCTTTCGACATGCAATAGACCGACAGCCCCGGCAGCACCGTGTGCCCGCCGATGGAAGCAATGTTGATGACCCGGCCCGGCCGCCCCGCTTTCATCATGCGGTTGGCCACCTGCTGCGCCATGAAGAACGACCCCTTGAGGTTGGTGTTCATGACGGTGTCGTAGGCTTCCTCGGTGACGTCGGACGCCATCTGGTCAACGTTCATGCCCGCATTGTTGACAAGAATATCAATCGGCCCCAACTCGGTTTCGCAGGTCTCGACGCAGGCCTTGATGCTGTCCATGTCGGTCACGTCGAGCGCAACCGGCAGCGCCCGGCCGTCAAATGCCTCAATCTCCTGCTTGAGCGCGTCCAGCCGATCGGTCCGCCGCCCGGTAATCGCTACCCGCGCCCCGGCCTTGGCCAGCGTGATGGCCATGTGGTGGCCAAAGCCCGACGTTGTGCCGGTGATGAGGGCGGTCTTGCCGGTCAGGTCAATCGTGTGTGCGTCGGTCATTGCAGGCTCCGGGAGGAAAGTGCGGGAGCGGCATCCTATGGAGCCGCGAGGCCGGGTCAACAGCACTTGATTTGGCGCACGCCATTGCCTGCGTCATACTGCGGCCAACCAGATCAAGCAGAAAGGCCCGTATCATGTTCATCGACGTCGTATCAGACACCGTCTGCCCCTGGTGCTACATCGGCAAACGCCGCTTCGACATGGCCCGCGCCGAGCGCCCCGACTTGGAAATCGACCTGCGCTGGAGACCCTACCAGTTGGACCCCACCATTCCTGCCGAGGGCGTTGATCGCCGCGAATACATGGAAGCCAAGTTCGGCAAGAACCGCTCGAAAGAGGTTGGCGACGTAATTCGTGAGGCCGCATCAGACGCCGGTATTACCCTCGCATTCGACAAGATAGAGCGCTCACCTAATACATTTGATTCGCACCGGCTGATCCGCTGGGGTGCCAGCGCGGGCTGCCAGAACGAGATCGTCGAGATTTTGTTCCGCCGATATTTTGAAGACGGCGAGGACATCGGCGACCGCAAGGTGCTGGTGGCCGCCGCACAGGAAGCCGGCATGGATCACGAACTGGTGGCGTATCTGCTGCTCCACAACAAGGACGCAGAACTGGTTGCCAACGAAGCCAACCAGGCCCGCGAAATGGGCATCTCCGGCGTGCCGACATTCCTGTTTGAAGGCAAGTTCGCAGTTGTTGGCGCCCAGGAAACCAAAGGCTACCTGCGTGCGATCGACAAGGTGCAGGCCAAACTCAGTGAACAGGTCGCTGCACATTAGAAAAAAAGCCACTGCCCCGGACTTGATCCGGGGTCCACTCTCATCTGCACAATTTGACTACGCACCTTTTTGGCTTAACAGCAAAGACTGAGACTTTTATCCAGCCATGCTCGGCTGCGGTCTGCCGCGCTGCGAGTGGGCCCCGGATCAAGTCCGGGGTGACGGGATCCTTGAGACTGAATCCCGAACCACATGGTCCTCGGCTTGACCGGGAAACCCACGATGATCCGGCGACACGCAAAGCCGGTCCAGGACAGAAAGTTAAGCCCCGCTGCCGCCCTCAGCCAGCGTTGCCAGTTCTTCCATGACCGCGCGGGTGCCCTTGAGGCGATCTTCTGCATCCGGCCAGTTATGCTTCACCACAATCTTGTGGTCGGGCCGCAGCTTGGCGTCGCCCCGTGCCCGGTTGATGAACTGCACCAGGCCTGCCGGATTGGCAAACTCGTTGTTGCGCAGGCTGATGACGCAGCCTTTGGGGCCAGCATCAATTTTTTCCACATTGGCCGCACGACACAACCGCTTGATCTCGACGATTTCCAGCAGGTGTTTTACTTCGCCCGGCAGATGTCCGAAGCGGTCAATCAACTCGGCGGCAAAGCCTTCAATCTCCTGATGCTCCTCGAGCGATGCCAGCCGCCGATACAGACTCATGCGTACATCAAGATCAGCCACGTAGGTGTCTGGAATAAGCACCGCGGTGCCAACGCTGATCTGTGGCGACCACTCGCCTTCGTCCTTGTCCAGCCCGCCCGCGCGCGCCTGCGCCACGGCTTCTTCCAGCATGTGCTGATACAGCTCGTAGCCCACCTCGCGAATGTGCCCGGATTGTTCATCGCCCAACAGGTTGCCGGCGCCGCGAATATCAAGATCGTGGCTCGCCAGATTGAACCCGGCCCCCAGCGAATCCAGCGACTGCAAAACCTTGAGGCGTTTTTCAGCATTCACCGTCAGCGTGCGTTTGGGCGGCACCGTCAGATAGGCAAACGCCCGCGCCTTCGAGCGCCCGACGCGCCCGCGCAACTGATAAAGCTGTGCCAGCCCGAACATGTCGGCACGATGCACAACCATGGTGTTGGCCGTGGGAATATCCAGCCCGCTTTCAACAATGGTTGTAGACAGCAGCACGTCATACTTGCCGTCGTAGAACGCGTTCATGATGTCATCAAGCTGGCCCGGCGGCATCTGCCCGTGGGCAACAACCGTCTTCACCTCCGGCACATACTCTTTCAGGAATGCTTCCGTCTCCGCGAGGTCCGAGATGCGTGGGCACACATAAAAGCTCTGTCCGCCGCGATAGCGCTCGCGCAGCAGGGCCTCGCGAATGACCACCGGGTCAAACGGCGTGACGAAGGTGCGCACCGCCAGACGGTCCACCGGCGGCGTGGCAATGATGGAAAGTTCGCGCACACCCGTCAGCGCCAGTTGTAGCGTGCGCGGAATAGGCGTTGCGGTCAGCGTCAGCACATGCACGTCGGCCTTGAGCTGCTTGAGTTGCTCTTTGTGCGCCACACCAAAGTGCTGCTCTTCGTCCACGATCAGCAGACCCAGATCCTTGAACTTGATCGACTTCGACAGTAGCGCGTGGGTGCCAATCACAATGTCCAGATCACCTGACGCCATTGCCTCACGGGTGGCGTCTGCATCCTTCGGTGTCACCATCCGCGAAAGCTGCGCAATCTTCAGCGGCCAGCCCGCAAAGCGCTCAACAAATGTCTTGGTATGCTGGCGCGCCAGCAGCGTTGTGGGAACCACAAGCGCCACCTGTTTACCGGACATGGCAGCAGCAAACGCAGCCCGCAATGCTACTTCTGTTTTGCCAAAGCCCACATCGCCGCACACCAACCGGTCCATCGGCTTGTGCTCGGCAAGGTCTGAGATAACGTCGCCAATGGCGCGCGCCTGATCCTCGGTTTCCTCGTAGGGAAAGCGCGAGGCAAACTCGTCATATAGCCCGGCAGCAGGAACAACAGGTTCAGCACTCTTGAGCGCGCGGGCAGCAGCAACGGCAATGAGCTGGTTCGCAATCTCGCGAATCCGCTCTTTCATCTTGGCTTTGCGCGCCTGCCATGCGCCGCCGCCAAGCCTGTCAAGTTGGGCGTCCGTATCGTCAGAGCCGTAGCGCGACAGCAGCTCTATGTTTTCAACAGGCAGATACAGTTTGTCGCCACCCGCATACACAATCAGCAGGCAGTCGTGGGGCGCGCCCTGTACTTCAATGGTTTCAAGGCTGGTGAATTGGCCGATGCCGTGGTCCACATGGACCACATAGTCGCCCTGCCCCAGACTGGAGACTTCCGACAGAAAGTTCTGCGCCCGCCGCGCCTTGCGCGTGCGCACCAGCCGGTCGCCCAGAATGTCCTGCTCGGCCACCACCGCCAGCGTCGGCGTTTCAAAGCCGGTCTCGATGCCCAGCACCACAAGGCCCACAACACCTGCGTCCAGCTTTTGGGTTTCCTGCCAGTCATTGGCAATGACGACGGGTGCAATACCGTGCTCACGCAGCACATGGCTCATACGCTCTGCGGACCCGTCAGACCACGCTGCAATTACGGGCTGCTTACCGGATTTTTTCAGCGCGTTGATGTGCCCGCGCAAGGCCTCAAACACATTGGCATTTTCAGTTTTGCGTTCCGGCGCAAAGTCACGCCCCGGCCGTGCGCCCATATCGATGGCGTCTGGGGCATCCGGCAGATCAAACTGCGACAGTGCGCGTACCGGCAGCGTCGAGAGCGACGATTTGAACTCATCCAGTGTCAGATACAGCGCATCCGGCTTCATCGGCTTGTAGGCGGGCGTATCAAACCCCGCATGAGCTGATTTCTTTTTGGAGGCCTTGAACACCGCCGCATGGGCCTCGGCATCTTCAGCACGCGCGGCGTAATAGTCCGAAATCATCTCGCAGCGTTCGCCCGCTGCTTCCTCCGCCAACGGATCAAGTGTGATAATTGTGCCGTCGCCCGCATAATCAAACAACGTAGCCATCTCGTCATGAAACAGCGGCAGCCAGTGTTCCATACCCTGATGCCGCCGCCCTTCGCTCACCGCTTCATACAGCGGGTCTTCGCCGGTGACAGTGCCGAACTGCTGCACATAACCGGCGCGAAACCGGCGAATGGTGTCCTCGTCCAGCATGATCTCGGTGGCAGGCACCAGATCAACCCGCGACAGCGCGCCGGTGGTCAACTGCGTTTCGGGATCAAAGGTGCGTATGGCTTCCAGCGTGTCGCCAAACAGATCAAGCCGCACAGGTTCAGCAAAGCCAGGCGGGAAAATATCCACGATGCCCCCGCGCACGGCAAACTCACCCTGTTCACGCACCGTGCCGGAGCGCAGATACCCGTCGCGCGCCAAAAATGACAGCAACCCGTCCATATCAATCCGGTCGCCTGTCTCAGCACACCAGCTTGTATTTGCCATCACGGTGCGGGATGGCATCCGTTGCAACGCCGCGTTGACGGTTGCAATCAAAACCGCTGGCCCCGCATCGGCGCTGCGCGCGGCAAGCTCGGCGAGGGCCGCCATGCGCCGCGCGACGACGTCGCTGTTGGGCGATACCCGGTCATACGGCAGACAGTCCCAGCCCGGCAGTTCGATGACAGGCAGGGTTGGTGAGAAAAACCGCAGGCCTTCTTTCAGCCGCGCCAACCGGGGTTCGTCGCGGGCGATATGTACCACCAGCGCGTTGCGTGCCCGCGCCAGATCGCCCAGAGCAATCGCGTCAAAGCCTTCAGGCACGCCGCCAACGGACAAGTGCTGCCGATCGCTGACGAACCGGCTGTCCGCCGCCGTCATGCTTGTGCGCGCGTGGGTGGGAGATGTGCTCATGGAGTGCTTCTTGGGGTGGTCCGGCGCGCTAGCGTTCCAGCCGTGTCCGGGGTGGCACCGTATGGGCCTGAAGCCGCGTCATCAGATTGGTCTGATATTCCGGCGGCACGTCCTTGGTTTGTGACACCCAACCATATACGTCCTGATCGGGCGCTTCCATCAACTGCTCAAACGCATCCAGGTCGTCGTCGTTCAGCGTTTCAATATGCATGTCGGCAAACGTCCCCAAAATGAGGTCATTCTCCTTGATGCCGCGATGCCAGGCACGAAAGGTGATGCGGCGGCGGCGCGTTTCAGGGTCTTTGGGCTCGTTGGAATACGTCATGGGCAGCGATATACCGTGCAGTGGGGATGAAAGTCAGCCCCCCAACCGCTACATAGTTGACGAGCACCTCACAGAGCTAGGTCACACCGGCATTTCTGCCACCCGTAAAAAAGCCACGCCATGAACGCTTTCGACGTCCTGCAAAGCAAGAATGCCCGGCTGATTGCCGCGCTGCCTGATGGCCGCTTGCTTGGCTACAGCGACACCGGCGACCAATCACTGCCGCCGGTATTTTATTTTCACGGCTTTCCTGGTTCGCGACTTGAGGCATCGTTCCTGCCCCTAAAAAGCGCGCGACTGATAGGCGTGGACCGGCCGGGCTACGGCCTGTCGTCCCCAAAACGCGGGCGCAAACTGGCCGATTTTCCCAAGGATGTTGCCGCGCTGGCAGACCATCTGCAAATTAAAAAGTTCAGCATCATGGGCGTCTCGGGCGGCGGGCCTTATGCCGCTGCCTGCGCCCATTGGCTGCCGGAGCGCGTGGCAGCCGCAGCGCTGGTGTGCCCGCTCGGCCCGCCCGAAGCACCGGGCATGAGCCAGGGGCGTCTCAGAATGCTTACCAATCTGGCACGCCGCCCGATCACCCGAAATGCCCTGTTCGGCATTGGCCGCGCCATTGTGCTGGACGACAACATGATGCGCCGCGCGGCGGCCTACAGGGCAAGGCAACCCCGGGCCGAGGCGGATCGCGGCCTGATGACCAGCGACATGGGCCGCCTGATGCTCACGAGCTGGCGTGAAGCCATTGGCAAGGGGGTGGCGGGCATGTCGAGTGACAGCCGCATTTACGGCACGCCTTGGGGCTGGCGGATTTCTGAAATGCGGGTGCCGACATATCTGTGGCATGGCCATGCCGACACCGTGGTGCCGTCGTCCATCGGTCGCTATTACGCGGCGCGCGTACCTGACATGCACGCCACGTTCACCGACAATGACGGCCATTTCTCAATCGTGCTAAATCATGCGGATGACATCATCCAGCGCCTCATCAGCCACCTCTAAACCGCCGCCCCCAAAGGGTAGGCCGGAGGCGTTGTTTCCGCTGTTTGCCGAGGCCGCCAAGCTGCCCGGAATTGGCCCGCGCCTGCAAAAGCTGCTGGAAAAACTCACCGGCCCCAAAGTGGTGGACCTCTTGTGGCACCTGCCCACCGGCGTCATCGACCGTCGGCACCGGCCCTACGTCAGTGAAGCGCAGCCCGGCACGATCGCCACCCTGGAAATTGTCGTCGGCCCGCACCGCCCGCCGTCCCAGGGCAGCCGCGCGCCCTATCGCATTGCCTGTAGCGACGATACCGGCGAGATAACGCTGACGTTTTTCCACGCCCGCGAAGATTATCTGCGGCGCACCCTGCCCGAAGGTGAGCGCCGCATCATCTCCGGCGAAGTGGAAGCCTATGGCGGTCAGATCCAGATGACTCACCCGGATCATATTTTGAAACCGGAAGACGCTGACACGTTGCCGCCCTATGAGCCGGTCTATCCGTTGACCGCAGGCCTTTCCGGAAAGGTGCTGACCAAGGCAGTGGCAGCCGCGCTGGAACGCGTGCCTGAACTGCCCGAGTGGCTGGACGCTGCATGGGCACGCCAGCAGCACTACCCCGAATGGCATGACGCCGTTCGGGCTGCGCATACACCTCAAGCGGCTGAGGGTGTTGACCCAAAGCATCCTGCCCGTGCACGCCTTGCCTATGACGAGCTTCTGGCCAACCAGCTTGCGCTTGCTCTTGTCCGTGCCCGGATGAAGCGCGCGCGCGGACGCCCCTTGTCTGGCGACGGCAACCTGCGCCGCAAGGTGGAAGTATCATTGCCGTTTGACCTGACACGCGGCCAGCGCGTGGCGATCGCGGAAATAGAAGCCGACCTGAAAGAACCATACCGCATGTTGCGGCTGCTGCAGGGCGACGTTGGCTCCGGCAAAACGCTGGTGGCGCTGATGGCCATGCTGGTGGCGGTTGAAGCGGGCGCGCAGGCAGCCCTGATGGCCCCGACAGAAATCCTCGCCCGCCAGCACGCCAAGACCCTTGAGCCTTTGTGCGCCGCTGCAGGTATCCGCATGGCCATTCTGACTGGCCGTGACAAGGGCAAGGCGCGCGAGGCTATCGTGGCAGCTGCGGAAGCTGGCGAGATTGATATTCTCGTGGGCACCCACGCGCTGTTTCAGGGCAGCGTCGCCTTCAGGGATCTGGCGGTCGCCGTGGTGGACGAACAACACCGATTTGGCGTGCGCGAGCGCATGGAACTCTCGTCGAAGGGCGTGGCGGGAACAGATGTGCTGGTGATGACAGCCACCCCCATTCCCCGCACTCTGCAACTCACAGCCTATGGTGACATGGATGTTTCCCGCCTGACGGAAAAGCCGGCAGGCCGCCAGCCCATCACCACCCGCGCCCTGCCCCTTGAACGCCTCGACGACGTGATCGCAGGCCTTGGCCGCGCGGTGCGCGAGGGTCAGCAAGTGTATTGGGTGTGCCCGCTGGTGGAAGAGTCGGACGTGCTGGATGTGGCCGCCGCCGAAGAACGGTACGCAGGCCTGAAGGCCACGTTGGGGGCCAACATCGGCATGGTGCATGGCCGCATGAAGGGCGCTGAACGCGAGCAGGTGATGACCGCGTTTCAGGCAGGCGAGATTGATATTCTCGTCGCCACCACCGTTATTGAAGTGGGCGTTGATGTGCCCAACGCCTCCATCATGGTGATTGAGCACGCAGAGCGCTTCGGTCTTGCCCAGCTGCATCAGTTGCGCGGCCGTGTGGGCCGTGGGTCTGCCGCCTCAAGCTGCCTGCTGCTCTACAAGGCCCCGCTGGGCAATATGGCGAAGCAACGCATCGCCACCCTGCGCGACACCGAAGACGGCTTCATCATTGCCGAAGAAGATTTGATTCTGCGCGGCGCGGGCGAAGTGCTGGGCACCCGCCAGTCCGGCCTGCCGCAGTTTCGGCTGGCGTCGCTGGAGGACCACGCCGATCTTATTTCAGTCGCCCGCGATGACGTGGAACTTATCTTGAACCGCGACCCGGAACTGGAGACTGATCGCGGCCAGGCGCTGCGCGGTCTGCTCTACCTGTTCGAGCGCGACGAAGCCATTCGCTATTTGCGGGCCGGATAGTTTTTGCTCCGGCAGGCAGTTGTGCTGATACGACTGGCCGGTCGCCTCACTTGTTCAGGCTATCTTCCTCAACCTGCGTATGCACATGATACTTGGGCAAACCGGACTTCGCCGCATCAAATGCCGGTGCCACCAGTCCTGCCGAGATCACCATCTTGGCTGCGTCCTCAACCGACATTTCAAGCATGACGATATCGCGGCGCGGCACGAACAGCAAAAAGCCGCTGGTGGGGTTTGGTGTTGTTGGCAAAAACACACTCACCATATCGTCGTCAGCGCGCGCCTGTACCTCACCCTTGGTCGTGGTTGTGACAAAGGCGATTGAGTAAAGCCCCCTGCGCGGATACTCAATCAACGCCACCTCACGAAACGATTGCTGTGACTGGCTCAGCACCGTTTCAAAAATCTGCTTCAGTGCGCCATAGATATTGCGAACCAGCGGCATCCGCCCCACCAGCCGCTCGCCATAGCTGACCAGAGTGCGGCCAAACAGGTTTGCCGTCAGCGCCCCCAGCAGCGTCAGCAACACCACAGCCATGATGACGCCGAGGCCGGGAACCGTGAGGCCCAGGTACTGTTCCGGCCGGTACTGATCGGGGATCATCGGCGTGAACCATGCGTCCACGAAATCAACAAACCACATCACCAGCACTACTGTGATGGTGACGGGCGCGGCAACGACAAGCCCGGTCAGAAAGTAGTTGCGCAGCCGCGACAGAATGCCGGAGCGTTGCGCGGGTTCAATGATGTGCGGTTGCGGGTCGTCGCTCATAATGGCGGTGCGATTCTGTTGGGGGAACGAGGCATGAAGTCTAGCGCGCAACGGGCCGGGTGGTCATCCGTGCAGTGAGGCTTAGAATGATAACCGAAAAAGCATTGCGCCACCTAAAAAATACAGCCTGACCTTGCGTCACCTGCTGCAAATACGACTGAGGGAACACTGATGAAAGTACCTGCCGGATACCGCATCCGCCTTGAGCCGGAAGACGAATACTGCCACGAGCCCGACGCCGCCTCGAACTATAACGAGAGCATGTACTTCAATATGTTTGACCCGGCCCAGAAAATTGGCGGCTGGTTCCGCCTCGGCAACCGCCCTAACGAAGGCTACGCCGAGATGACAAATTGCCTGTATCTGCCGGACGGACGCGTGGCCTTCATGTATGCCCGCCCGAAGATAAGTGGCAACGCCGAACTCAAAGCCGGCGGAATGCACTTTGAGGTTATTGAGCCGTTCAAAAAGCTCCGCGTGACTTACAAAGGCAAGGTCTGCGTGCTGACAGACCCCAACGAGATGGCGGACCCTGCGGCTGCCTTCAAGAACAACCCCATTGTCGATTGTGAAGTGGTGCTGGACTACGAAGGTGTGTCGCCCATGTTTGGCGGCGAGACTGTAAAAGAGGACGGCTCCTCGCTTGAAATCGACCCGGAAAAGAGCTTTGCCAAGGCGCACTACGAGCAGCACATGGCAGCGTCTGGTCACTTCGTTATCGGCAATGAACGCTTTGAGGTCTCCGGCCACGGGTTGCGCGACAAGTCATGGGGGCCGCGCTACTGGCAGGCCATTCACTGGTATCGCTGGCTGCCAATGAACTTCGGCGCTGACTTCGCCATGATGATTTCCATCGTCACCAATGCGGAAGGTCAAAGCCGCATGGGCGGCATGGTGCTGAAAGACGGCAAATACGACCTGATCGAACATGCCGAAATTGACAGCGACTGGGACGAGAACTGGTATCAGACTGCCCTCACCGCCCGCATCAAAACGCAAAGCGGTACAGACTATGAAGTGACCGGCAGGGTCATGTCGCTCATTCCCCTGCGCAACCGCCGCAAGACGCCCGACGGCGAGGAAATGCTGACCCGCATCACCGAAGGTATGACCGAATACACCTGCAACGGTCAGGTGGGCTATGGACTGTCCGAATATCTCGACCAGATTGTGGACGGCAAGCCGGTGAGCATTCCCGCATGAGTGCCGCAGAGAAAATTGATCCACGAGATGTGATCACCGATGGCCTGACGGTGGCCCTGCGTCGGGTAATGCCGGGTATTTCCCGCGTGACCGGCGTGCGTCGGTTGTCCGGTGGTGCCAGCCAGGAAACATGGTCGTTTGATGCACTCGCCGATCACAAAACACACCCGCTCATATTGCGGCGGACGCCGGGTGGCGGCTCCAACACCAAGCGCGACACTGCTGTGCCGCTTGCTACCGAAGCAGCCCTCATTCAGCTTGCTGAAAAACAGCAGGTGCCCGTGCCGCTGGTCACGCTGGTGCTGGAGGCATCTGATGGGTTGGGCGACGGCTTTGTGATGGGCCGTGTGGACGGCGAAACAATCGCCCGCAAGATTTTGCGTGACGCGGAGTTTGCGGATGCCCGCCCCAAGATGGCCCGCCAGTGCGGCGAGATACTTGCGCGCATCCACGCGGTGCCGCGGGACACATTGCCCGATATCCAGACATCGCCTGCTGCCTCTGAAATCAAAAAATACCGCGATATCTACACATCCATGAAGCACCCTCATCCGGTGTTTGAACTGGCTTTCCGCTACCTCGAAGATCATCTGCCGTCAGACGAAAACCTGACGCTCGTGCATGGCGACTTTCGCAACGGCAACCTCATGGTCGGCGCGGAGGGTGTGCGCGCAGTGCTTGATTGGGAACTGGCCCATATCGGCGACCCGATGGAAGACCTGGGCTGGATCTGCGTCAACTCGTGGCGCTTTGGCGAGATAGACAATCCCGTCGGTGGCTTTGGCGCGCGAGAGGATATGTTTGCGGGCTATGAAGCTGCAGGCGGTGCGCCCGTTGACCCTGACCGGGTCAAATACTGGGAGGTTCTGGGCACGCTCAAATGGGGCATCATGTGCATGATTATGGTGTCGGCGTTTGACAGCGGCATGGACCGCTCGGTTGAGCGCGCGGCCATTGGCAGACGCTCGTCAGAAACAGAAATCGACCTTCTCAATTTGCTGGCTCCCCGCACACGCTAGTGGCTTCCCCTGAAAGGCAGAACCCATGCAGGACCAACCCGCCGCCAAAGACCTTGTAACCGCCGTGCGCGAGTTCATTGAAACAGTCGCCATGCCCAAGCTTGAGGGTCATGCGGGGTTCCATGCCCGCGTTGCTGCAAACGCGCTGGCGATTGTTGAGCGCGAACTGGCCATCGCCCCGGTGGAAGACGCCCATGAAGCGGCGCGCCTTAACGGTTTGCTCGACAGGTTCGGCACGCTTCGCGAGCTCAACGACGCCCTGTGCAATGAAATCCGTGAGGGACACATAACGCTGGAAACGCCCGGCCTTGCAGACCATCTTTGGAAAACAACGCTCACGAAGCTGGCCATAGATCAGCCACGCTATGCTGCCTACAAACGCGCAATGCAGGAGAGTGCGTCATGATCATGATGTCGGATGACGGCCCCGTCGCGATTGTCACGTTTGAAAACCCACCCATGGGTTACATGAATCTGGAAATGGTGAAGGAGCTGGACCGCATAGTCGCCGCCCATGAGACCGACGACAATGTGCGCGCCATCGTCTTCACCGGTGGGCTGCCAAACGTGTTTATCCGCCACTACGATGTGGCCGAGATTGTGGCTGCCGGAGATTTTGTCCAGTCCACAGGACGCAGCGTTGACGACATAGTGGCAAGCGCCAAAGCCGAAACCGATATTTCCAACCTGTTCAATCGCGTGGACCAGTGCGCCAAGCCAACCATCGCTGCCATCAACGGCATGTGCATGGGGGGCGGATACGAGTTTGCGCTGTGTTGCGATATTCGGCTTGCAGGCGCAGGCGATTACACGATTGGCCTGCCCGAAACCAATGTCGGCATCTTCCCCGGCGCAGGCGGCACGCAGCGTCTGCCTCGCGTTGTAGGTGAAGCGCGCGCCCTTGAAATGATTTTGTGCGGCCGTGTCGCTGATCCGCGCGAAGCGGCGGAACTGGGCTTAGTTCACGAGCACATCTCAGGTGACGTGCTTGCGGCAGCCGTGGCGCTGGGCAAGGAACTGGCACAAAAAACGCCGCGGTCACTGGCTGCTGCCAAACAATTGGTGAAAGGCGCAACTCAGTTCCCCCTTGCAGAGGGGCTGGCAAACGAGCGGGCCGAGTTCATGCGGCTGCTGGCGGATGATGAGGAAGCCATGCAGCGGATGCGCGATTTTGTGTCCGGTGGCGGGGAAATCGCATGACACGGCTTTTGACATCTCTTGGCTTGCTGTTGGCACTTGCCCTGCCCGCCCACGCTGAAACGGTCGATCTCGATTTTGACCCGGACCACACCCACATCATGTTCACCGTGATGCACTTGGGCCTTGCCCGCACCTATGGTGAGTTTGAGAGGTTCGACGGGCGTATGGTGCTGGATACCAACCGCCCACAAAATGTGGTTCTCGAACTCACCATTGAAGTGGCCAGCCTCGACAGCGGCCTTGCTGCGCGCGACGAGAACCTGATGGGCGGTTCATGGTTTGATGCAGACGATCACCCCACCATGACCTTCGTAGCCACAGATTTTGAGGCGACCGACGACACCACCGGCACACTCACCGGAGACTTTACACTTCTGGGTGTAACCCGCCCTGTGGCGCTCAACGTGGTCTTTAACGGCAAGGCGTCGGACCCGTTTTCGCCGCGAAAAACACGCTGGGGTTTTTCAGCGACGGGTGCCATAAAGCGGTCTGATTTCGGCATGGACTTCGGCACGGGTTTTGTGGCCGATGACGTGGCTCTCATCATTGAGACCGAACTTTTGCAAATCAGCGACTAGGGTCGCATAAAATAATACGTACAAGGAATAATCATGCTGCGTTTTCTGGCCTGGGGCGCTGCCGGCGTCATTGCTGTTATTGCCGTGGCGCTGCTGGTGCTGTTCTTGTTTCGCGAGCAACTGACGGCGTTTTACCTCAATCCCGGTGAGCCGTTTGCCGCCATGACGCCGCCCTCCGCGCCCGACTATGAAAACCCCGATGCCTGGGCCGCCCTGCCCGGCCGCGCTGACCTTGCAGACTTAAGCCCGCCCGGCATGGCTCCTGCCGTGTCTGATGATGCTGCGCGTGTGGACGTGTTTTTCGTCCACCCCACAACCTACCTTTCCAGTGCAAGCTGGAATGCGCCGCTCGATGACGAACAATCCCAGCGCATCATGCAGGTTGGCGTCATGGGCCATCAGGCCAGCGCCTATAATCTGGCAGGCCGCATCTACGCGCCGCGCTACCGCCAGGCCACGCTCTATTCGTTTATGGAGCCGTGGGACGAACTGGCTGAACCACAGGGCCAACTGGCGCTTGATCTGGCCTATCAGGACGTGGCGCGCGCATTTGAAACCTACATCCGCCTTTACAACAATGGGCGTCCGTTCATTCTCGCGGCGCACAGTCAGGGCTCGCTGCATCTGCTGCGGCTGTTGCAGGACTACATGAAACGACCTGACCTGCTGGCGCGCATGGTCGCGGCGTATCCTGCGGGCATGTCGGTTCCGGCAAGTCTGTTTGACACCTACCTCAGTCACATCCCGCCCTGCGCGACACCGGAACAGACCGGGTGCCTTGTAAGCTGGAACACGTTTGGCCCGGACGGCAACCCGACGGTGTGGTTCGAGCAGCAGCGCATCTGGGAAGGCTCGCAGCTTGTGCCCGTCGCCGGGCGGGCGCTGAACTGCACCAACCCGCTAAGCTGGCGCACCGATGGCGAGCCCGCAGGCGGCGACCAGCACAAGGGTGCCATTCCCTATGCCGGCATTGAAAGCGACGAGCCGCTCACCCGCCTTGCAGACCCGCAGATGCTTGCGTTCAACGTCCAGTGCCGCGATGGCATTGCCTATATGGATGCCTCGCCACCTGATGAGTTTGGCGAACTGGTCATCGAAAACGACGATTATCATGTCTATGACTACAACCTGTTCTACGGCTCGATCCGTGAAAACGCTGCCTTGCGTGCGGCGGCATATCTGGCCCTCCAATAGCCACCATATGGCGATTGCTGCACCGCACTCCTGCCCCGTTGGCGTTTCCGCGCAGCGGGGATAGGCTTGCCATCAAGGAAACGTGTCCGCGACAAACATGACGGACCATCCGGGATGGAAGCAGGACGGCCCGTGCACCAGGCATCCGGGCCAAGGGGAGGACAAACCATGACGAAAAAACCAGCCAGACTCCGTCTGGCCGCAGCGCTTGCAGCCATTGCAGCGATGTTTGGCGCACCGGCAGCAAATGCGTTCACCGGCATAGAGCCTTTTCTCGGCCAGTGGCTGGGCGAAGGCGTGACAGCCTCAACAGGAGCCATGGAAAACGTGGATTTCCGGGGCACTGATCTGGACGTGCAGATTTATCCCAAGGGCGCGACGGGCTTTATCGTTTCGCAGCGCGAAGTCTTGTGGTCCGCTGGTGAGGAAGAACAGCATTCAATGACACTGGTGTTTGACCCAACGGACCAGCCGGGAGTGTTTGAAGCACAGACTGACTGTAATCCGGTATCAACCGTAGGCTGTGCCTGGGCCCGCATTGCCGGTGATACGCTCACCATCACCATGCTGTCGTTTCAGCGGGCCGACGAAGCCAATTATCGCGTGTATAAGCGCACCCTGACCGATAACGGCCTTGAACTTGCCTACAGCCATGTGGTGGACGACAAGGTTGCTGAGAGCTTTGAAGGCTTTGCCATTCGGCAGATCAACTAGCAGTTGGCGGTGGTTCCGGGCATCCGGTTTCACTCCGACAAGAGTAAAGCCGGTGTGCAAACACCGGCTTTTTTCGTTTCTCCGGCCATTTCCATTGCTACAGTGGCTGCGTCTGAGGAGACTTGGTGATGAGCTACGTCAGGGAAGTGCTGGGCGACGGGGAAGCGTTGCGGTATGAGGCCCGATTTCCCTGGTATCTCCATGCCTTTGCTTGGGGCTCCCTGCTGCTGCTGGGCCTCGTCGTCATTGGCATCCTCATCTTCCTGTCAATCATGATCCGTATCTGGACCACAGAAATGGTTGTTACCAGTGAGCGGGTTATCTACAAGCGCGGCTGGATCAGCCGCAGCACTGAAGAACTGGCGATTGACAGTGTTGAGGAAGTGAACCTGAACCAGGGCTTCATCGGCCGCATCTTCAACTTCGGCCGCATCGATATTCGCGGCAAGGGCGAAGGCCTGATCTCGCTTCCCAACATCGCCTCACCCGCCGCGTTCATCAAGGCACTGGCGGATGCCGAGACCCGGACGTCGCACCACTCCCACGCATAAGCAAAGTAAAAGGCCGGGAACGTGCCCCGGCCTTTTTCAATCGTCGCGGCTCTGGTTGCCGTTGCTAGGCTCCGTGGGCACCAATAATCGAGACCGAGCACACATTCTGTGATGGCGAGCCACCCAGATTGTGAGTCAGGCCGATTTTCGGGTCTGCCAGTTGCCGGGCATCGGCACGACCTTGTAGTTGCAGATACATTTCATAGAGCATCCGCAGACCTGACGCGCCGATGGGGTGGCCAAAGCATTTGAGACCGCCATCAATCTGGCATGGCACCTGACCGTCAGCATCATAAAAGCCATCCATCACATCTTTGACGGCACCGCCTTCAGGCGAAATGAACAGGTCTTCCATGGTCACAAGTTCGGTTACGGAGAAGCAGTCATGCACTTCCATCATCGAGACCTGCTCGCGGGGCTTGTCGATGCCAGCTTCCTGATAGGCCTTCCTGGCGGCAATGCGCGCTGTGTGGAAGTACGAGCCATCCCACGAATTGTGCTGGCTCTCCAGACCGTTGGATACAGAAAGCTGCAACGCCTTCACCGTTACGATGTCGTGTTTGCCCATGGCCTTGGCGATTTCAGGTGTGGTGACGATGGCAGCCGCCGCGCCGTCCGACACGCCGCAGCAATCAAACAGCCCAAGCGGCTCCGCAATCATCGGCGCATTCAGCACCTGCTCCTCAGTCACGGCCTTTTGCAGATGCGCCTTGCCGTTCTTCGCGCCGTTCTCGTGGCTCTTTACGGAGACATGCGCAATGGCGCGCTTGAGGTCATCTTTGGAGACGTTGTGCTTGGCGCGATACGCAGACGCAAGCTGCGCAAAGTTGCCCGGCGCAGAACCTGTGGGGGCCCACTGCGGAATGAGCGTGCCCATATTCCCCGTCGGCAGACCACCGTAGCCCGTATCTTTCAGCTTTTCAACACCAAGCGCCAGCGCAATGTCGCAGGCACCGGACGCGACGGCATACACCGCGCCGCGAAAGGCTTCGGACCCTGACGCGCAGAAGTTTTCAACGCGCGTGACCGCAATGTTCGGCAGCTTGAGGGCGATGGACAGCGGCGTGCCACCCTTGCCAGTGCCGATTTCGTCAATGTGGGTGGAGAACCACGCCGCATCCAGTTGCGTCGGCTCAACGCCTGCATCCTGCATGGCTTCGAGATACGCTTCCACCATCAGGTCTTCGGGGTCGCTGTCCCACCGCTCACCGAACTTCGAGCACCCCATGCCCAGAATGGCGACTTTGTCCTTGATGCCGCTTGCCATGTTGCCGTGTCCTCCTGTTGGCCACATACATGATGGGCCGGTTTCGATTTCAATAGCTGTCAGCGCTTAGAATAGCCCCATGCGGCGGCAACCAAAAGCCCGCCTAGAATGGCTGTATTCTTGATGAAAAGCTGAAGTTCGGTCATCACAATTTCTTCGGGCACCGCCCAGAAGTTATGCACGCCCACATTGATGGCCATGGTCAAAGCCGCCAGCACAAGCGCTGCAATCACTTCGCGGTAGCCGATAATCAGCATAGCGCCGAACACGATCTCGATCACGACTGATGCCCAATACAGCGGCACCATGAACGGCACCTCGCGGGCCACCATGATTTCCATGCCTGCCGCCGGATCAAGCGCTTTCATGATGCCGGGGACAAGAAAAAACAGGCCGAGCAATACACGGCCGACAATGCCAAGAAGGGTCATGATGAAAGGTCCATTTCTGATAGGGCCGTGCTGAGTGTGTCAGCCAGTGTCTCCGGCATCGACATGAAGGGCGAATGGTCGGTATCCAGATCAAAGGTCGGCATCCCGCGTTCACCACACATCACACGCTGAAGGTCGGGATGCACAGCCTTGTCATCAGTGCAGATAATGCCAAATGCAGGGAGTGTCATCGCTGCGTTGTACGGGTCTTCCAGGGCATCCGTCAGCGGCGTGATCGCCTGAGGGATAAGCCGATCCGCCGCAGCAGCTGCCGCATCGGGTGCGCAGTGCCCGTAAAACACTATCGCTGCGCCGCCTTCACGAATGGTCGTGTGCGTTCCGGTGGGGGCAAGGTCAACATAATCGTTCAATTCGGAGTCCGGTCCACTGCCTGCAAGTGCTGCAATGCTGTCGCCGTGCTGCGGCACGAACGCCGCCACGTACACCAGTCCCGCAAGGTTGGTTGAGTAACTGGCCGCCTGCGTGATGACGCCGCCACCCATGGAGTGGCCGACCAGAACCACAGGCCCACTTTGCGCATTCGCCACAGCCGCAACAGCGCGACCATAGTCTTCAAGCGTTGTCGTGGCGGGTGCCCCGTCGGACGTGTCATGACCCGGCAAATCAGGCGCGATCACTGTGTGGCCTTGCGCTTCAAGCAGCGGCACAAGGGTGTCCCAGCACCAGCCGCCATGCCATGCGCCGTGCACAAGAACGAGGGTTGCCACTATTCGGCCGCCTGCGCTGTTGCGCCAGCCTGGGCTGATACGCGCGGCACGGCCTTCCAGAAGTACCGGGTGAAACCGCGGCGGTCATCTTTCGAGTGAATGCGGAACGCCAGATCAACGTCCATTCCTGAATCCACCGTACCCGGAATAACATCCGTGAACGACATCATGATCCGTCCGCCTTCTTCAAAGGTAATCATGCCGTAGTGATTTGGCGGGCTCTTGGAAGCTGACAGATAGTCCGCCGACCACGACAGGA
This sequence comes from Pyruvatibacter sp., assembly GCF_040219635.1. Lineage (NCBI taxonomy): Bacteria > Pseudomonadati > Pseudomonadota > Alphaproteobacteria > Hyphomicrobiales > Parvibaculaceae > Pyruvatibacter > Pyruvatibacter sp. The sequence continues at coordinate 86,744 of NZ_JAVJSC010000002.1, forward strand.
TTTTTGCCTGCTTCTCTGCAAACTTGTACGGCTCCTGCGTATCCACTGTGTGATCGTTCGGATTGACCGAAATGCGCGAGCGGGGAAACTGCACCGTCCCCGTCTTGGAGCATTTGCCACCGACGAGACCCATGATCATGTCTTCGTTGCGGTAAAGCGTGGTGAGCGCAGTCTTGTTGTCCTGCTCGGCGCGCATCCCCTGCTCCCATTCAACCAGACCGTTGAACACAAGAAACTTCATGTAGTTGTCTTCAGGCCGACCTTGAGCCAGCGACCCGACAATGCCGCGTTTGTCTGAGATTGAGCCGATCAGATCCGTCGTTTCAAAAATCAGCGCGTCGCAGCCCTGACCAAACTGCAAAAGCAAAATCTTCTGGCCCGGCGTTGCCTCCTGCAACGCATGAACCAGCATCACCAGCCCGTGCGCCGCCCCTGCCTCACCGCACTGCATGGCAAGGTTGTCCCTCACCTTGTCAGGGTCAATGCCGGACTTTTTGGCAAGCGTTTCAGGCAGACGCGGGAACGTGCACGGCATCACGAAATGATCGATATCGTCCGCACTGACGCCGGTCTTTTCCAAAGCTGCCGCAATCGCCTTGGGCACGATCTTGGAAAAGCCCTCATCACGTATCCAGCGCTCTTCCCAGTTGTAATCAAACTCAGCCCCCTCACCGCGAAAGTGATCCACAAAATCCACGGTTTCAGTGTGTGAGCCGATGAACCTGGCGATGACGTTCTGCGTGCCCACAGTGAGTGCTGCACCGGCATCGCCAAAATCCATTTCCTGTGCGCTGGCAGCCCGCGTGCGGCGGTGTTCACCCGTCGCCACCAGCGCATTTTTAGCAGTGCCCGCCCCCACGGCATTGAGCGCCTGAATAAGCGCCGTCGTGCCCGCGCGCATTGTGGAGGTTATGTCGGCGGACTGAATGCCGCTTTCCAGCGTTAATGCGGCCGCAACCATGCCCGCGTTCAGCCGGTCGGCAAACGGCATGGTGGTTGAGGCAAAATAGATGGCATCAACGTGGCTGCGGTCATCATCGCGACCCAGACAGTCGCGCGCCGCCTCAACAGCCATGGTTATGGCATCTTCGTCCCAGTTTGCCATCGAGCGTTCACCCCTGGCCTTGCCCATTAAATTGGGTGCCAGCCATTGGTGTGCGGTCGCAACCGCCTTACGTTGAAGACGAAGGCGCGGAATATATCCGCCAATCGAGGTAAGACCGATGTCCTGGGTCATCAATGCGTTTCCCGTATCCCGTGTTGTTGAGTGTCGTTTGACCGGGAGTTTAGGGGGAATGAGCAATGCCGCACAACATGTCGAATGCAGCATCCGCCGCGCACGAGGCTTTGGCAAAGGTGGAGGCCAGTATGCCCCTACGGCATAATGACAGCGATCCCCTGATCAAGGAGGACGGCTGGTTGCATCTGTCCCGCCGCGGCATGTGGATAGCGGTCGGAGTGACATTTTTGCTGGTGGGTGCAATCGGCATTTTCCTGCCATTGATCCCCACCACGGGTCCGCTGATTGTGGCCGCATGGGCCTTCGCCAAAGGTTCCCCCACCCTGCACCGCTGGCTGATTTCCAACCGGCTGTTTGGACCGTTCATTGTTGAATGGGAAACCTACGGCGTTATCAAGCCGCGCGCCAAGGTGCTGGCGCTGAGCAGCATGGGGCTTGCCTCCGCATGGATGGCATTCGGGGCGCAGATGCACTGGGCGCTTGCGGCGCTTGGCATCGTCCTGTGCGCCGTGGGCGCCGTCTATGTGGCATCCCGCCCCTCGTCCCACGCGATTGCGGACTAGGAACAAGCCACCTAGGAATCAAGAATACGCGGCCCGCCCTCTTCGCTCAGCACCTCAACCGCCGCCAGCACCATTTCCCAGTGCGCATAGCCGTCCATGTCACCGGCAAAGCCAAGCTCTGACACGCGCATCATGGCAATGACCTGCGCATCCTCGCCATATTGCGCAATCAGGGTGCGTGCCGCTGATATGGCCTGCGCTTCGTCGCTTGTGTCATCGCGTACTGTCATGGATGGATATCTAGGCCACGCGCCGGGCAGGTCCAGTTGACCTATAAAATCTGATGGACGTCGTAGGCCACCCCGGTAGATGTGAGCCGTCCAACACCAACCGCCTGAATACGGTTCAGCCACGCATAACGCTCGTCGCCTGTTTCAAACAGCGGGCAGGTGCGGAAATAGTATTCGCCAGGATCGATTGTTTCAGCCGTTGCGCGGTTAAAGGCTTTCGGCTGAAGGTCGGCGGGAATATCCATGCGTCCGCCGTAGGTGGCGTAAATGATTGCCCCGTCATCGGTCTTGATGCAGGCGCGCACGTCAATTTGAAGGCAGCCGTCGCTGCGGATCAGCGCCCAGTCCCCGCCGCCAGGCAGCATGACGCCATTGACCTTGTCGCCTTTCACGGTGCCGTCTGCCACATAGGCGACCAGACGCATACCAAGCGGCCCGGCACCCACAGGAATAGACTCTTCCAGATCAGCCGACATCGTGAACAGAAACTGGCTCTTGAGTGCTGTAACCATTTGACTAACCCCTGTTTGGTTTCATCGCAAAGGTTAGTCGCGGCAGCATCCCGGCGCAAACGTCCGTGCGCGCACACCGCTAAAGTTTGGTGACGTAACAATCCTGGCCCTGCGCCTTCAGCGTACTGCACAGTGCTGCGGCTGAGCCTTTGGCTGCCATCGGTCCGACCCGCAACCTGAAATACGTGCCCTTGCCGGGCACCTGCGCACGCTGCACCATATGTTCACGGTCCTGCAGGACTGTGCCATGGCGACCGATAATGTCGGCCCATGCCGCCTGTGCCTCTGCCTCAGACCTGAAGCTCGCAAGCTGAACGCCAAAGCCCCCCTGGGCAACTTGCTGTTGCGCGGGTTGACGTGAAGCCGCGCGGGGTGTCGCCTCTATGCCTGCATAGTCAGCATAGGTGCGCGCGGCAGGTGTTGGCGTAGTGGCCGGTACCGAAACGGCAACCCCCGCCGTGACAGGACGCACGGCTTCACGATATGCATCTGCTGAAATACCTGGAAACGACAGTCCTGTTTGAGGTTGCGCGCCTGACTGCGCCGAACTCACGCGCACGGGGGCTGATGCCCGCGGCGAAACGGTAGCTGCGGCAACCTGCGTTTTGCCCGTGGAGGGCACCGTTAGCGCGGGCGAGGCATCGTCCAGCGTCAGCACCTCCCGGCTACCGGCGGGCAGAATGGTGGTTGTCCACGTGCCCATCATCGGCATGGGGGCCGCAGTCTGCACTGGCGGTTCGGGCTGCGCCAGAGTTGAACTGGCGGTTGTTATCCGCCGTGCTTCATCCATGCCTTGTGGCACTGCTGCGGCCCGCAACACTGGCGATACGGGGGAAACTGGCGATACGGGGGAAGGTGCCGCCTGTGGCAGTGCACTCAATGTCGGAGTGACCTCAATTGCCCGCGCTGCTGACCCGGCTTGCGCTGGGGGCGGCGGCAGCATTGCAGTTTCAACAGGTTTTACTGTTGTTTCGGCAACCTGCGCGACGGGCTCAGGCGCATCGCTTTCAACCGCTCTGGGTGCTGCCGCGGTCAACAAGGCAGAAGGGGCTGCTGGTAAGGCTGCCAGTGCCGCCGCCGCAGGGGCATAGTCCGGTGCAAGCGCCATTGCTTGTTTGAGGTCCGCCCGCGCGCCTTCGATGTCGCCCAATGCTTCCTTCGTGGCAGCCCTGCCGAAATGAGGTAGATGCGGCAGTGGGTTGCCCAGCTCTATGGATTTGTCGTAATCCGCAATTGCCGCTTCATACTGCCCCATGCGGCGAAGAACATTGGCGCGGTTGTTGTAGGCTGCGGCCATATCGGGCATTAGCGAAATCGCCAGATCAAAATCCTGCTTCGCGCGCTCCTGCTGGCCCAGATTGTCCAGCGCCGTACCGCGATTGTAATGCGCGCGCGCCCGCATGTTGTCCGGCAGTTCTTCGAGCCACAAAGCCGTCGTATAGTCAGCCGCTGCGTCGTTAAAGCGACCGTTTTTCTGATGAATGATGCCTCGGTGATAGTGCGATGCCGCCAGTAACCGTGGTGCCAGCGCATTGGTGGCAATCACATCGTTGAATAGCCGCAGCGCATCATCCAGTCGCCCGTCAATCAGCGCCTGCGTGGCGTCATTGACGCCGGCAACCAGCGCCTGCTCCGAAGGCCGGTCAGACGCGCCGGTTTGCGCATGACTTTCGGCAGGCATAAGGCCGACAAAAAGCATAGCAAAGCCCGCCAGCAAAATGCCCGATGCCTGCCTGCGTATTGTGTTGCAAATATTTGTCACGAATCGCTCCACCACGTCGCTGAGTGAACCTAGCAGACGCGCAGCCCGTTGAAACGGTTCGCCTGCCTGTTCGAGCGAACACCCTGGCATGGGATTGTTACGTCAGCGTGCGGAACAGCATTCGGTTTTAAGGTGCATTAACAGGGCAGTTAAGCCGTGTTCTCGTGCAAATGAGTCGAAATATATCTCAAATGCAAGCGGACATCCGCGCCCGTGTGCCGCTCACTCAACCGTGACGGATTTAGCCAGATTGCGCGGCTGATCCACGTCCGTGCCTTTGTGTACTGCCGTATGGTAGGCGATGAGCTGCAGCGGCACTGCATACAGAATAGGAGCCGTAAACGGGTCAACATCGGGCATCTGCAACAGCGCGCTTGCTTCGTCGCCGGCAATTTCAACGCCGCGCTTGTCGGACAGCAAAATGATCCGCCCGCCCCGCGCCATTACTTCCTGCATGTTGGATACAGTCTTTTCAAACAGTCGGTCGTAGGGGGCAATTACAATGACCGGCAACGCCTCATCAATCAGCGCAATCGGTCCGTGCTTGAGTTCGCCCGCCGGGTACCCCTCGGCGTGAATGTAGGAAATCTCCTTGAGTTTGAGCGCGCCCTCAAGTGCCAGCGGGTAGCTGACGCCACGCCCCAGATACAGCACGTCACGCGCGTTGGAGAGTTCAAGCGACAGTTTTTCAATTGCAGGCTCCAGACGCAACGCTTCTGACAGGTGGCGCGGCATTGCCGTCAGTTCGCCGGTCAGCCGGGCTTCTTCGGCGGCATCAATCATGCCGCGCGCCCGCGCGGTGGCAATGGCCAGCACCGACAGCACCATCAACTGGCAGACAAACGCTTTAGTGGAGGCCACGCCGATTTCAGGCCCTGCAAGTGTCGGGAAAATATGATCGGATTCCCGCGCGATCGTGCTCTCGGTAACATTGACGATGCTGGCAACATGCTGACCGTTGTCGCGACAGTAGCGCAGCGCCGCAAGCGTATCCGCAGTCTCGCCGGACTGGCTGATGAACAGAGCCAGTCCGCCGGGCGTCATTGCACCTTCGCGGTACCGGAACTCTGACGCCACATCCACCTCAACCGGCACGCGTGCCAGTTGCTCAAACCAGTATTTGGCAACCACGCCGGCGTAATAGGCCGTGCCGCAGGCAACGATGGTGATTTTGGGAATAGTCGCAAGATCAAACGGCAGGTCAGCCAGCCGGGTGGTCTGCGATGTAGGGTCCACATAATGCCCCAGCACATGGCCCGCCACTTCAGGCTGCTCATGTATTTCCTTGGCCATGAAATGGCGGTGGTTGCCTTTGTCCACTAGTCCGGCAGACACAGGCACAATCTGTATGGCGCGCGTCACCGGCTCACCGGCTGCATTGAACACATCCGCACGGGTGTCGGTAATCACCACCCGGTCGCCATCGTCCAGATAGGCCACGCGATTGGTCATGGGGGCAAGCGCAAACGCGTCTGACCCCAGATACATTTCCCCATCGCCATAGCCGACAGCCAGCGGGCTGCCTTCACGCGCGCCGATCATCAGGGATTGTTCGCCCTTGAAAATAATCGCCAGGGCAAACGCACCTTCGAGTTTTTCAAGCGTGGCCGCCACGGCATCTTGCGGCCCCATCCCGCTGGTGAGAAACCCGGTTATCAGATGCGCAATGACTTCGGTGTCCGTTTCGGATGAAAATACAGCACCGGACGCCTGAAGCTCCTCGCGCAGATCTTTGAAGTTTTCGATGATCCCGTTATGAACAACAGCCACATGGTCTGTTGCATGTGGATGGGCGTTGTCCTGTGTCGGTGCGCCATGGGTTGCCCAGCGCGTATGGCCAATGCCGATACGACCTGCCAGCGGCGAGGCGTCCAGTTCCCCGGCCAGTGCATTGAGCTTGCCCGTCGCGCGACGGCGCTCAATCGCACCGTCCACCAGGGTCGCAATGCCAGCACTGTCATAGCCGCGATATTCAAGCCGCCGCAGCGACTCCAGAATGATCGGCGCCACATCGCCTTTACCGATTATACCAACAATGCCGCACATGGGTCAGGCGCCTTTCTTTTTGGCTTTTTCCTTGCGGGCACGGAACTTTGCCGCCCAGCCGGGAACTTCTTTTTGCGGGGCACGCTCAACCGCCAGCGCATCCGCACTTACATCCTTGGTAATGACGCTGCCGGAGCCGGTGAACCCGCCGTCGCCAATGATGACGGGTGCCACCAAAGACGTGTTCGAGCCGATAAACGCCCCTGCTCCAATATCCGTGAAGTGCTTGTCGTAGCCATCATAGTTGCAGGTGATGGTGCCCGCGCCCACGTTGGCGTTTTCGCCGATACGTGCGTCGCCAATATAGGAAAGGTGGCTCACCTTGGCGCCCGCCTCGATGGTGGCCTTCTTGACCTCAACGAAGTTTCCAATCTTGGCACCGGAACCAATATCGGCACCGGGGCGCAGCCGCGCAAAGGGGCCAACACTTGCCCCCGTCGCCACCCGCGCCCCTTCAACATGCGAAAACGCTTTTATGGTTGCGCCGTCTTCCACGACAGCGCCGGGTCCGAACACCACATGCGGCTCAACGACAACGTCACGGCCAAGCTGCGTGTCATGGCTGAAAAAGACCGTATCCGGAGCAATCAGTGTTGCCCCCTCATCCATGGCCCTGGCCCGCAGCCGCGCCTGCAACAGCCCCTCTGCGCGGGCCAGCTCGCTGCGCGAGTTAATGCCGTGGACTTCATCTTCCGGTGCAACAGCAAAAGAGCACGCCAGACCGCGCGCGCGGGCGACCTTTACAACATCAGGCAGGTAGTATTCGCCCTGCGCATTGTCATTGTCGATTGCGCTGAGAATGTCCCACGCATGTGCGCCATCCATGAAAATGGCATTGGAGTTACACAGCGTGGCAGTTTTTTCAGCGGCCGTCGCATCCTTGTTCTCGACAATGCGGTCAAGTGCGCCAGCCTCGTCAACAATCAGCCGTCCATAGGCGTGCGGGCCTGAACACTCAAAGCCAAGCACTGACACAGCAGCGCCGCCATCAAGGCCGTGTTGCAGGTCACGCAGCGTGTCCGTCCGGATCAGCGGCACGTCGCCGTTGAGGATCATCAGGTTGCCGTCGAATCCGGCCAGCGCGTCACGGGCCGCAAGCACGGCGTGCGCGGTGCCCAGGCGCTCAGTCTGTATTGCGGCTATGGCGCCGGGCACGCCCTCAACCACATGCTCCATGCCCGGACCAACGACGATCACCAAGTGGGCCGGGTCAAGCGCCTGCGGGGCCGACGCGGCGTGACCAAGCACAGTTTTGCCGGCAATCTTGTGCAGCACCTTGGGAATGTCGGAGCGCATACGTGTGCCCTTGCCCGCAGCGAGAATAATCACGGCAAAGGGGCGGCTCCGCGCTGTATCAGCAGTCATTCCTTAGGTCTCCGGTTTCAGGCCTGCATGTCCTGCTGGGTAACAAACAAAGCGCAGGGCGGTCTATGGCGCATTGCATACGGCAGCGCTGCGGTTAATCGAAATAAAGTATGATTGCCGAGCGTTACCATTACGTAGCCAAACCGGCAGGTAATTCCGGCACGTGATTTATGGCCCGCCTGCAGGCAGGGTTTCCCCTGCCTTCGCCGCCGCCCTAACGGCTGACTGCAAATCAACCTGGGCCTCAAGCGAGGCGCGCACGCCGGGCTGGTCGCCGTCGCGGGCCAGAGCCACAATCTGATCAACGGCATTGCCGATTTGCGCCAGTGGCCCGACGGCAGGCCGCGCCAGCAACAGCCCCGGATGGCCCGACGGCAGGTGTTCCTCGCGCCGGTCAAACAGGGGTTCTGACAACCGCTCTCCGGGTCGTGTGCCGGTAATCCTGATTTCAATATCCTTGTCCGGCTCAAGCCCCGCCAGCCTGATCATCTGCCGTGCCATATCGATGATGCGCACGGGCTCGCCCATATCCAGCACGACGATGGCCCCTACATTGCCTTCCGGCCCCTGCTCGCGGGCACTCGCATACAGCACCAGTTGCACAGCCTCGCGAATGGTCATGAAGTAGCGCACCATTTCGGGGTCGGTTACCGTCAGCGGTCCGCCCTTCGCAAGCTGCTTTTGAAACAGCGGCACCACCGAGCCCGCCGACCCCAGCACGTTGCCAAAGCGAACCGTTACAAACCGGGTGCCGTGCGTGTGGTTTCGCTGGTCAATATCAAGCGCCTGCGCATAGGCCTCCGCCAGTCGCTTCGACGCACCCATGATGCTGACGGGGTCAGACGCCTTGTCGGTGGAAATCAACACCATCACGTCAGCACCGTGGCGCACGCAGGCATCAGCCACGTTGCGGCTGCCAAGTACGTTGGTCAGCACGGCTTCAGCGGGTTGCGGCTCCAGCAGCGGCACATGCTTGAGGGCCGCAGCATGAAACACCACCTGCGGCTTAACCTCGCAAAAAACAGCATCAATGCGTTTTTCGTCACGCACATCACACAGATAAGCCGTACGCGGAATGTCGGGAAAGTCCTCGCCCATTACGCGGTCGATTTCGTAAAGATTGTATTCGCCGTAATCCAGCAGCGCGACAGACGCGGGCTCAAAGCCTGCAATCTGGCGCACCAGTTCAGACCCTATGGATCCGCCCGCTCCGGTCACCACAATCCGTCGCCCTGCCAGAAGCGAGCGCATGGCCGTTTTATCAAGTTGCGCCTGCGGGCGGCTCAACAGGTCTTCCACATCCACCGGCTGAACTTCAAGGCGCGAGCCATCTTCTTTGCGCAGCGTGCTTTGCGCGGGAATGCGGTCCAGTCGCATATCAAGGTCGGAAGCCACCTGCAGCAGTTGGGAGGTGCTAAATTTGCTGGGCTCATCTGATGTCAGCACCAGCCTTTCTGGTCGTGCGCCCCGCCCGGCCAGTTTCTCCACGATGTCGGGAAGTTTGTTCAATGGTCCGTGCACCCGCACACCGCGTATGGTCGTGCCGATACGGGCCGGGTCGTCATCCACAATGCCAATGACCCGATACGGAGAATCCGCATCGCGCAGCATCTGGCGCTGAAACGCCTCGGCCTGGTCTGTCGCCCCGACAATAAGCACCGGCACGCGCCAGTGGGTGCCGCGCTCCAGAAGCGTCGCCATGCGTCCATCGCGGTAGGCTCGGTAAATCAGGCGGGGGCCTGCCAGCAGCGCTGCGAACACAAACATGTTGATGAGTACAACCGATCGCGGCATCAGCTCTGCGCGAAACAGCACAAAGAGCGCAAGCAGGAAAATGAGATTGGCAATGACCGACACACGCCCGATGCGAAGCGCATCGTCTATCGATGCATAGCGCCACGACCCGCGGTCAAGCCGGGAGGCTCCCACCACACCCATGGCGACAATCACAAATACAAGCCACGCCTCAGTGAGCTGCAAAAGCTCGTTGGTTACTGCCTCGTCCCCAAGTCGCAGCACAACAGAGACAGGAAACGCAAGCGTGGCCGCCAGCAAATCATGAGCAATGATTACCGCGCGGCGCGTGGACTTTTGGGTCAGCAGTGTCATGGGGTGGTTTGCGGTGCTTCTGCCAGGTGCCGGGCCGGTGATACAGCGCGTCGGTCGCCGACTGCGCTTTCCTGATCAGCCAAGTAGCAGAGCCAGCCTCGCGCTGCAAAACATGGTTGCAGGTCGGCAGCACACAAAAACCGAATATCAGTGCGGGGTGAGCAATGATTAGCCCCTGATCAACCCTTGATCAACCTTGGGCCATGCTGCGCGGGCCATAGCGCTTCTTGGTATTTGCCGGTGCGCGGCGCGCAGCCACCGCGCGGCGACGTTTGACCGGCCGCGGCGAAGGAGCACCTGCGGGGCCTTTGGGGTCCGTCCCTGATCTGTCGATGGCGGACATCAGCGCACTCAACTGGTCCACCAGTCTCGCCGCTTCCCGGCGAGATGCCTGCGCGCTTTGCACGGCGCTGCTGACCCCGTGAATCAAGGCAAGCAGGATGATCGACACCACAAATGCGCCGATGCCGATTAGCCCCTCAATTGGTAGTGCCTCAAACATTGTTGGCTTTCCTTCCCACCAGACAGCCAGAGGTCTGCCGATCTCACCGACCAGACCCCAACCTTAAGTCGCGCCGACACGGCACGGCAATTTCAATTCCCTACAGCGTTTGCACAATCCGGGCCGTTCTGACCCGATCTGGCACACACCCCCCCTAAACCATGAAGCCATAAGGAAAAATGCCGAAGGAACATTGATTTTCTTGGTTAATTTTGGAGCATTGGCACGCTGCAAAAAGGCCAAAATGCCCATTTGTTAATCATTTTGGCGCGCAGCGATGCAAAATAGCCAGAATGGCCGAGGCATACGAGGACAATAGCCTGCCATGCTGTTTGACGGGACGCAGTGGCAGGTTTACCAGCGAAGCAGAGTTTTTTTGACTTGATTCGCATATCTTGAGGCGCGCTTACATGTGGAGTAGGAGCCTTATATCCGCGAACAGTGCGACAATCGGGAGGCGACGTAACGTGATGGCGAGGTCGTCGGTCACTCCCCCCGCCGGCATCCGTGGCGGCGCCCTTCGCGTTGCTGTTGTCGCCTCACTTTCAGCTCTCACGCTTATTGGCTGCGCGGATGGCGGGGCTGATCCGATCACCACAGCGTCGATACCAAACGGATCAACTGTCGGCGGTCTGCCACCTGGCGTGCCCGGCGAAACTCTTGAGGCGCGCCTTGCCCGCCTCGAGTTCGATCTCGCGCAACTCAAGCTGGATTATTCAATCGTACGCCCGTCGTTTGAAATGCTGGTCAGCCGCGAGAAGGATTTGGACCTGCGTCTCGCCGTCATGGAAGATGCGCTTGGGCCAATTACCGCCTCAATTCCACGCACCAGTGACCCGTCGTCACCACCCCCACCGCGTCCGGCACCCACGGCAACCGCGCCCCAACCTGAAATGCCCGCGAGCCCTGCTCCAACTGCGCCAGATACCGCAGAGGCGATCGGCCTGCACCTGGCGTCTTACCGGTCGCGCGATCGTTTGGCGGACGGCTGGGCAGAACTTCTGGCTAATCATCCCGCTGAATTGTCCGGTTTGAACGTGCGAATCCAGCGAATCGACACCGGTGAAAGTGGTGTATTTCAGAGACTCCTCGCGGGTCCTGTTGCTTCGCGCACCGCCGCTGATGGGCTGTGTCGCGCGCTCTCGACGCAGGGTGTGTACTGCAAAACTGTCGCTTTTTCAGGCGATGCGCTCTAGCGCGCGCCGTGCGTCTGCGCAGAATATGTTCGTAAATACCGCCACATAACATGACTCCACATACAAATTAGACTTTCTGCAGCGGCACAACTCCAGCGCTTGTCCAAGGATTAGGCGGCCGATAAACTGCTAAAAAAATAGGCAGAGTGCGATTGCGAAAAAGGCATGACATGCCCATATAAAAGGCGTCACACTTGCGTGGAATTGTATCCATGATGAAGGAATCGCGGCTTTCGCGATCAGGCGTATGCCAGTCAAAACCACAATCGACATTCTCCGCCTTCAGGGCGACGCTCTGTGGGCCGGTGGCGAGTTCGCCGCGAAAATACTAACTGAGCCTTTGCTGGATCAGATGGCCCCGCGCGGCGATGGGCGTACGCCTGTTCTTACGCTGCCGGGCTTCTCTGGCCCTGAAGTATCGCTGCGCCCGCTCAACCGGTTTTTGAACAAGCGCGGTTTTGTGGCTGACAGTTGGGGCCTGGGCATCAACCGCGGTCCTGAAAGCATGGAATACATCGCCACGCTTGGTCGTCTGCTGGGTGACCGGATCAAGATGATGGCGGACGAACACGGCAAGGCCGTGTCCCTTATTGGTCAGAGCCTCGGCGGTATTTACTCCCGCGAACTGGCGCGCATGTTCCCTGACGAAGTTGACCGCGTCATCACGCTGGGAAGCCCGGCACACGTGAAGGCAGATCAGCAGCACCTCATCAACAAGGGGGTGGGGTTCGCCATGCGCTGGTTTACCGGACGCCCGGTCGAAGAATTGCTGAACGAAGCCGAGCTTGAAAACCTGTCGCTGCACAGCCCGCCCCCGGGCGTGCCGCTGGTTGCGATTTTCAGCCCATATGATGGCATCGCCCATGCAGACACCACGTCCATTCCGAAGGAATATCTTGATCTCAACGACGGTGTGCCGCGCGAAAACATCGAGATCGTCTGTTCGCATATCGGCATGGGCGTAAACCCGCTGGTGCTGCTCGCGGTTGCAGACCGTCTGGTCGCTGACCGCGATAACTGGCAGGGTTTTGACGCACGCAGCTACGTGCCTGGCCCGCTGAAAGGCCTTCCGCAGCTTTTTTTCCCCGAGCCGGCAATGCTCGCGCGCAGTAGCTACGCCTGAGCAGCGACGCCTGATCTGCAGTCCCGCCCCGTATTTGAATTGACGCGCCACAAAAGAGGTGCGATTGAGCCATCCGCTGGCGGCTCCCAAGTGGCTGGCATTTTTCCATCAGACACACATTGAAGTGAGGGCGCATGTCCGGTCTCTCTTGGGGCATTCTTGGCACCGGCTCGATTGCACATGCATTCGCGCGCGCGGTTGCCAAAAGCGAAACCTGCACTCTGGCGCGCACCGGCAGCCGCGCCAGCACCTCAGCGCAGGCCTTTGTCGAGAAGCTGAAATCTGACGATAACCCGCGTGTGGCTGCGGGCGCACAGGCGTTCGCTTCATCCGGTAGTTATGAAGCACTGCTGGCCGACCCGGCGGTAGATGCAGTCTATATCGCCACCCCCCATACGAGCCATGCCCAATGGGCCATTCGCGCTGCCCAGGCCGGAAAACACGTGCTGGTGGAAAAACCCGCAGCCCTCAATCACGCCGACACAATGGCCATGGTGGAAGCGGCCCGCGCGGCAAATGTTTTTTTCATGGAAGCCTTCATGTATCGGCTGGCTCCGCAAACGCGCACGCTGGTGGAGATGATTGAGCATGGCGATATAGGTAGTGTGCGGACGATAGAGGCCAGCTTCGGTTACCATGCGCCGTTCAATGCGCAAAGCCGACTGTTTGCCAATGATCTGGGCGGCGGCGGCATTATGGATGTGGGGCTATACCCCGTTTCGTTCGCCCGCCTTGTGGCGGGTGCCAATGCCAAGACCGGCTTTATGAATCCAACAAGTGTGAAGGGTGCGGCACGTCTGGGTGAAACGGGTGTTGACGAATGGGCCGCAGCCCTCATGACGTTTGACTACGACGTGATCGCGCAGCTTTCCACCGGCGTTTCAGCCTGGTTGCCCAACACGGCCAACGTCTATGGCGAAACCGGATCACTCCATCTGCAAGGCCCCTGGCATGCTGCGGGCGTGGAAGGCGGCACGTCCAAAATTGAGTTGCGGCGCTTTGGCAAAGCTCCGGAGTTCATTGAGGTCACACAGGACAAGTGGCTGTATGAAATTGAAGCCGACCATGTGGCCGAGTGCATTTCAAAAGGCCTGACCGAAAGCCCGCTGGTGCCGACAGCGGATACACTGGGCAACATGCGCGCGCTTGATGCATGGCGCGAAACTGCGCGCTTCCGCTATACGTCGGAAGCCATCACATCGGGCTGGCCAACGGCAAGCCGCCTGCCCCTGCAGGTGTCGCCGGATGCGCCCATGCAGATGCGCACGATCAGGGGCGTGGCAAAGCCGGTGTCGGCGCTCATCATGGGCTGCGACAACCAGACATCCATGCCACACGCAGCAGTGCAGTTTGATGATTTTGTCACGCAGGGCGGCAACTGTTTTGATACCGCCCATTTGTATGGCGACGGCATCATGGAAAAGCTTCTGGGCCGCTGGATGCAGGACCGGGGCATCCGCGATGACCTGGTGCTGATCTGCAAGGGGGCCCATACCCCTGACTGCCGCCCGGATGCCGTGCGCCCGCAACTCGAAGAGAGTCTGGAGCGTCTGCGCACCGACCGCGCCGATATTTATTTTCTGCACCGCGATGACCCGCAGGTGCCGATCGGCGAATGGGTTGATTTGCTCAACGAGCTGAAGGACGAAGGCAGGATCAGCGTTTTCGGTGGCTCCAACTGGACCAAGGAACGCATGGCCGAAGCCAACGCCTATGCCGCCGCCAACAACAAGCAGGGCTTTGGCGTTCTGTCCAACAACTTCTCGTTGGCGCGCATGAATAACCCCATCTGGCCCGGCGTTATGGCGTGTTCGGACGATGACTACCGCGCGTGGCTTGAGGAAACCAACACTGCCCTGTTCTCGTGGTCATCACAGGCGCGCGGCTTCTTCACGGAACGTGCCGGCCCCGACATCAAGACCGACGCCGACCTCGTCTACGCATTTTACAGCGACGACAATTTCGAGCGTCGCCGCCGCGCCTACGAGCTGGCAGAGAAAAAAGGCGTCGAGCCAATGACCATCGCGCTTGCTTATGTGCTGGCCCAGAAAATGCCGACCTGTGCACTGGTCGGCCCGCGCACGCTGTCAGAATTGCGCACGTCCCTCGCTGTATTCAGCATCGGCCTGAGCAGTGATGAGGTCGCGTGGCTGGATTTGCGCAGTTAGGCTCGCAGTGACGCTAGGCCACAGCCGTTGCCGCAAACAACGGCGCGTCTGCGTCTATCAGCACCTTGAAGCTGGCGCGCGCGTGTATGCGGTCCACGTAGGTGGCAAGGGCTGGCCATTTGGCATCGTCCGGCGTGAAGCCTGCATATTTCAGGTTCACAAACTGCGTTGCCACGGCAATGTCCGCGATTGAAAACGCACCGCCGGCAAAATACTCATTATCGCCAATCTGCGTGGTCAGGTAGTCGAACATGGCGGGCATACGTTCGTTCATCGTTTCAGCCGCTTTTGCCTTGTCCTGTTCCTTGCCCATGAGGGCCGCCAGCGCGACAGGGCGAAAGACACCCATGCCGATGGCATTTGCCATTTCGGTATCGGCATATTCTTCAAGCCAGCACGCGCGGCCGTGTTCCCAGGCATCGGCGGGATAGAGCGACGGCTCGGGGAATGCGTGTTCCGCATACGCACAAATGGCGGAGGAATCGGCAATTGTGTTTGGTTCCGCGCGGTCCGTGTCCTGCAGCACCGGAATACGCTTGAGCGGGCTCATGTCCTTGAACCAGTCAGGCATCGGAAAAATATTGACGTTCTTGTGCTGGTAGTCCGCGCCTTTCTCAGCCAGAAAAACACGTACCTTGCGCACGAAGGGTGACGGTCCTGCACCGTAAACAATCAAAGCCATGGGGGGTGTTCCCTATTTTGTGTCAGTCGTTGGAGTATGTGATCAAGTGGGTGGGATGAACCCGCCGGCAGATCATGCAGGCAGTATCAGGCACCCGGCTCCGGTTCTGCCGTAAGCCCCGGTTCTGCCGTCAGAAATCCCGCAAGGCACGCCGCCGCTTCATCGATAGCCCATTGCGGCGGTGCCGCCTCGCCTGCCGTGATGTCGCGTGCATAGTCAGCCATCAGTGTAATGCATAATGTCGGCAGACGGCGCATACGCGCATTTCGGGTCGCACGCGGCAAATGCCCAAGCACAGGCGCAAGCCTGTCGCGCACTTCGCGCACGCCGTCCGGCGCAAAGTCAGCAATCAGCTTGTCCACATCGAAGCGTGGATCGGCGGCAATTTGCATCAGGAAGGTTGCGTAGAGTCGTCCGCCCTCCTCCGCGCAGGCATCCAGCATCGGCGCGATAGCTGCTTGCATCAGGCTGGTGACATCGCCCCTGGTCCCGATCTCATCATGCGAGGCAATGATTGCCAGTCGCTGGTCATCAATCGCCCGGATGCGATCCGCGAAAACGGCGCGGATAAGCGCCTCCTTGCTGCCGAAATGATAGTGGAGCGCAGACTCGTTGCGGGCCCCGGCAGCGCGCGTGATGTCGCGTACGCTCACCGCGCCCAATCCGTTTTCGGCAAACAGCCGCTCAGCCGCGCGAATAAGTTTGGTTTTTGTATTGCCGGGCGAGGAAGAAGGTTTTTGCTGCATTGCCATAAAAATAATGTGAGACATTAGGCGATTCAATAGGCATAGTATGTACCATGTGGGGACAACACATGCGCAAATCCGTGGCAACGTCAGTTGCCGGTATATCATCGGTCATGTTCTGGTTGCTTGTGGCAACGAGCACAGCGTCGGCGTGCGCGATGCACGCGGGAATGTACAGCAATTTTTCGTTGATGGGCGAACTCGTCTATCAGGTCGAGCATCTGCACAGCTACCTGATGGTGGCACTTGCAAACGCTGAGGCAGCCGCCAAATCAGGACAGTTTTCGCAGGCAGCATTTCTGCCTTTGGGCATCGGTTTTTCTTACGGCGCGCTCCATGCGCTTGGCCCCGGCCACGGCAAGCTGGTGGTGGCCGGTTACTTTGCAGGTCGCCCTGCGCCCGCGCGCGAAGCCCTGCGCATGGCCAGCGAAATAGCCACGCTGCATGTTGGGTCGGCAGCCCTGATTGCCATCGTTGCCGCAGTTTTGCTCGGCGGTGTTATCGATGCCTCCGGCACAGCCTTTACTGTCGTCAAACTCGTCAGTTACGCACTGATCGCGGTCGCCGGTCTGGCCATGATCTATCGCGCCGTCGCCATCTGGCTGGCTGCCGATGGCATCAACCTGCCCTGGCCCGGCGGCGCGCAGGCACTTGGATGTGGCTGCGGACATGCCCACGACACCACGCCCAACCACAACCATGACCACAACCATGACCACGCCCATGCGCACCACGCCCACCAGACACAAGCCTCAGTCAATCGTGAGCGCGGGCTGTTGTCTTTCGCTGTCGGTGCCGTGCCATGCACCGGCGCACTTATTGCGGTGTTGTTTGCGCTTGCCAGCGGTGCATGGCTTGTCGGGCTGCTGACAGTAGCCGCCATCTCCATCGGCATGGGGGTAACGCTCGCAGCCGTTGGCCTTCTTACAATCTGGACGCGCGGCACCGTTTCGCCCGCAGCGTCCGGCACACTGACACTGATAAGCGGATTGGGCGGCCTTGTTGTGCTGCTGGTTGGTGCCGCCCTGTTCACGGGAACAGCGTCACTTATCTGACGAGTTCGGCGGACGTACCGCCTGAAAAACAAAACTGCCTGCAGCAAAGAACAGGCGGCTGAGGGGAGATGAAGCACATGCGGTATCTGTTGATAGGCGTCGTCGTGATCGGCGTTGCCCTTGCGGGTGGCTATTATTATCTGGCCAATTTTGCCGGTGAAACCATGCACGCAGGCGAGCCGGAGGGAACCGAGACCCCGCCGGAAGTTGTCGAAGCCCGCGAGGCTGCACAGGCACAGGCCGCCGCTGCTCTGGACGTTGCTGATCCCAAACAGATTTTGTTCGGCGACCTGCACGTCCACACAACATTTTCAACAGATGCTTTCCTGTGGGCCTTGCCGATGAACTCCGGCCCCGGCGCGCACCCGCTGGCAGATGCCTGTGACTTTGCCCGCCATTGTTCAGCGCTCGACTTCTGGTCAATCACCGATCACGCGGAAGCCTCAACGCCGCGCCGCTGGCAGGAAGCAAAAGACACAATCCGCCAGTGCAACGCGGTCGCCGGTGACCCCGATGACCCGGACATGGTGTCGTTCATGGGCTTCGAATGGACGCAGGTCGGAGCTACGCCTGACGAGCACTTCGGCCACAAGAACGTGATTTTCCGTGGCCTGGAGGACGACGAAGTATCGCCGCGCGCCATTGGCGCAGGCGGTGTGGCAACCGATGCATTGCGCGGCTCGATAGGTAATCTGCCGGTGGCCACTGCCATCGTGGACTGGTCAAACCGTGAGCCGTATTTGAACTTCCGTGAGTACATGCGCGAAACCCGCGATGTGCCCATGTGCGACGAAGGGGTGCCGTCCAACGAACTGGACCCTGCCTGTTACGAAAGCGCAGACACGCCCGGCGATCTGGCCCGCAAGCTGTTTGACGAACTTGAGCTTGATCCGCTGATTATTCCCCATGGCACAGCCTGGGGCTTTTACACCCCCACAGGCACCACGCTGGACAAGCAGCTCAAGGCCGATATGCGCCCTGAAAAACAGGAACTGATTGAGGTGATGTCGGGCCACGGCAACTCTGAAGAGTATCGCCCCTGGCGCGCCGCAACCATTGACGCCGACGGTAACATTGCCTGCCCTGCACCCAGCTACAATTATGTTCCCTCGTGCTGGCGGGGGGGAGAAATCATCCGTGCACGCTGCGAAGCTGCGGGTGAGGACGATGCCACATGCGACACCCGCGCGCGTGAAGCCCGACAGAACTTCGCGCAGCTTTCCATCGCCGGTCACATGACCATCAGCGGCGAAGACTCCACCGAGTATCTGGATGCGGGTCAGTGCCGCGATTGCTTCCTGCCGCCGTTCAACCATCGCCCCGGCACGTCGGTGCAATACGGCATGGCGATCAGCAATCTGGACGATCCCGACAACCCCAGGCGGTTCAACTGGGGCTTCATCGCCTCAAGCGACACCCACCGCGCCCGCCCGGGCACCGGCTACAAGGCCGTTGACCGTGAAAATCAGTCAGATGCGCGGGGTCCGCGCAGTCAGGCGTGGATGGACCGTCAGCGTCTGCCACAGGAAGAGCCGTTGGCACAATCCATTCCCCTGACGCAGGAAGACATTGCAGATGTGCCTGGCTTCCAGCTTGTGGAGTTCGAGCGTCAGGGCTCGTTCTGGACCGCCGGCGGCCTTGCCGCGGTACATTCTGAAGGTCGCGATCGCGACGCCATATTTGATGCCCTCAAGCGCAGGGAAACCTACGGCACATCCGGCCCCCGCATGTTGCTCTGGTTCGATATGATTGAGCCCGCAAATGCACCCGCGCCCGCCCCTGTTGATGAGACAACAGCAGGCAGCGAAGCACCGGATGCCGACGTTGCAGCGCCCGCAGTTCTTGCTTTTGATTCCGAACCTGTTGTTGTGGCCTCTATGGGCGCAACCGTTGAAAGCGATGTAAACCCCACTTTCCGCGTTCGCGCCGTTGGTGCCTTCAAGCAAAAACCCGGCTGTCCTGATCATGCCGGGGCCGCGCTGCCTGAAGACCGGTTTGAGATGCTGTGCCGGGGTGAATGCTACAACCCTACCGACACACGTAACGTGATAGATCGCATTGAGATCATCCGTATACGTCCGCAGATTGATGGCACCGAAGACGTTGCTGATCTGGTGGATGATGCATTCATCACCCACCAGTGCGAGGCGGATGAAAGCGGTTGCTCATTCACGTTTACGGACCCTGAGTATGCTGAGCTTGGTCGCGACACGCTCTACTACGCACGCGCCGTGCAGGAAAAAACGCCTGCCATCAACGGTGCCAATCTGCGGTGTGACTACGATGACGACGGCAACTGCATAAAGGTAAACCCATGCTACGCCGACTTCCGCACTGCCCCTGATGATGCCTGTTTGGCGGATGTGGGGCACCGCGCGTGGTCGTCGCCCATCTATGTAAACTGGCGCGGCTAGTGACGCTGCTGAAGGATGCAAGCCGGGTACGTATCGCCGGGGCGGCTGTCATACTGGGCCTTGTGCTTGGTTTGTGGGGTGCCCTGGCACAAAACCCTTTTGCGCCCTGGGGAGGCGAACAAGGCATTGCGGCGACGGTGAACGCTGCCGTCGTAACGGCAGATGATGTGACGCTCGCAATTGAAGCCGTGGCCGCTGACAAGCGCAACGAAATGACACAGGCCGACCGCGCGCGCATCTTGGGTCGCCTGATTGATGAAGAGCTGCTTATTCAGCGCGGCGTTGAGGTTGGCCTTGTGGACAGCGACAACACCGTCCGCAAGGCCATTGTCAACGCCATGATCGTGTCAGTGATTGATGACGCTGCCAATATGGAGCCTACAGAGGCCGACTTGAGGCAACTGTATGAAGAAAGTCCGGCGCTTTTTTCCGGTGTTGGTCGTGTGCAGGTCAAACAGATATTCGTGCGCAACGGTCCACAATCAGACCAAACGCTGGCCGCCATACGTGAGGCGCTGAACGCCGGTGAAACTTTCAGCAGTGTGCGAGCCCGATACGCAGATCCTGTAACCCTGCCTGTGCCTGACGGGCCGCTGCCATATTCGAAGCTGCGAGACTATACGGGACCCACTGCGGCTACAGCCCTCAGTACACTGAGCAAGGGCGAGATATCCGATCCCCTCCCCGTTCCCGGCGGTCAAAGCGTTTTTAAGGTTGTCGCCACTCTTCCGGGCACACCACGTCCGTTTGCTGATGTCCGTTCTCTGGTCGAGGCCGAGTTCATCCGCAGACGCGGAGACGCAGCTCTGCGCCACTACCTTGACTGGTTATGGTCACGCGCGGAAATAGACTTCGCGGACGGATATGCCGCCGAACCTGAGGCACATCCGCAGGTCATCCGGTGATCTGGTCAGCCGCGCGTCTGAGAGGCATCGCCGCTGGTGTCCTGCTTGCTTTAACAACAGCACTGGCATGGCCTGCCTCGGCACATACCCGCAGCCAGTCAATGTCATCTCTCACATTGGCGGGCGATACCGTTACCATCACCTTTCAGGCCAGCGCCCGCGAAGTAACACGCCTGGGCGTGTTGGACCCGCAGGCGGTAAGTCTGCCCTCGCTGTTTGCCACGCACCTGGCGCAATCCGTCACCATTGAGCGTGGCGACGCCATGTGTGCGTTGACCAGGGCCCCTGCACCACGCCGGGCGAGCACCGCTGAATTGCGTTTTGAATTGACGTTTCAATGTCCCGCCACACAGGCGCAGGCGCCTGTGCGTGTCACCAACAATGCATTTTTTCCTGTTGCCAGCCGCCACATCCACTTTGCCCGCGCCCGCGCTGCAGATGGCGCGTTTGAAGAACGGTTGATGACGGCGACCAACCGCACGGCAACATTTGTGTTTTCAAGTGACGGTGCGGTTGCCCCGATCATCGAAACGGCTTCGGCAACGCTCATGCGGTATGTCTCGCTTGGCACCCAGCATATTCTGGAAGGGATTGACCATGTGGCCTTCCTGATAGGCCTGCTGTTGCTGTGCCGCCGCCTGCGCGACGTCGTGTTTGTCGTGACCGGATTCACCATTGGTCACAGCATTACCCTCAGCCTGGCCGTGCTTGGCCTCGCCGTGCCCAACCCGCCGGTTGTGGAAGCCCTCATCGCCTTCACAATCATGCTGGTGGCTGTTGAAAGTCTCGCCGCGCCGCGCGGGCTTGCAGCCGGTGCCACCGCATTGGCGCTTGGCCTGCTGGCGATATTGGCATGTATCAGCATGGTTATGGGTGGTGCCCTGCCAACGCTTGTCTGGGTTGGTCTCATACTGCTGGTAGGCGGCTATGCTTTTCTGACCCGCGATCAACACCACTCCCTACGCCTATTGCCATGGCTCACAGGCGTGTTTGGGCTGGTTCACGGCTTTGGGTTTGCCGGCGTACTGTTGGAACTCGGCCTGCCAGCGGAGCGGCTGGCATTGGCGTTGTTCGGCTTCAATGTGGGAGTCGAACTTGGGCAGCTATTGCTCGTGATCGCGGTTTGGAGTGCCGCCATGCTCGTCGCTCCGCGCCTTTCGGGCACAACAACGATCAGCATTCGCACGGCTGCGGCAACCGTATTGTGCATTGCCGGAAGTTACTGGTTTGCCTTTAGGGCGTTTGCGTAGCATCCGGGCTCAGGCAGGTCAGCATGTTGTCTGCCAGCGCGCGCATCAGTTGCTCATACAGGTCTGCGCCCGGCGTGATATCAGCACCCACCGGGTCCAGTACCGATGTTCGTGTCGGCGTTCCCTCGGTGATGGCGTCCAGGATTGCCGGCCGAAACTGCGGCTCGGCAAAAACACACTTTGCACCACGCTCGGCAATGCGCGTTTGAATGGCGCGTACTCTTTGGGCACCGGGGGCCACTTCGGGTGACACCGTGACAGAGCCAACGCTCCCCAGATCATACCGCGTCTCGAAATACTGATATGCGTCATGAAAAACAATGAACGGCACCTGCTGGATCGGCGCTAGCGCCTCCATGAGAGAGGCATCCATTGCATTCAGCCGCTCTGCCTGGCGTGCATGGTTGGCTGCATAATAGTCTGCGTCAGCGGGTGTAATTGCGCCCAGCGCATCAGCCACAGCAGCGCTTAGAGCCACAGCGTTGCGAGGGTCAAGCCAGACATGTCCGTCAACGTCTAGCGCAGCATGATCCTCATCCGCATGGCCATCGTGTTTAGCATGGTCGTCGTGTTTAGCGTGGTCGTCATGTGCGTGATCATCGTGTTTGGCATGGTCATGTTCATCGCCATGCTTTTTGTGCCCATGGTCATCTGCATGAGCATGGTCATCGTGATCAGCATGGTCATCATGCTTCGCATGGTCATGTCCGCCGTGATCGTGCGAATGGCCGTGCGCATGGTCGTGCGCATCCCACAACCCTCCGGCACGGATCGGCAGCAGCACGGCATCTTCAAGTTTTGTCATGCTGATAATCTGCGCCTCTGGCGCAAGTTGCTCAATTCGTCCGTCCAGAAATGTCTCAAGCTGAGGCCCTACCCAGACAACCAGCTCTGCCTCGCTTAACGCGCGCGCATCGGAGGGTCTGAGGTTGTAGGAGTGTGGTGATGCATTGCCGGGAACCAGCAGATGCGCTTCAGATTTGTCACCAAGCACACCGCTGACGATTGAATGAACTGCCGGAATGGTCGCAACCACCCCTGGCGCATTCTGCGCATTGGTGTCAGATGTGTCGGCTCCAGCCGCGCCCGAAAACACCGTGAGGGCCACAACCGCACTCAATGTTTTAATCCCACACCGTAGCAACATTGGCCTACTCTCCATGCAACATTCCTGGCAACAGTCTTGCCTAAGTTCGGATGTGTTATATTATCACACACCGTCTTTCGCAAGATAAACAACCGTGAGCAATCAATGGCCACCCGGATGCAGCCACAGGGCTTTCCGTCAGAATCCCATGATCACACCCGCTGCCGCAGCGGCGCGCTCGCCTGTGCGAAAAAGCAACTGGCGCAAACCGGCGCCCGCCTCACGGCCGACCGGGAAGCCGTTCTGAATGTGTTGCTGGCCGGTCATCAGGCTCTTGGTGCCTACGATATTATGGGGCAGATCGACTGGCGCGGCCGCCGCCCAGCCCCCTCGGTTGTTTACAGAGCACTGGATTTTCTTGTCAGCAACGGACTGGCCCACAAGGTTGAAAGCCGTAATGCGTTTATGGCCTGTCCAAGCGCCGGCCATGCGCACAAGCCGATGATTCTGGTCTGCACGTCCTGTGGCCAGGTTGCGGAGTTCGAAGCTCCCGCCATTTCGCGGGCCGTCACCCGCGTGGCGCAGGACAGTGATTTCAAGCCGGTGCAGACAACGGTTGAAGTCTCCGGTTTGTGTGGAGCGTGCGCGTGACGCCCCCATCTTTGATTGCCGCGAACAAAATCGGGGTGACGATCGGCGGGCGTACGCTGCTGCACGACATTGATCTGCGCGTGGAGCCAGGCCAGATCGTCACGATCATTGGCCCTAACGGCGGTGGCAAGACCACCCTTGTACGCGCGCTCCTGAACCTCGTGCCGCTCAGCGCAGGCACCGTAACGCAAAAGCCCGGCCTAACTGTGGGCTACGTGCCGCAAAAGCTCACGCTCAACCCGATGATGCCGGTCAGCGTCGCCCGCCTGATGAGCGCAACCATGCGCGCCAGCCGGGCACAGGTGCATGATGCCCTGACCGAAACCGGCGTGGCACACCTGACAGATGCCTCCGTCCACACACTTTCAGGCGGTGAGTTCCGCCGTGTATTGCTGGCCCGCGCGCTCATCCGTCAGCCAGATTTGCTGGTGCTGGACGAGCCGGTGACGGGCGTCGATCACGCGGGCGAGTTGGCGCTCTACGCGTTGATCCAGCGCATCCGGGATGAGCGCGGCTGCGGTGTGCTGATGATTTCCCACGATCTGCATGTGGTGATGGCTGCAACCGACAACGTTGTATGCCTCAACGGCCATGTGTGCTGCACGGGCCAGCCCCACGAGGTGTCGCAACACTCGGAATATGTCCGCCTGTTCGGACCCAAGGCGGCTGATGCTCTGGCCTTCTACGAACACCGCCACGACCATGAACATGGCCTTTCCGACAGCATCGAAGGCCACGGCGCAAAGGATCATTCCCATGCTGGATGATTTTTTTGTCCGCGCCATGTTGGCCGCCGTCGGTGTGGGCGTTATGGCCGGGCCATTAGGCTGCTTCGTGGTGTGGCGACGCATGGCCTATTTTGGCGACACGACGGCTCACGCAGCGCTGCTTGGTATCGGTCTTGGCATCGTGCTTGGCATCAACCTTACTTTGGGTGTTGCTCTGGTAACGGTCACAGTCGCGCTGTTGCTGCTGACACTGGAAAACCGCGTTGGTCTGGCGCTGGATACACTGCTTGGCATTCTGGCACACGCATCGCTTGCTCTGGGCGTCATCATCATCGCCCTCACACCTGGTCTGCGCGTTGACCTCACCGCATATCTGTTTGGCGATGTGCTGGCGGTGACAGCATCTGACCTCGCCATTATCTTCGGCCTTGCCGCCGCTGTGCTGGCCATCCTGATGTATATCTGGCGTCCGCTCGTGGCAGCCACCATGGACGAAGAACTGGCCGCCGCCGAGGGCGTGAACCCCGCATACCAGCGGATTGCACTCGTGTTGCTGCTGGCCATCATGATTGCGGTAGCGATGAAAGTTGTCGGCGTGTTGCTGGTGACAGCACTGCTCATCATTCCCGCGGCCTCTGCGCGCCGGTTTGCGTCATCGCCCGAACATATGGCCATTGGTGCCGGGCTGCTTGCCGTCGCTTCAGCTATTGGCGGCCTTTTTCTGTCGCTGTATCTCGACACACCCTCCGGCCCGTCTATCGTGATTGCAGCGGCCTTTATCTTTGCCGTCAGCCTCCTGCCTTTGGGGCTGCGAAAAGGTTAGACTTGGTGGATTCGATCTGGGAGCCGTCGCCAAAACGGCACAGGGGGACGAAACGCCATGACCACCGCACCGCCAAACCGAAGTCTGCTGACCCGCTTCCTGGATAGCGTGGAGCGTACCGGCAATGCTCTGCCGGACCCCGTCACGTTATTTGCGTTGATGATCGTGTTTGTCGTCATCGCATCGGTTATTGCCTCAGCAGCCGGTGTCGCCGTTCCCCACCCCGGCACCGGCGACGTTGTGGCAGCCCAAAACCTGCTTGCACCAGAACAGCTACAGCGCCTGTTCGTGGAAATGCCAACAACCTTCACCAGCTTCGCGCCCCTTGGGTATGTGCTGCTGGTGATGCTGGGCGTCGGCGTAGCCGAAAAAACCGGCTTCCTGACCGTCGCCCTGCGTTCGCTTGTGGCGGGTGTGCGTCCGCGGCTGATTACCGCAGCGCTTGTGTTCGCCGGTGTCATGTCGTCACTGGCCGCCGATGCCGGATACGTCGTACTCATTCCGCTTGGTGCGGCGATTTTTATGGGTGCAGGCCGCCATCCCGTCGCGGGTCTTGCTGCGGGCTTTGCCGGTGTTGCCGGTGGCTTCAGCGCTAACCTCATTCTGACCCCGCTGGACCCGTTGCTGGCCGGCATAACTCAGGAAGCCGCCCGCCTGGTGGCTGCTGACTATGTGGTGGATGTGACCGCCAACTACTATTTGATGCTGGCGCTGGTGCCGGTGTTCGTCATTGTTGGCACATGGGTAACAGACAAAATAGTTGAGCCACGTTTGCCCAAATGGACGCCAACACACACCAAACTGGATGTTCCCGACGCTGACATAAGTGCTGTCGAACGTCGCGGCATACAGGCCGCTGTGGCATCGCTGCTGGCTATCATCGCCGCAGTTGCGGCACTCGCCTGGGCACCCGGCTTTCCCTTGCGTGGCGATGACGGCTCGTTTCTGCCGCTTATGCGCAGCCTCGTCACCATCATGTTTTTGACGTTTCTGATTGCAGGCATCACCTATGGCATCACCACCCGCGTCATCAGGTCCGACAAGGATGTGGTGAAGATGATGGCCGAAGCCATGTCAGACCTTGGTGTCTATATCGTGCTCGCGTTCATCGCGGCGCATTTCATTGCCATGTTCAACTGGTCCAATCTTGGCGTCATCAGTGCCGTGGTGGGGGCAGACGCGCTGCGGTCAATCGGGTTTGACGGCTCGCCGCTGCTGGTATCTCTCATCATGCTGGCCGCAACCATCAACATTCTGGTCGGTAGTGCGTCAGCCAAATGGGCGTTTCTGGCACCCATCTTCGTACCAATGCTGATGTTGCTTGGCCTGTCACCGGAAGCGACCCAGGCGGCCTATCGCATTGGTGACAGCTCTACCAACATGATTACGCCGCTGCTACCGTATTTCCCGCTGATCCTGATTGTCGGCAAACGCTACGATCCCAATTTCGGCATCGGGACGCTGGTGGCCACCATGCTGCCGTTCGCCGTTGCGTTCGGCATTGCCTCCACCACGTTGTTTGTCGGCTGGATGGCCTTTGGCCTGCCACTTGGTCCGGGTGTCTCCGGCACCTATTAGCGAACCTCTAAAACAGTTTTGCGTATCTCAAATACGCGATAGGCTTTCCGCCAACAAAAACTGCGTGCGGAAAGTCCGGCACGCTACAGGGAGACGTAAAACATGAGCGATCAGTATCACCTGCTTATCGGCGGCAAGCTCGTTGACGGCGACATGACAATGGATGTGGTGAACCCCGCCACCGAAGACGTGATTGTGGCCGCCCCGCGCGCCAGCGAAGCGCAGCTAAACGAGGCTGTTGCTGCTGCCAAGGCCGCATTCCCAGCATGGGCCGCCACCCCCATCGAACAGCGGCGCACGGTCATCAACGCCATAGCAGGTGCCATTGAAGCAGAGGCCGAGAGCTTTGCCCGCCTGCTCACCCAGGAGCAGGGCAAGCCCCTGCAGGATGCGACCGGCGAAGTGCTGGGCACGGTTGCCTTCATGCGCTACTTCGCAACGCTGGATATGCCGGTAAAAGTTCTGGACGACAGCGACGGTCGCCGCGTGGAAGCCCACCGCAAGCCGCTTGGTGTGATCGGAGCCATCGTCCCGTGGAACTTCCCGATGATCCTGATGGCATTCAAACTGCCCCCGGCACTGCTGGCCGGCAATACGGTAGTGCTGAAGCCTGCCCCCACAACACCGCTGACAACCCTCAAGCTGGCAGGTCTGCTGAAAGACATTGTGCCCGCAGGTGTGGTGAACGTCATAACCGATGCCAATGACCTTGGCGCGCCACTGACGGCACATCCCGACATCCGCAAAGTTTCGTTCACCGGCTCAACGGCCACCGGGGCCAAGGTCATGGCCGGTGCCGCCAGCCTGCTCAAGCGTGTAACTCTGGAGCTTGGCGGCAATGACGCGGGAATTGTGCTGGACGACGTGAACCCCAAGGAAGCCGCGCCAAAACTTTTTCAGTCAGCATTCCAGAACTCCGGTCAGGTCTGCATCGCCATGAAGCGGTTGTATGTGCATGAGAGCATCTACGACGAAATGTGCGCGGAGCTTGCCCAGCTTGCCGAGGCGGCCATCATTGGTGATGGACTGGAACAGGGCACCCAGCTTGGACCGCTGCAAAACAAGATGCAGTATGACAAGGTGAAGGAGCTGATTGAGGATGCCCGTGGCAACGGCAAGATCATTGCCGGTGGGACGACCCCCGACAGCAAGGGCTATTTCATCCGCCCCACCATCGTGCGCGATATTTCAGATGGCACACGGCTTGTGGACGAGGAGCAGTTCGGCCCCGTTCTGCCGGTCATCAAATATAGTGATGCAGACGACGCCGTGGCGCGTGCCAATGCCTCGCCCTATGGGCTTGGCGGCTCCATCTGGGCGAAGGACACAGACCGCGCTTACGCGTTGGCCGATAAGATGGACGCAGGCACGGTATGGGTGAACAAGCACGCTGAACTCGACCCGATGATCCCGTTTGGCGGTTCAAAAATGTCGGGCGTTGGTGCGGAGCTTGGCGCAGATGGGCTGGAAGAGTTCACCCAACTCAAGATCATCAATATGGCGCGCTAAGCATTTGATTTCGAATCTCTAATCGGAGCGGGCCGTGGATGCATTCTACGGCCCGTTCTCTTTGTGAGCAGTGCAAACGCAGAGTGTTTCAGGGCAATCAAACGATCGCGGCAATCACTCTTGGTATCTCGGCCGCACACATCCAAACCGTCAGTACACGACCACACTGCGGATACTTTCCCCCGCATCCATCAGATCAAACCCCTTGTTGATATCCTCTAGCGCAAGCGTGTGCGTGATCATCGGGTCGATCTCGATCTTTCCGTCCATGTACCAGTCAACAATCTGAGGCACATCCGTGCGCCCTCGCGCGCCACCAAATGCCGTGCCGCGCCAATGGCGTCCGGTCACAAGCTGAAACGGTCGCGTCGAAATCTCGGCCCCCGCCGGTGCCACGCCAATGATGATGGACTGCCCCCAGCCCTTATGCGCACTCTCAAGCGCCACGCGCATCACATCCGTATTGCCGATGCACTCAAAGGTGTAGTCGCCGCCACCGCCGGTAAGATCAATCAGATAAGCCGTCAGATCGCCGGTTACCTGCGCCGGATTGACAAAATGCGTCATGCCGAACCTGCGGCCCCACGCCTCGCGCTCATCATTGAGGTCAACGCCCACAATCATCCGCGCGCCTGCCATGCGCAGCCCCTGCACCACATTCAGGCCGATGCCGCCAAGGCCAAACACAATGGCCACCGAGCCTTCTTCAACCCTGGCTGTATGAATGACCGCGCCGATGCCGGTGGTCACGCCACAACCGATGTAACAGATCTTGTCGAACGGCGCGTCCCGCCGCACCTTGGCCAGCGCTATCTCCGGCAGCACCGTGAAGTTGGAAAAGGTTGAGGTGCCCATATAGTGATGAACGGGCTTGCCACCGACGGAAAAGCGGCTCGTTCCGTCCGGCATCAGTCCCTGCCCCTGCGTGGATCTTATTTTCTGACACAGGTTTGTTTTCGGATTACGGCAATACTCACACTCACCGCATTCAGGCGTGTACAGAGGAATGACATGGTCATCCGCAGCCAGCGATGTAACGCCCTGCCCGATCTCCCGCACAATACCGGCGCCCTCATGCCCCAGAATGGACGGGAAAAGTCCTTCCGGGTCTTTGCCCGATAAGGTGAACTCATCAGTGTGGCAGATGCCGGTGGCCATGATTTCCACCAGCACCTCGCCTGCACGCGGGCCGTCAAGGTCAGCCTCGACAATTGCAAGTGGGCGACCGGCTTCAACGGCAAGGGCGGCGCGGGTTTTCATGGGCAATAACTCTCCGGCAAATGAGTGTGACCCAAAGCAATACGCAATGGCTGCAGCACCAGCAAGGCGGCTTAAGTCCCTAGATTACCAAAATAGCGCCGGCTGGCTGAGTGGCGCTGGCATAGGCCAGCATCCCGCCCATCACCATCAGGATCAGCCCCCCGATGATGGCAATGCCGTGCGCCGTGAGCGCTACACGCGCATCATCAAGCCGTGTCAGCGCCCACGCCGTATCGCGCGCGCCGACGGCGGCAAGGGCTATCAGCGCCACGGCGAACGCCGTGCCCGCAGACATGGCCAGCACAGCCGCGATACCGGCAAACGTCATACCCACAGCCTGCGCAAATACCAGCACAAGCACCGCGCCCGAGCATGGCCGCAGACCAATGGAAAAAACCACGCCCGCCATTTCGCGTAACGACCCCGCATTTATCGCCTGCTGCGGTGTCGGCACATGAGCGTGGCCACACGAGGCATCATGCGTATGATCCTTTTCACAACTGTGATCGTGCTCATGATCATGGTCATGCCCGTGCCCGCGTCCGTGGTCATGCGTATGCCCGCCCAGCGAATAGCCAAAGCGCGGCGCCAGTGCCTGCACGGATCGCCAGACAAGCCATGTACCGACCAGCGCTACCAGCGTGAAACTGGCCGCCTCAAGCCACTGCACGAAAATGCCTGAACTGCGCATGGCCAGGCCGAACACCGCAATGATGCCGCTGACCACCACAATCGCTGTTACGCCCTGCATGAACGATGACGCGGCTGCGAGCGCCAGACTGCGCTTGAGTGCTGTCGGCTGCGTTAAAAGATAGGCCGACAGCACGGCCTTGCCATGCCCCGGCCCTGCCGCATGAAACAACCCATACATAAAGCTCAACGAGATCAGCACCCATGCCGCGCTGGCCGAGCCTTCGGAGCGCAAGTCGCGGATCGCACCTGCAAGCAACCTATGCAACCGCTGCTGCTCTGCCTGAATGTAAAGAACAGTACGTGCAAAAAACGATGGCTCACTCGCCGCATTCGTTGTGCTCTGTGCGACTGAAACAGTATCCTGGCCGGGCATGGCACTGGCGGGCACGGCAATGGAGGGCACGGCGATAGGGGACATGGCAATGGCGGGTACATGCGCAAACAACATGGCGCACAGCAGCACAAAGGCCGAAACACAAACGCGCATAGTTTAGTTTGTCTCCCGGTCTTTTTCCGCCCGGCAATCGATCACAACGGTTTCCGCAAACATGGCACCCAGTGTGTCCGGGCCTGTTTCCAGCCGGTCCAGCGAGGCGGCCAGACTTATCATTTCAAATGTCGGGTTGGGGCGTTGTAAATCAGAGGTGCAGGTGCTCGGTGGTGACCCGGTCATCAAAACGCCCGTGTCCTTCTCATGCAGCATTTCAATAAAGTACTGTGGATCAAATACCGAATAACTCACCGGCCAGTCAGTGAGGTCAATCGGTGCGGGAGCATCCACAGTAAAGGTAATCTCAAGGCGGTTGTCAGGCCGAAGCCGCGCGCTCTCACTGTGGCCCTTTAATTCCAGCCGCCCGTCCTTGCCTTCTACACGCATGAGATATCCGTACTCAGCAATGTTGGTCAGCAGGTCAGATGCATAGCCCGCAAGCTGACTGTCGCTGGGCGAAGTGCCATCGCTGACACCAAAGTCCTCAAGCTGAAAGACAGTATAAAACTCATCAAACGCCCAGATATGGCGCAGGCCCGTCAGTTCGCCGTCCTCATTGAAAATCGACGAGACCGTCATGTCTATCCAGACATGCGGGTGAGACTTGGCCGGTCCTCCCGGCGCAAGTATGACGGTAAGTGCTGCCGCAAACGCCAGCAGGCGGGAACGCGCTGAACTGGTTCTGGAAATCATGGGACGTCTGGTCCGTTGTACCAATAAGTGTACCAAAAAGTGGCCGATGAATCCCCCGACAAACACTATAGCGCATCT
Source organism: Pyruvatibacter sp. (assembly GCF_040219635.1). Lineage (NCBI taxonomy): Bacteria > Pseudomonadati > Pseudomonadota > Alphaproteobacteria > Hyphomicrobiales > Parvibaculaceae > Pyruvatibacter > Pyruvatibacter sp. The sequence goes on from NZ_JAVJSC010000002.1 coordinate 118,202, forward strand.
GTCAGTAAATGGCCCATGAACGACGGGTGTTTTCTCAAGTGAAATGTCGGCGCGAATTACTCCGGCGCAAGGCTTGGCAACCCGCCCTGTACCCGGCAAACTGCCGTAAAGGTTAAGTATTGCGTGGGGCTACCACACTAATTCGCACTCTGATTAGTAGTTTTCAGGGAGCTGCATTTCAAAGAAGGAACATCACCTGTGAGCTATCCGATTGAAGATATTGAAGGCGTCGGCCCAGCCTATGCGGAAGCACTGGCCAAAGCCGGCATCAAAACAACAGCCGACCTGCTGGCTATTGGGGCTTCAAAAAATGGCCGTGGCGACATTGCGCGTGACAGTGGCCTGTCCGAGAAGCTTATTCTCAAATGGGTAAACCATGCAGACCTGATGCGCATCTCAGGCATTGGCGGTGAATATGCCGAACTTCTGGAAGCTGCTGGCGTGGACACGGTCAAGGAACTCAAGCATCGCAACGCCGCCAACCTGGCCGAAGCCCTGCAAAAAACCAACGACGAAAAGAAACTCACCCGTCAGGTGCCCAGCGAATCCATGGTCACCAAATGGGTTGAGCAGGCAAAGGGCATGGAGCCGGGCGTTAGCCACTAGCTTCAATTCGCCAGCGACACAAAGCCGACAGCAATCATGCTGTCGGCTTTTCTTTTTGGTTTCAGATATCCGAAAAAATGGTGAGCCCGACAGGGTTCGAACCTGTGACCTACTGATTAAAAGTCAGCCGCTCTACCAACTGAGCTACGGGCCCACATGGGGAGAGCGGGAATCTGGTGACCGCCGCCCTTGTGTGGCGGGAAACTAGGGGGGTGGGTCGCCGGGGTCAACCTGCCAGATTGCGGCATTTTGCTTGAGGTGTAACTGGCGTTGCCGGGCACTAGAGCGGCTCTATGTCGCCTGCTTCGCGCTCAGCATAGAACTGTGCAACAAAAGCCTCGAAGCGTGCCTCGGCGATTGCCGCGCGGATGTCGGCCATCAGCGCCTGATAGTAAGCCACATTGGCCCAGGTGATCAGCATTGCAGCCAGATACTCGCCTGATTTCACCAGATGGTGCAGGTAGGCGCGTGAATAGACGCTGGCCGCCTCGCAGGTGCTCTGGTCATCCAGCGGGCGCGGGTCGGCGGCATGGCGGGCATTCTTGAGGGTGACCCGGCCATGACGGGTGAACGCCTGCCCGTGGCGGCCAGAGCGTGTGGGCATCACGCAATCAAACATATCAATTCCGCGCCGCACGGCCTCCACCAGGTCTTCCGGTGTGCCGACACCCATCAGGTAGCGCGGCTGCGTCCTGGGCAGCGCGGGTGCGGCAGCTTCAATCGTATCCAGCATGGCGGACTGTTGTTCGCCAACCGACAAGCCGCCAAGTGCGTAGCCGTCGAAGCCGATATCAACAATCGCCTGAGCATGGGCCAGCCGCAGATCAGGATAGGTTGAGCCTTGAACAATGCCAAACAGCGCCTGCCCCGACACGCGCTGTGGTTGGTCCGCGAAAGCCTGCCGCGAGCGCCTGGCCCAGCGCGTTGTCAGTTCCATGGAGGATGTGGCCTGCGCGCGAGTGGCCGGATAATCCGTACACTCATCAAGTATCATCTGGATGTCAGACCCCAGAAGACACTGAATCTCAATGGAGCGTTCCGGCGTCAGGGAATGGGTGGAGCCGTCGATATGGCTCTGGAATGTTACGCCCTCCTCCGTCATTTTGCGCAGCTTGGCCAGTGACCAGACCTGAAACCCGCCTGAGTCCGTCAAAATCGGTTTTTGCCAGTTCATGAAGCTGTGCAGCCCGCCAAGCGCCGCCACTTCTTCAGCGCCGGGCCGCAGCATCAGGTGGTAGGTGTTGCCCAGCACAATATCGGCACCTGTCGATGCAACGGTCTGTGGCAGCATGGCTTTGACCGTTCCCGCCGTGCCCACAGGCATGAAAGCAGGTGTACGGATAGTGCCGCGCGGTGTCTCTACGCGGCCGGTGCGTGCCTCGCCGTCGGTGGCGTCAAGGTGAAAGGAAAATCCGCTCATGCGCTCTCATCCGTGCAGGCAGCGCGGAACAGCAGTGAAGCGTCGCCGTAGGAGTAAAACCGATAGGTCTCTTTGATAGCGTGCGCATAAGCAGCGTGCATGGTGTCTTGCCCTGCAAAGGCAGATACCAGAACAAAAAGCGTTGAGCGCGGCAGATGAAAATTGGTCATCAATACATCAACGGCGTTGAACGTATGCCCTGGTTTAATGAAGATGTCAGTTTCATCAGTAAACGGATGAAAGACGCCATCAGTATCAACAGCGCTTTCCAGCAGTCGCATTGACGTAGTGCCAACCGCAACAATGCGCCCACCTGCGGCGCGTGCAGCATTGAGCGCGGCAGCCGTTTCCAGAGTTACCTCGCCCCATTCACTGTGCATCTTGTGGCCGTCGAGCGTGTCTGACTTGACCGGCAGAAACGTGCCGGCGCCCACATGAAGCGTCACGGTCTGACGCGTAATGCCTATGCTCTCCAAAGCCTCAAGCAGTGCGGGCGTGAAGTGCAACCCCGCCGTTGGCGCTGCGACCGAGCCCTGCGCGCGGGCAAACACGGTTTGGTAATCCCGCTCGTCCTGCGCGTCGGCTTTGCGCTTGCCTTCAATGTATGGCGGCAGAGGCATCTCGCCGGTTTGCGCAATTGCCTCGTCCAGCGACATCCCGGTTGCTTCGAGTTCAACCTCCACGTCGCCGCCGTCGCGCCCTCTCACATGTGCCCTCAATGCCGGGCTTACCTCAACAATATCGCCTGCGGCCAGCCTGCGTGCGGGCTTTGCGAATGCGTGCCACACGCCAGGCTCGGCAGACGGCTTGTGGAGCAGAAGCTCAACATTCACAACAGAGCCAGCCCGCGTGCGCTGGCCGCGCAGGCGTGCGTGAATGACCTGGGTATCATTCACCACAAGCACGTCGCCCGCGTTGAGATAGTCCGGTAAATGTCGCACATGCGCATCTGAAATACTGCCGGCGCTCTTAGCGTTGACGACAAGCATACGCGCAGCATCGCGCGGCTGCGCCGGGCGCAGCGCTATCAGCGCTTCAGGAAGGACAAAGTCAAAACGGTCGAGACTCAGACCATCGTCGCGACCGTCGGCTGTTTTAGGCGTCTGCGGCAAGGACGGCTTTCACAATCTTGTCGGGGTTGGCCGGTGGTTCACCCTTGGTAATGCCATCAACATGGTCCATGCCGTCGGTTACCTGGCCCCAGACTGTGTACTGACCATCCAGCCAGGACGACTCCTGAAAACAGATGAAAAACTGGCTGTCCGCGCTGTCCGGGTCCGCTGCGCGGGCCATAGCACAGGTGCCGCGCAGATGGGGCTCCTGCGAGAACTCTGCTTTAATGTTCTGGCCAGAGCCGCCCATCCCGGTGCCGGTGGGATCGCCGGTCTGCGCCATGAAACCGTCAATCACCCGATGAAACACAACGCCGTCATAAAAACCGTCGCGCACAAGCTCCTTGATGCGGGCCACATGGTTTGGGGCCAGATCAGGCTTGAGCGCGATTGTGACATCGCCCCCCTTGAGGGTGAGGATCAATGTGTTTTCCGGCGAAGCATCTGTCATCGGGGCTCTCTTTTTCGGTTTGAGTCAGTGTCTTTGAAGGGGCAGTTTACTCGGTCTGTGCGATATCAGCCTTGATCCGGGCGCTGATGATTTTGCCCGGCTCACGCGGAGGTTCGCCCTTGGGTAAGGCATCCACAGCGTCCATTCCGCTGACAACTTCGCCCCATGCGGTATAGAACATCTGCGGGTTGCGCGGATTGTTCATGTGGCGTGCGAAATTGAACATGATGAAAAACTGGCTGTTGGCGCTGTCAGGGCTTGCAGAGCGTGCCATGCCCAATGTGCCACGGCGCATCTTTGTTTCAGTAAACTCAGCGGGAAGATCGGCATAGGGTGAACCACCCATCCCGGTGCCGGTGGGATCGCCGGTCTGCGCCATGAAACCGTCAATCACGCGGTGAAAAATAATGCCGTCATAAAAGTTTTCACGAGCAAGCTTCTTGATGCGTTCCACATGCAGTGGTGCCAGGTCAGGCCGCATCATGATTTCAACGGTTCCGGTACTCAGCTCCAATACCAGAATGTTTTCAGCATCGTCAGTAAACGGAACCTGCGCCGCGCCCGGCGCTGTAAAACCAACAGCAGCCAAGAGCAGCGCTGCGGCGACCAGAATGCGGCCACGCAATGACATGGTGAGATCAGAAATACGCATTGGTTATGTTACTCCCGTACGGCAGCGCGCTGCCATTCAGTGTGTTTACGAAGCGGCCTGTTTGAGTTCTTCAAACCGCGCCAGCAGTTTTGTGCGCACCATTGGAGTGGTGAAGTGCGAAATATCTCCCCCCAGCCGGGCAATCTCCTTGACCAGGCGGGATGCCACCGCCTGATGTTGCGCTTCCGCCATGAGAAACACTGTTTCAATGTCAGGATTAAGACGCTCGTTCATGCCTGCCATCTGAAACTCGTACTCAAAGTCAGAGACAGCCCGCAGCCCGCGAATAATCATCTGCGCGCCAATTTCCTCAGCGAAATGCATCAGCAGGGACTCGAACGGCTGCACTTTGACGGTCGTGGAAGTGGTGCCGTCCCGTTGCAGGTTGGCAACTTCCTCTTCAACCATGGCAACGCGTTCTTCGAGTGAAAACAACGGGCCTTTGTCGCGGTTGATGGCAACGCCAATCACCAGATGATCCACCATCTTCATGGCCCGACCGATTATATCCATGTGTCCGTTTGTGATCGGGTCGAATGTACCCGGATATAATCCCGTCCGCTTCATCATGCCGGGCGGCCCCCTGTCCTTGGTTCAGCGTCTGTGACGCTGCGAATTTTCTTGGCGTGCAGCGGTACAATTGAAGACAGTCTTGCACACGCCAGCTAAATATGAGGCGGTGTTTTAGCCGTCCGAACCGCCTTCGTCGAGGCCTGCATCCCCACCCGGCTTTTCATCAGCATCCCCGGTGGCAACCGCCTCATCCTCACCCGCGTCAGCGATATGCGAGATGGAGACAACATTCTCGTCGCTCGCGGTACGGAAAATTGTGACGCCTTGCGTAGCCCGTCCGGCCACGCGCACGTCATTCACCGGACACCGGATGAGTTGTCCGGCATCCGTTACCAGCATGATCTGGTCGGCATCCTCAACCGGGAACGCATCAACCAGCAAACCGTTACGCTCTGTCACGGTCATGGCGATGATGCCTTTGCCGCCGCGCCCGGACGTGCGGTACTCGTAGGACGATGTACGTTTACCAAACCCGTTTTGCGAAACGGCCAGCACAAACTGTTCGTGCGCACCAAGCTCGGCGTAGCGCTCGGATGTCAGCGACACGTCGTCACCGTTGTCGTCGGCGGTGTCATCGGCATCCTCCGCCGCAATACCATCCTCATCAATGGCGGCACGCATGGCGCGTGACTGCTTGAGGTAGGCGCGCGCCTCGGCCGGGCTTGCGCCTGTGTGTCGCAGCATGGCCATGGCAATAACCTGGTCATCCTTGTCAAGCCGGATGCCGCGAACGCCGGTGGATGTCCGCCCTGCAAACACGCGTACATCCGTGACGGGGAAACGAATGGCGCGGCCTTTGGCTGTCGTCAGCAACACATCTTCGTGCTCACCACAGATGGCAACGCCCAGAATACCGTCATTGGGGTCGTCGAGCTTCATGGCGATTTTGCCGCTGACATTGATACGCGTAAAATCAGAAAGCTGATTGCGCCGCACACCGCCGGAGCGGGTAGCAAACATAAGCTGCAGGTTGCTCCAGCTTTCTTCGTCTTCTGGCATTGGCATGACGGAGGTAATACGCTCGCCGTCACTCAGCGGAAGCAGATTGACCATCGCCTTGCCGCGCGACTGCGGTGAGCCCGCGGGCAGCCGCCACACTTTCATCCGATAAACCATGCCCTCCGACGAGAAAAACAGGATCGGCGTATGGGTGTTGGCAACAAAAATCTTACTGACGAAATCCTCGTCCTTGGTCGCCATGCCGGAGCGGCCCTTGCCGCCGCGACGCTGCGCCCGGTAGGTATCCAGCGGCACACGCTTGATGTAGCCGCCGTGGCTGACCGTCACCACCATGTCTTCACGCTGGATCAGGTCTTCGTCTTCAAAGTCACCCAGTGACTCGGCAATTTCAGTGCGGCGCGGCGTGGCAAACTCATCACGAACCGCCTGCAGTTCATCACGAATAATGCCAAAGAGTTTTTCGCGCGAACGCAATGTCTCAAGATAGTCTTCGATCTTCTCACCAAGGCCCTTGAGTTCGTCGCCCACTTCATCGCGGCCAAGGGCTGTGAGGCGTTGCAGACGCAGGTCAAGAATGGCGCGCGCCTGCTCTTCGCTCATGCGCAGGGTGTTGCCCTCTGTTAGCACATGGCGCGGGTCAGCAATGAGCTGTACCAGCGGTGCCACGTCAGCGGCAGGCCAGTCACGATCCATCAACTGCTGGCGTGCGGTCGCAGGGTCCGGCGCACTGCGGATGAGGCGAATGATTTCGTCGATATTGGCAACGGCAATGGCAAGCCCAACCAGCACATGCGCCCGGTCGCGCGCCTTGCCGAGTTCAAACTTCGTGCGCCGCGTCACTACTTCCTGACGGAACGACAGGAATGCATCAATGAACCCCCGCAGGGTCAGCATTTCAGGGCGACCACCGTTCAGCGCAATCATGTTGCAGCCAAACGACGATTGCAGTTGCGAGAACCGGTAAAGCTGGTTCAGCACAACGTCTGCCACCGCGTCGCGTTTGAGCTCGACAACAACACGCATACCATCGCGGTCGCTCTCATCGCGCAGATCCGAGATGCCTTCAACGCGTTTCTCACGCACGAGCTCGGCAATCTTCTCCACCATCGAGGCTTTGTTCACCTGGTAGGGAATTTCGGTGATGATGATGGCTTCGCGGTCACCGCGGTTTTGTTCAATGGTGGCGCGCCCGCGCATCACCACAGAGCCGCGCCCCTCGCGGTAGGCGCTGTTGATGCCCGAACGGCCCAGAATTATGCCCCCGGTGGGAAAGTCCGGACCCGGCACAATACGGATCAGTTCATCGTCGCTGATTGCCGGTGTATCCAGCGTGGCAATGCAGGCATCCACAACCTCGCCAAGGTTATGTGGCGGGATATTGGTGGCCATGCCAACTGCAATGCCGCCCGCCCCGTTGACCAGCAGATTGGGAAACCGCGCAGGCAGCACAACCGGCTCGCGCTCGCTGTCGTCATAGTTGTTCTGAAAATCGACGGTGTCTTTGTCGATATCTTCCAGCAGCGCGTGCGCGGGCTTGCCCATGCGCACTTCGGTGTAACGCATGGCAGCGGGCGGATCACCGTCCACCGAGCCGAAGTTGCCCTGCCCGTCGAGCAGCGGCAGCCGCAGCGAAAAGTCCTGCGCCATCCGCACCAGCGCGTCATAGATCGACTGGTCACCATGCGGGTGATACTTACCGATCACGTCACCCACCACGCGGGCGGACTTGCGATACGGCTTGTTCCAGTCGTAGCCGTTCTCATTCATCGAGAACAAAATGCGGCGATGCACGGGCTTGAGCCCGTCGCGTGCATCCGGCAGCGCCCGCGACACGATCACGCTCATGGCGTAGTCGAGATACGAACTGCGCATCTCATCTTCGATGGAAATGCGGCCTATGCCTTCAGGCAGGCTCCCGCCATCACCACCGCCAATGCCGTCACCACCAGAAGGCGGATCACCCGCACCGCCGTCACCGGTATCAGCGTCAATCTGATCTTCAGCCGGGTCGTTATCGTTGATGTCTGACACTGGTATTTTGCGCTTTGTATTTTGCTTTTTGCCGGACCAAGCCGGAGATGGCGCGTACCTGATTGGGGCCGCGTCGGAGACCTAGCTGGATGTGCGGAATCGCTTGGAAAACATATCCCGAAAACTAGCATTTCAGCCCCCCTGCCGCAAACTTCCCAGCGTTTGGGGGCGGGTCACAGGGGAGGCTCGTAACACATTGTTTTTGTTGGTAAATATGGCCTGAAAAAGTGGCGCTCGAAGTCGCGCTCAGAACATCAATCCCGCGATGCAAAAAACCTGAATCACGCGGGTGTTTTAGCCTAGCCTGACAAGCATCGCCGTCGCGTCGTCGCTCTGCTTGAAACGCGGAAACTGATGCGCCTCAGGGTCCAGCTTGCGCTCAATATGGCGTAACTCATCCCTGAGCGCGGCAAGGCCTTTATCAAGGGCGGCCTCCAGCAAACCCTGCTCGGTGTAGCGGCCATAGTCGCCTGCCAGCGCCTCAAAGCCATCGGTCATCATCAAGGCCACGGCAGGGGTATCTATGTCGAATGTCGTCGTCCGAGCGTGTTCGGCGGCCTCTGCATCAAGCCCGAAAACCCAATAGCCTCCGGGGATGTTGTGCCGGTTGCGGATTTTCCGCAGGCGCTCCTGCACCGAACTGCGGTGTTGATTGGGTGCGCCGGTGGCGCCATCCGCCTTGCGCTGCTCTGAAAACTGCGTTGCCAGGTGAGATTCATAGGCTTCGCTGTCGGTATCAGAACCAAAGCTGCGAAAGCCATGTGTCTCATCGCGCAGCAACAGCTTGCAGTCGCCAAAGTTGAGGCAGTCCAGTACACCACCGGTTTGCCGAATGAGAATGAGCGAGGCCGTAGGCCGTTCGTATCGCTCACCTGGCTGTCGCAGCGCCTCAGCATCAAACCGCCGCGACACATCATCGATTACTTCATCAAGGAGCGCTGTCAGCGGCCCGCGATGGCCGGGCGCACGCGCTTCAAGCGCTTTTGTTCCCGCCTGCGTCAGCCAAGCTGCATCACTCGCGGTCCCCGTAAGCTGCTCATCCACCAGCCCGGTCGCGCCATCAAATACCCATGCATAGTTGGCAGCAGACCCAAGATGATCCTCATTGGCCCCGTCAGCCTTGCCGGGGTCGTGGATGGTATCGAGAACATCAATGCTCATGGAGCGCCTGTCATGCCGACGCTCTGGCTAAAACGGCACTTCGTCATCAAAGTCGCTGCTGCCGAAATCATCGCTGCCTCCACCGGCGCCACCTGAGGATGCAGCCGCCGGGCGGGAGCTTCCGCCGCCGCCACCTGCACCCATGCCACCGCTGTCGCCACGGCCATCCAGCATGGTGAGGGTGGAGTTGAAGCCCTGCAGCACAACTTCTGTTGAATACTTGTCCTGACCGGATTGGTCCTGCCATTTGCGGGTCTGCAACTGCCCTTCCAGGTAAACCTTGGAGCCCTTTTTCAGATACTGCTCGGCAATCTTGGCCAGACCTTCCGAAAAAATCACCACCCGGTGCCATTCGGTTTTCTCGCGCCGTTCACCGGAGTTGCGGTCACGCCAGCTTTCAGACGTGGCGATGCGCAGATTGACGATGGGCTTGCCGTCCTGCGTATGCCGCACTTCGGGGTCGGCGCCCAGATTGCCGATCAGGATGACTTTGTTGACACTGCCTGCCATGGGTGCGGGCCTTTTCTGGTTGTCGCCTCGCGGCACAGTTGTGCGCCTGCCTGGCGGGGAATTGTGTTGGCGCGACACTACCGGATTCTCCGGCGGGGCGCGCTGCTGATGCCAATTTAATCCACAACAAAAAACAATTGTTCCTGATATGTTCTTATCATCAAACTATGAGTCGCGCCATGGGTGTCTCGCCAACCGACAACGTAGGCCCTATCTATCGCTCCACATGTTTTCCGCGCCATTCCAATAAGGAACCTCCGTGACCGCACTTCGCTCCATCACCGTCAAAGGCGCCCGCGAACATAATCTTAAAGGCGTGGATGTTGAACTGCCGCGTGACAAGCTGGTGGTGATTACCGGCCTGTCCGGCTCCGGCAAATCGTCTCTGGCCTTCGACACGATTTATGCGGAAGGCCAGCGCCGCTATGTAGAGAGTCTCTCGGCCTACGCCCGCCAGTTTTTGCAGATGATGGAGAAGCCCGACGTCGAGCTGATTGAGGGTCTGTCACCGGCAATTTCCATCGAGCAGAAAACCACATCGCGTAATCCACGCTCCACCGTCGGCACAGTCACCGAGATCTATGACTATATGCGGCTGCTGTTCGCCCGTGTCGGCATTCCCTATTCGCCTGCCACCGGCCTGCCTATTGAAAGCCAGACCGTGAGCCAGATGGTGGACCGGGTGCTGGCTCTGGACGAAGGCACGCGGCTGTTTTTGCTGGCCCCCATGATCCGTGGTCGCAAAGGCGAATACCGCAAGGAGTTTGCCGACCTGCAAAAACGCGGCTTCCAGCGCGTGAAGGTGGATGGCGAGTTCTACGAGCTGGACGCCGTCCCCGCCCTCGACAAAAAGAAAAAGCACGACATTGAAGTGGTGGTGGACCGCCTTGTGGTGCGCCCTGATCTCGGCAACCGGCTTGCTGACTCAATGGAGACTGCCCTGCGACTGGCAGACGGCCTTGCCATTGCCGAGTTTGCTGATGCCAAAAATGATGACGGCAGCCCGCGCCAGATCATTTTCTCTGAAAAGTTCGCCTGCCCTGTTTCCGGGTTTACCATTGAGGAAATTGAGCCGCGTCTTTTTTCCTTCAACAACCCTTTCGGGGCCTGTCCCGCCTGCGATGGTCTGGGTACGGAGCTTCAGTTTGAAGCCGATCTGGTGGTGCCTGAACCTTCGTTGAGCCTGCGCAAGGGGGCCATCGCCCCGTGGTCCAAGACCGGCACCACATCACCCTACTACACCCAGACACTGGACGCGCTGGTGCACCACTTTGGAGGCTCCATGAACGAGGCATGGAGTGACCTGTCGGATGAACTGCGCAATGCCATCCTGTTTGGCACCGGCAGGGAAGAGGTCGAGTTTCACTACGACGACGGCATCCGCTCCTACAAAACCAAAAAACCGTTTGAGGGTGTTGTGGGCAATATCGAGCGGCGCTGGCGCGAAACGGATTCAGCGTGGATGCGTGAGGAATTGGCGCGCTACCAGTCGTCCCACCCCTGCGAAACCTGCGGAGGTTTCCGCCTCAAGCCGGAAGCGCTTGCGGTAAAAATCGCTGGATTGCACGTGGGTGAAGCCTCGCAGTTTTCCATCCGTGAAGCCCATGACTGGTTTTCCACGGTGGATAAGACGTTCACCAAACAGCAAAATGAAATTGCCGGGCGCGTGCTGAAGGAAATCCGCGAGCGGCTGAAGTTTCTGGTAGATGTCGGGCTGGACTATCTCACCTTGTCACGCGGTTCCGGCACGCTGTCGGGCGGCGAGAGCCAGCGCATCCGGCTGGCCTCGCAAATTGGTTCCGGGCTGACGGGCGTTTTGTATGTGCTCGACGAACCGTCTATCGGCCTCCACCAGCGCGACAACACGCGCCTGCTGGAAACCCTCAAGCGCCTGCGCGACATCGGCAACACCGTCATTGTTGTGGAGCATGACGAGGAAGCCATTCTGGAAGCCGACTATGTGGTGGATATGGGGCCGGGTGCCGGTGTGCATGGCGGTACCGTTGTGGCTGCCGGCACGCCCAAACAGGTGATGCAATCGGCCGACAGCCTCACCGGGCAATATCTGGTCGGTATGCGGCAGATCGAACTGCCGTCAGAACGCCGCCCGACCAACAAGAAGCGCCTCTCCATCAAAGGTGCGCGCGAAAACAACCTCAAGAATGTGGACGCCGAGTTTCCGCTCGGCGCATTCGTGTGTGTTACCGGCGTGTCCGGCTCAGGCAAGTCGTCGCTGCTGGTGGATACGCTCTACCCCGCTTTGTCGCGCCGCCTGATGAACGCCCGCGCACAACCCGGTGCCCACGACAAGATCGAGGGAATTGAGTTTCTCGATAAAGTCATCGACATCGACCAGTCGCCCATCGGTCGCACGCCACGCTCTAACCCCGCGACCTACACCGGCGCATTCACACCAATCCGCGAATGGTTTGCGGGTCTTCCCGAGGCCAAGACGCGTGGGTACACACCGGGGCGGTTTTCGTTCAACGTCAAGGGCGGACGCTGCGAGGCCTGCCAGGGCGACGGCGTCATCAAGATCGAGATGCACTTTCTGGCAGACGTCTATGTGCAGTGTGACGTATGCCACGGTCAGCGCTACAACCGCGAAACACTGGAAGTGAAGTTCCGCGACAAATCCATTGCGCAAGTGCTGGATATGACCGTTGAGGACGGCGCGGACTTCTTCAAGGCCGTACCCGCCGTACGCGACAAGCTGGAAACGCTCAAGCAGGTGGGCCTTGGCTACATCAAAATCGGCCAGCAGGCCACAACGCTTTCAGGCGGTGAAGCCCAGCGCGTGAAACTCTCCAAGGAACTGTCCAAGCGCGCGACAGGCCGTACGCTGTATATTCTGGATGAGCCGACAACCGGCCTTCATTTCCATGACGTGGCCAAGCTGCTGGAGGTGCTCCACGAGCTTGTGGATCAGGGCAACACGGTTGTGGTGATCGAACACAACCTCGAAGTCATCAAGACTGCCGACTGGATCATCGACATCGGTCCCGAGGGCGGCGATGGCGGCGGTGAAGTTGTGGCGCAGGGGACGCCGGAAGATGTAGCCGCCGCACCGCGCAGCTACACCGGCCATTACCTCAAACCGTTGCTCAAAAAGAGCCGCGTCGCCGCACCAAAGTCAGACGAACGCAAAAAGAAAACAGCTCTTGCGGCCGCTGCCGCCGCAGCAACGCGACGCCCTATGCGCAAAGCCCCGGCAGAGGATGACACGACGCCCGCACCCAGACGCAAAACTGCGACGAAGAAAAAAGCGGCGGCCCAAAAGAAAGCGGCGGCAAAGACAAAAACCACTAGGCGCCGCACATAAGCTGCTACCCTTCACGCACATATCATACTGCGCAGATAGGAAGTGGCCCCATGAACAACAAAAACAACACAACACGTCGCGCCTTTTTGCAGCGATTTGGTGCCGGTGCCGGGTGCTTCACCGTGGCTGCCGGAGTGAGTTTCATTCCCACCATACGGCACGCCTCTGCACAGGACGCGACACAGGATTCTTTGGCAGGCAGGCGTGCCCGCTTTCCCCACGGTGTTGCCTCGGCGGATCCCGCACCTGACGGCATAGTTTTGTGGACCCGCGCAGAGCCGCTCGACAGGTCTGCCCTGCCGCTGCCGATCATCGTGCAGGTATCGGCAGACAAGAACTTTGCAACGGTTGTTGTCGAACAGCCACTGAGTGCAACGCTTGCCAACGACTACACGCTGCGCGTGACTGTCACCGGTCTTGAGCCCGATAGCTGGTACTACTACCGCTTTATCAGCGGTACCGGCGACACGTCGCGCACCGGGCGCACCCACACAGCGCCGGATGCCCAAAGCACGGCGGCGCTGCGCATGGCCATGGCCTCATGCCAAAACTATGAGCAGGGCTTTTTCGGGGCGTGGGCAAGGCTGGTTGCCGATGATGAAGCCGCGGCACCCGCCGAACAGATTCACGCTGTAATGCATCTGGGTGATTTTATTTACGAAACTTCACCTGATCTGCCTGAAGGTGTAGAGCCGGTACGCCGCATTACCCCATTTCCCGACGGCGGCACCCTGCCCGATGGCCGCACCTATGCTGTAACGGTCGCAGACTACCGCCACCTCTACAAAACCTATCTGGAAGACGAAGCCCTTCAGGCTGCCCGCGCCCGCTGGCCATTCATTTGCACGTGGGACGATCACGAGTTTACCAATGATAGCTGGCAAAGCTACTCCACCTATCCCGGCGCTGAAGGCCCCGCACAGCAGCGCAAGGTAGCGGCCAACCAGGCATGGTTTGAGTTCATCCCCGCCCGTCTCACCGGGACTGCCCATGACTTTGCACCGGTGAACGTTATCGACAGCGATGGCGGCGCACCGCTGGACGGCTACCTGATTGACAATGCCGACAACAAGGCAGCGCTCGCCTCGCTCACAATCTATAGGTCGCTTGAATGGGGGCGAACCGCGTCAATCATCGTCACGGATACGCGCAGCTACCGCGCACCACAGCCGATGGACGCGGCGCTTGAAAGTGCCATCGGCGCGCCCGCTCCACCTACCGGCATCATTCGCAGTCTTGATGAAGGCATGATGGCAAATGACGCGAACCCGCCGGCAGTATTTGAAGGAGCAAACGGCGAGCAGGTGCCAAACCCGCGCAGCGAAAGCCCGTCTGCATCCTTGTTGGGGCATACCCAGAAGGCATGGTTCAAGACAATGCTTGAACAAAGCACGGCCACCTGGAAGCTGTGGGCGAACTCCATTCCCGCCACGCCGCTGCGCCTCGACCTGTCGTCGCTTCCCTTTCAGGGGTTGCCAAATGTCGCCATCGGCATTGACGCCTGGAACGGCTACCCCGGCGAATTGCGGGAGCTGATGAGCTTTGTGCACGAACAAAATATTTCAGGCGTGGTGTCATGTGCCGGTGACTACCACATGCACGCAGCCGCCATTCTCACAACCGATCCGGATGCAGAAGACCCACAGCCTGCGGCGGTCGAGTTTGCCACCACGGGCATTTCGTCTCTCACCATGTTTGGTGGCGCCGAGCGTGTCACTCGTGGGCCGGACGATCCGTTCCGCCCTTTGGTCGTTGCGGAAGGTCCGGATGGCGAGATACTTGAAAACTTCAACCTGCTGATGATGCGCGGGACGCGCGCGGCACTCGCAGCCAACCTCACCGGCAGCACAACAATCGGCGGCTGGCTCGGCAACGACAATGCCAATCCCTATCTTAAGTACATGGATAGCCATTCTAATGGCTTCACAGTACTGGCCATCACTGGCGAGGGCATAACCGGCACCATCACGACGGTTGAAAACGCCAACGAAGCACAGACGCAAAGTACGCCCGCAACTGTTCTGCGCCGCGCGACCTTGACCGTGCCTGCCTGGCAGGCTGGTGAAAACCCCCAAATGCAGGGCCCCGTGTTTGAAGGGCGGCCTCCGTTTCCATTCGCCTAAGCCCCTTCCCGTCAGCCAATGGGTCCATTAGCGTAACTCCCGACAAAAAATCACTTCTGGGAGGATGTGGACCATGGCGATGGATGACTACGCAGACTATGACGGCGTCGGGCTGGCCAATCTGGTTCACAATGGCGAGGTCAGTGCGTCTGAACTGGCCGAAGAGGCGCTTGCGCGCATCCAGAAACACAATCCGGCGCTCAATGCAGTGGTGACCGACATGGCCGATCAGGGCCGCAGGCTCGCCGCAAACATAGACGAGGGCGACCGGTCAGCACCGTTTGCCGGTGTGCCGTTCTTGTTGAAAGACATCATGGGCGACTATGAAGGTGTGGCCACGCAATACGGCTCGCGCTTCATGGCGGGAAATCCCGCCCCCACACACTCTACGCTGACGTCGCGTTTCATCGCGTCCGGACTCGTCCCGCTTGGCAAAACCAATGTACCGGAGTTTGGTTTGTTGCCGGTGTCGGAAGGCGCTTTGTATGGCCCCGCCCGCAACCCATGGAACCCTGACCATACACCCGGCGGCTCGTCCGGCGGGTCTGCCGCGGCAGTGGCGGCAGGTATCGTGCCCGTTGCCCACGCCAACGATGGGGGCGGCTCAATCCGCATTCCTGCATCGTCCTGCGGGCTTGTCGGACTTAAGCCAACCCGCGGCCGCATTCCCAACGGCCCGATGATTGGTGATGTCATGTCCGGGTTGGCAATTGACCTGGTGGTCAGCCGCACGGTGCGCGACACAGCCGTGGCCCTTGATATTTCTGCAGGCCCTGAACCCGGCGATCCGTATGCGGCCCCCCACCATGAAGGCATCTGGTCTGATGATGTGGGCGTTGCGCCGGGGAGCCTCAAAATAGGCTTCACCACCAAAACGCTTGGCGGTGAACCTGTTCACCCGGAATGCGTGAAGGCCGTGCTGAATACCGCCAAGCTGCTTGAAAGCCTTGGTCATGAAGTGGAAGAAGCCTCACCGCCGATTGACATCGGCATGATGCAACCGGCGTTTATGGCAATTTGGGCAACCGGCGTGGCGCAACAGATCGCTGTGCAGGAACTTTTGTTTGGTAAAACGCCCCGTCAGGGCGACCTTGAACCGCTTACAGCAGGCCTGTGGGAAGCAGGCAAAAAAGTCTCGGGCTCTGATTACCTCAATGCCGTGGCCGCGTTGCAATTCATGTCGCGCGGCGTTGCTGCCTGGCATGATGAATACGATTTGTGGCTGACGCCAACGCTGGGCGAACCACCCCTGCGCATCGGCACAATCGACATCAATGAAAGCGACGCGGAAAAAGCCTTTGCACCTATTCTCAACTATGTGGCGTTCACACCCGTTGAGAATGCAACCGGCCAGCCCGCCATCTCACTGCCGCTGCACTGGACGGATGATGGCCTGCCTGTCGGTCTGCACTTCGCTGCCCGCTTTGGTGAGGAAGCAACGCTCATCCGGCTCGCCGCACAGCTTGAGGAAGCCGCCCCCTGGGCCGACCGTCACCCCCCGATCTGGAACTAGGAGACACCACACATGGAAAAAGATGCGTATGCAGACTATGATGGCATAGGTCTGGCTGAGCTTGTCGCTAAAAAGGAAGTAACACCACTTGAACTGGTGGATGCCGCTATTGAGCGCATAGAAAAGCACAATCCCGCACTGAACGCAGTGGTGTACAAAGGCTATGACGACGCACGCAAATGGGCGCAGGGCGATCTGCCCGACGGTCCTTTCAGGGGTGTGCCGTTTCTTATCAAGGACCTTGGCGTCAAGGTCGCGCACTGGCCCGCCACATCTGGCTCGCATTACCTGCGCGACTATGTAGCCCCGGAAGATAGTATTCTGGCCACCCGATACCGCGAAGCTGGTGTGGTGTTTGTCGGCAAAACCAACACACCGGAATACGGCATTACAGGGACGACTGAATCCGCGCGCCTGGGACCATGTCGTAACCCGTGGAACACAAACCATATTGCCGGTGGATCTTCGGGTGGTGCAGCATCAGCCGTTGCCGCAGGCATCGTGCCCATGGCCCACGCATCAGACGGGCTGGGCTCAATTCGCATTCCTGCTGCATGCTGCGGCCTTGTCGGCATGAAAACCACCCGCGCCCGCAACCCGGATTCAGGTGAAGATGGCGAACGCGCCATGGGTTTTTCCGTGGACCATGTAGTAACCCGCACGGTGCGCGACAGTGCCGCCATGCTGGACGCGACGTGCGCGCCTGAAATAGACAGCCCCTACCCACCGCTTCCCTATGAGCGACCGTTCCTTGAGGAAGTATCCCGCGCGCCGGGCAAATTGCGCATCGCTTATTCTGCTGAACGCCCGGGCAAGGAACCCGTGCATGAGGAAAATCTGGCGGCCCTGCAAAAGACCGTGACGTTGCTCAGGGAACTTGGCCATGAAGTGGTCGAGCAAGGCCTTGGTGTTGACTACCGGACACTGTACCGGGCGCAAGGCGCGGTATCCGCTTCCAACTTTGCCGCTGGCATGATGGAGCGGCGCGAATTACTTGGCCGCGACCCGGAGCAGGATGAGTTGGAACCGCTCACCTGGGCCGCTCTCAACTCGGGCAACCAGATCACAGGCCCGCAGGCATTTTGGGGCTGGCGCACGCTGCGGCGCCTGTCGCGCGAGATACTGCGTACACTTTCACCTTTTGATGCATATCTGTGCCCGGTCATGGGCACCCCGCCGCCGGAAATCGGTTACGTGGACCCGGTGAACCTTGATCCCAAGGAAGTCAACAAACGTCAGGGCAAGGTGTTTCCCTTTACGCCGCCGTTCAACTTCACCGGTCAACCGTCGTTGTCGCTGCCGTTGTGGTGGTCAACAGATGGCCTGCCTCTGGGCATGATGTTCACTGGCCGCTACGGCGATGAAGCCACACTTTATCGGCTGGCCGGTCAGCTTGAGCAGGCCCAACCCTGGATCGGCAAAAAGCCGCCTGTCTGGAACTAGCTGCTCACACAAATGTGCGCCTGCTTGATGTGCAGGGCATACAAAAAACCGGCACCGTTGGTCTGGGGCAACCTGATGCTCCTCAACCAACGGTGCCGATACCATGACCCGCCATTTCACGTTTCTGCGCATGTCGCTCGTCAGCGTCGCATTGGTGGCGTTCACAGCAACCGCTGTGGGCGCGCAGGAACTGTCTGCCGATCGTCCTGAACCCGTGTCGCGAGCGATTGATCTGGTGGGCGACAACCCGCGCGCCGTAACGGATGCGATTGACTACTTCATCAAACGCAAAAGCCCGGATGGCGCCTTTGCACTGGTGCAGGCCATGCGCTTTCATCGCAGCCTGCGTCCGGCCCTTGGCATCGCCCTTTCAAGCATCACCGGTGTGGATCATGGGGACAGCTGGTTTGACTGGATGCAATGGCTGCAAACCCAGCCCGACCTTCAACCCTTTGATGGGTTTGACGAGGCCCGCGCGCTGGTGCTGGCGCGTATTGACCCCAATTTCTACGGTTTCATTTATCCCGGTGTCGCCCATGACGTGCCGTTGTGGGAAGCCGTGTGGGGCGGTGTGCTCAAGGACGGTATTCCCGCGCTGACTAACCCTGAACTGGTGGCGCCTGATTCTGCAACTTACCTGACAGACGACGAGCTTGTGTTCGGCGTTGAAATAAACGGCGACGTGCGCGCCTACCCGCTGCGCATTCTCGACTGGCATGAAATGTTCAACGATGTGATTGGCGGTGTGCCGGTCAGCCTGGCTTACTGCACGCTGTGTGGATCAGGTATCTTGTTTGAAACAACCGTTGAGGGGCGCTCAACACCCTTCACGTTCGGCTCGTCCGGCCTGCTCTACCGGTCCAACAAGCTGATGTATGACCATCAAACAGAAAGCCTGTGGAACCAGTTCACCGGGCGCCCCGTAGTTGGTGGTCTGACGGGTTCAGGCATCGAGCTTAAGACCCGCCCCGTCACCATCACCACGTGGGGTGACTGGCTGGCGCGCAACCCCACGACACAGGTTTTGTCGCTTAACACGGGGCACCGTCGGGACTATACACCCGGTGCGCCGTATGCGGATTATTTTGCAAGCCCGGAACTTATTTTCCCGGCACCCGTTGATGCATCCACGCTTGCTCCCAAAGACTATGTCTTTGCCCTTCGCGGCGCAGGTGCTGACAAAGCCTGGCGTCTTTCTCAGTTTGAGGGCGGCGCTGTGGTCAACGATATGGCTGGCGTTATTCCGGTCACGCTGATTGGCAACGCCACGACCCTCAGCGTGCGGGCCTATCGCACCGACGGACGCCTGTTTGAAAAAACCAACGATGCAACACGCCTATTGTCTGAGGGTGAGGAATGGTCTGTCACCGAAAGCGCCCTTGCTTCACCCGGCGGCACACAGTTCCACCGCCTGCCAGGACACATAGCCTTCTGGTTTGCCTGGGAAGGCTATCTGGGCGATGCGGGCGAGCTGGCAGCCATCACGCCAACGCCGTGATGCTGCTAAGGAAGTCCTGCGCCGCTGGTCACTTCCTGAATGCGGATGTCGCCGCCGCTGGGCACGATCTGAATGGTGAAGTCAGCGCCCAGCCCGACCTTGCGCCAGTGTCCGCATGCGTTTGAGTGGCGGTCAATCCATTCCACTTTAAGGTCAGGGTTGCTGTCCACAATCTCGACGGTCAGCGTGGCATTATTCGGCACAATAGTAACTTCACCACGCAACGGCAGGCCCTGATAGGTGCACCCATCAAGAGCTGCATGTGCGGGCGTAACGGCCAATCCGGCAAAGACGCCCAGCCCCGTCAGGATCGCAGCAGCGACCAGCAAAAAGCGTTTCATTTAGCATCTCCTCAAGGGACACCTTCCCTCAAGCACCCGCGCGCATGGTGTTCTGTTGCCGAAGCGAGCGCAAGTGCCCATTCACCACACCCAAAACGGTCTTGCGATGCGCAGCGCTGTGACCTAAATCTGCGCCCATGAGCAAAACACAGCCTATTCATGTTATCGGCGGCGGTCTGGCAGGGTCTGAAGCTGCCTGGCAGGCGTCACGCGCCGGCGTGCCGGTGATCCTGCACGAGATGCGCCCGCATCGCGGCACCGATGCGCACCAGACTGATGGGCTGGCGGAACTTGTCTGCTCCAATTCGTTTCGGTCCGATGACGCGGAAACCAGTGCCATCGGTCTGCTGCACGCAGAGCTGCGGCGCGGCAATTCGCTGATTATGAAATGCGGTGACGCCAATCAGGTGCCTGCCGGTGGGGCGCTTGCGGTTGACCGAGAGGGGTTTTCGCAGGCTGTTCAGGCAGCCATCGAGGCGGAGCCGCTGATTACCATTGACCGTGCCGAGGTCGCTGGCCTGCCCCCGGAAGACTGGGAGAGTGTCATTGTTGCGACCGGCCCGCTGACGTCACCCGATCTGGCCACCGCCATTCAGGGGCTGACCGGTGAGGACGAGCTGGCCTTTTTTGATGCCATCGCCCCCATCGTCAACTTTGATACGGTGGATATGACCAAGGCGTGGTTCCAGTCACGCTACGACAAAGTTGGTCCCGGCGGCACCGGTGCGGATTACATCAACTGCCCGATGGACGAAACTCAGTATCACGCTTTTATTGATGCGCTGCTCGCAGGCGAAAAAACCGACTTTAAGGAGTGGGAAGCATCCACACCCTATTTTGAGGCCTGTTTGCCAATCGAAGTAATGGCTGAGCGCGGTCGGGAGACATTGCGCTACGGGCCGATGAAGCCCGTTGGCCTTACCAACCCGCACGCACCAGACGTAAAACCCTATGCCGTGGTGCAGTTGCGTCAGGACAATGCACTTGGCACGCTCTACAACATGGTGGGTTTTCAAACCAAGCTGCGCCACGGCGAGCAGACCCGCATTTTCAAGTCCATTCCCGGTCTCGAAAAAGCAACCTTTGCCCGCTTGGGTGGGCTGCACCGCAACACGTTCCTCAACAGCCCTAAACTGCTGGACAGTGAACTACGCCTCAAGGCCATGCCACGCCTGCGGTTTGCCGGTCAGATAACCGGCGTCGAGGGATACATTGAAAGTGCATCCATCGGTCTGCTCGCCGGACGCTTTGCTGCCGCGCAGGCATTGGGGAAAACCGCCGCACCACCGCCCGCAACAACTGCTTTGGGTGCGTTGCTTGCGCATATAACCGGCGGTCATCTTGATGGCGGCAAAGGGTCGTTTCAGCCGATGAATGTCAATTTTGGACTTTTCCCGGAAGTGGAAATGCCTAAAGGCCCCGATGGAAAGCGTCTGCGTGGTAAGGCCAAAGGGCCGGCCCGCAAGCGCGCATACACATCGCGCGCATTGGCGGATGCTGAAGCGTGGTTTGGCGTGACACCCATCGCTGCTGAGTAGCAGGCGCTAGATGCGCCCTCGCAGGACACGCGCCAGAAGGGAAAGCTGGCGGCGATAGGCGGGAATATCAGCAGACATTGTCATGGGGTTGAAGCCTGCCCGGCCCATTAGCCTTGCATATCCCGGAACCAATCCCGCATGGAGGATTCCGGGCAATGCGTTCTTGTTCATGGGAGTGGCGCGCTCGCGCTCAATAATGGCGAGGGCTGCATCGGCAATGGCCGTGTAACTTTGCGAAATAGCCGACGTTATTTTGCCACTTAAAAACACTTCTATCTCTGCGGCTGCACCGTCCGCGGGAAGCAGAAATATGCGGCGGGCCGCTGCCGGTGCAGCGCGTCTGAGCAGATCAATAAGCCCATAGGCCGTGCCAAGCGACGCTGCCGCCGGCAGTGTTTCGCCGGTCAATACCTGCACCGCCATTGACATGACTGTCCCGTCACTGCGCGCCGCATGAGATGTCATGTCATCGAGTGATGCAAATGGTTGCTCTGCCATTTCGTCTTCGCGTGCATCCAGCCATGCATGAAAATCCTTTGGGTCGAGGTTGCCATCACGGACGGCTGCCGCGAGCGCAGGAACAATTTCGTGGCGGGGTGGTTGTCCCTCATAGATTGCGCCAATTGTGTCGCGCCACCATTGAAAACGGATAGCCCCAAGCATTGCTTCACTGACGGTTGCCGGTATGCGTTTCAAGTCCCGGTCGAGGGCATAAAGTGCCAGAACCTGAGAACGTTTTTCAGCCGGTACAAAAAGCGCTGACAGAAACCTGTCCGAATCGTCCCGCCTCAATGTCTCGGTCACAGAAGCCGGAAGTTCAGCATCCTTGGTGGATAGCGGCAGATAAGGGTCAGGCACCATGACATTCCTTGAGGAGTTGATCCTTGATAAACACGTCATGCGCACAAGGTAACGCATAGGGCACACCTTTTATCGTGCCCCGTTTGCAACAGAGTTTAAGGAGGTCTTTTCACATGACAAACCCTGCCACAGCCACCCGGCCAACAGCTTCAGGCTTTGAACTGCCAGACCTCCCCTACCCGCCTGACGCACTTGAACCGCATATGTCCGCTGAGACATTCAGCTACCATCATGACAAGCATCATCAAAAATATGTTGATACGCTCAACGGGCTGATTTCCGGGACCAATCTCGAGGGCAAGTCGCTTGAGGAGATTATTGCCGCCAGCAAGGGCGATACTGATAAGGCCAAACTTTTTAATCAGGCAGCGCAGGTGTGGAATCACACATTCTTCTGGCACTCGATGTCGCCAACAGGCGGCGGCAAGCCCGATGGGCCAATCGCGGACGCGATCTACAGGGACTTTGGATCCTACGATGAGTTTGCTCTGGCCTTTAAGGACGTGGCGGCAGGCCAGTTCGGGTCCGGCTGGGCATGGCTCGTAGCAGATGAAAACGACAAGTTGAGTGTCATGAACACCCACGATGCTGATTTGCCCATGGCGCATGGCAAGCGGGCCATCCTGACATTGGATGTATGGGAGCACGCCTACTATCTGGATTACCAGAACAAGCGGCCTGACTACATTGCCAGCTACCTTGACCATCTGGTGAACTGGAAGTTTGCCAACGCCAACTTCGGGCAAGCGTCATAGATCAACATATCGCCCACATGAAAACGGCGCTGCCCCGGTCGGGTGCAGCGCCGTTGTCGGTTGTGTGATGTGCGCGTGCGTTAGAACACGTTCTGATTGATCACCATGGCAAACAGCATGGGGATCGATAGCAGCGTATTGGTGCGTGAAAACAGCATGGCAGTACGCGCCGACTTGGGTTTGTCTTCAGCGGGTGCTTCGACGATGCCAAGCGCAATCTTCTGGTTTGGCCAAATGACGAACCACACGTTGAACCACATGATGGTGCCAAGCCACATGCCGATGCCAATAATGGTGCTGGCCCCGCCATCGGTGAATCCCAGCAGATAGGCATCAACAAGATAGCCATTGAGCGCGGCGAGAATGATGCCGAACGCTATCGTGCCCATGGCGCCCCAGCGGAACCACCAAAGGGCTGCCGGCGCTATGACCTTGCCAATGGCAGGCTTTTGCTCATCGGGAATGTTGGGCATGTTGGGGATCTGTACAAAGTTGAAATAGTACAGCAGACCAATCCACATGATGCCGCACAGCACATGTGCCCAACGAACGATAAACGCCCAGAACGCCGTTGTGCCCAAAGCCTCGCCAATATGGCTGGACGCACTGTATTGCCCGTAAACGTAAAAAATCATCAGCGCCAGCGCGAGCACGAAGCCCGCTATCACTGTGCTGCGCAGATTTGTCAAAATCCCAGCCATCCCCGGTTTCCTTCCCTTTTTTGCCAGCGTTCCGGCGCTGGTCGGCCTCGTCCAAATGCTGCATTGCGCAAGGACATATCGACTCATGCGTAAGAATAGGCCCGAAGTTCAGCACTTGGAAAGCGCCGTCCTCACACCTCACCCGTACTTATTCGGCGGGGGTGCTGCTGCCCGAAGTCGCCTGCCCCGGCTCACCGGCTCCCGCACCGGACCAGTCACGTTTCACGCCAAGCCACAGCAGCAAAGGTGCCGCCACAAAGATCGATGAATAGGTGCCGATGACGATGCCCCAGATCATCGCGAAAGTGAAACCGCGAATGACTTCGCCGCCAAAGATGTAGAGCGAGAACAGAGCCAGCAGCGTGGTCAGTGACGTCATGATTGTGCGCGAAAGTGTTTTGTTTACAGCCAGATCCAGCAATTCCGCCAGTGGCATACGCTTGTATTTACGCAGCTTCTCCCGCACCCGGTCATACACAACCACCGTGTCGTTCATCGAATAACCGACGATTGTAAGCAGCGCTGCAATGATGGAGAGGTTGAACTCAAGCTGCAGGATGGCAAACAGACCAAGCGTGATAACCACGTCATGTACCAACGCCACGACGGCCCCCACAGAGAACTGCCACTCAAAGCGGAACCAGATATAGATCAGCATCAGACCGACAGCGAGCAGGATAGCCAAAACACCGGCTTCAATAAGCTCGCCCGAAACCGTCGGTCCCACAACTTCAACGCGGCGGTACTCAACCTCAGTTCCCAGTTCAGCGCGCACTGCATCCACAACGGCCTGTTGCGCTGACGCGCCGCCGGGCTGCGTTTCAACGCGGATCAACACATCTGTTGGAGCACCAAAGGACTGGATTTGCACATCACCCAGTCCCAAGCCCCCCAGGCGACTGCGAAGGTCAGCAACATCAGCCGGTTCTTCGGTACCGATCTCGATCAGCGTCCCGCCGCGAAAATCAATGCCAAAGTTCAGCCCCATGACGGCAACAAGAATGATTGACGCCAGAACGGCTGCTGTGGAAGCAATCATCGCGATGAACCGCATCCTGATAAACGGAATATGCGTGTCGTCGGGAATGAGTTTGAGCTTGCGCATTGTGCTGAGGGTCCGGTCGGCTAAAGGGGCACTTCAGCGGGGCGACGCCGCTTGAGCCAGATGGAAACGAACAGGCGTGTAACCGTGAAGGCCGTGAAAACGGACGTGATGATGCCGATGGCCAAAGTCACGGCAAAGCCACGTACCGGGCCTGAACCCATCTGAAACAGAATGGCGGCGGCAATAAAGGTCGTGATGTTGGCGTCAACAATCGTGCCAAGCGCCCGCGAGTAGCCCACATCAATGGCGTTGATGGGGGTTTTGCCCGCGGCGGCTTCTTCCTTGATACGCTCGAAGATCAGCACATTGGCATCCACCGCCATGCCGATTGTCAGCACAATCCCGGCGATACCAGGCAGCGTCAAAGTGGCCTGCAACAACGAGAGCAGACCAAAAATCATCGCTACGTTGATGATGAGCGCCACATTGGCAAACACGCCAAACAATCCGTACACGGCCAGAATAAACAGGATGACGGCGGCAAAGCCGATGGCCGCGGCAATTTCACCCGCGGCCACACTGTCAGCCCCAAGGCCGGGGCCAACGGTGCGCTCCTCCAGCACTTCAAGCGGCGCTGGCAACGCGCCGGCGCGAAGCAGGATCGCCAGATCGTTTGCTTCAGTTACCGTAAATCCGCCGCTGATCTGCCCGCTGCCGCCCAGAATAGGCTCGCGGATAACCGGCGCGGTGATCACTTCATTGTCCAGCACAACAGCGAACGGACGCCCGACATTGGCCTGCGTGACATCGGCAAACCGCTTGGCCCCTGAGGCATCAAACCGGAAGGAGACAACAGGTTCGTTGGTTTGCTGGTCAAATCCAGGCTGGGCATCCACAAGACTTTCGCCCGATACCATCACCCGTCGGCGGATCAGGACAGATCCGCCGGAGCCGTCCACAAGCGGCAGAACCTGCGACCCCGCAGGTGGCCGGGTCTGAATAGCGTCGATGACAGAAACCGACGTATCAACCAGATGGAAGTTCAGCTGCGCGGTCCGGCCCAGCAAAGCCTTGAGGCGCTGCGGGTCATCGAGACCCGGCACCTGCACCAGAATACGGTCCGTGCCCTGCCGCTGAATGACCGGCTCGGTCGTGCCCAGTTCGTCAATGCGGCGACGAACAATCTCGATGGACTGCTCCAGCGCGCTGTTGAGGCGCTCCGTGCGCGCGGCGTCCGTCATCTCGATGCTTATGCGCCCACCATTTTCTTCAAACGCCAGATCACGCTCCGGCACGGCAGCAAATACGTTTGCCGTAATAGGTACTGACAACTCGCGCAGCAGCGTCATCGCCTGCTCAACGTCGCCCTGCTCACGGATGCGGACTGTCACCCGATCGCCGGCATGGCCAAGACCCGTATAGCCAATGCGCGCTTCGCGCAGGGTTTGGCGCACGTCATCCACAAGCGCCTCCAGGCGGTCGTTCAGCACCGTGTCCACATCTACTTCCAGCAGCAGATGCGACCCGCCCTGCAGATCAAGACCCAGATTGACCTGGTTCGACGGCAGCCAGTCCGGAAGTCCGGCAAGATCCTCCTTGGGCACAAAGTTGGGCGCGGACAGCAAAAAGCCCAGCGCACAGGCGATGGCTATCAGAGTGTATTTCCAGCGCGGGAAATAGAGCATTCAGGTCGTCTCCATCAGACAGGCATACCGGGCGTGATACCGCTACGACTTGGTGCCCGTATCGGTATCGTCTGCTTTGTTATTCGCAGCCTTGGGTGGATCTTTTGGTGCCGGCTCTGTTTTGGAGCGCACGTCAGACAGAGTGCTGCGCACCACGCGCACCCGCGTGCCCTCAGCGATCTCAACCTGCACTTCGGTTTCGTCCACTACCTTGGTGACCTTGCCGATCAGGCCGCCAGCCGTCACCACCGTGTCACCGCGGCGCACAGCTTCCACCATCGCGCGATGCTCCTTGATGCGCTTTTGCTGAGGCCGCAGGATCAACAGATAGATAATCGCAAAAACGATGATGAACGGGAAAATCGTCACCAGAAAATCAGTTCCGCCGCCCGCTGTCTGCGCATATGCCGGGGTAATGAGCATCAAAGTCTCCGCCTTGAGGAAAGTCTGCCGTAAACCGGCAAAATACGAGCCGGGTTCCCGGCAGTGCGCGCGGACTATAACGAGGCATTCAGGCTTTGAAAACCAGTGCCCGGACGTTCACAATACCCTTGGAAAGGTACGGTTTTTCAGCGTTTAGGCCCGCCATGATATTGTGCGCGGTGCGTATCAGCACATAACCGGACAATACCCCCACCAAAAACGGAGAATCACCACACCCATGGCCGATGGTACCCAGCCCCCAGATATTACCGGTCAGGTACTCCCGCTGCTTGAACGCATCGCCCGTGCATTGGAGGCGCAAGCCAGTGCACCCGACCAGGCGGCAGACCTGCTTTCCGCCGATGCGTTCATCTGGAACGGCGATACCGCAACGTTGATGCCCGTGAAGGACGTGGCGCGTGTTGACCTTGGCCTGCTCCACGGCATCGACCGTGCCCGCGACACGCTGCAGGAAAACACCAGGCGCTTTGCCGCCGGTCTCCCGGCCAACAACGCTTTGCTGTGGGGCGCACGCGGCATGGGGAAAAGTTCTCTGGTCAAGGCTGTGCACGCGCGGGCGGCGGCAGATGCGCAAACGCCACTGGCGCTTGTTGAAATACACCGCGAGGATATTTCCTCCCTGCCCAGGCTGATGACGCAACTGCGCAACGTTGATCGCAGGTTCCTTATTTTTTGCGATGACCTGTCGTTTGACCAGGCAGACAGAAGCTACAAATCCCTCAAGGCCGTGCTGGAAGGCGGAATAGAAGGCCGACCCGCCAACGTGTTGTTTTACGCCACATCAAACCGCCGCCACCTGATGCCGCGCGATATGGTGGACAACGAGCGCCAGCGCGCCATCAACCCGACGGAAGCCGTTGAAGAAATGGTGTCCCTGTCAGACAGGTTTGGCCTGTGGCTGGGGTTCCATCAATGCTCGCAGGACGAGTACCTTGAAATGGTGAGGCAATACGTCAGGCATTACTCGCTCAATCATCCGTGGACGGACATCCGGTCGGAGGCGATTGAGTGGACCAATACGCGTGGTGCCAGGTCTGGCCGCGTAGCCTGGCAGTTTGTGCAGGATCTGGCTGCGCGTTTGGGGCGCACACTTGAATAGTGACTTGTGAATAGTGGCTTGGCTAACGTGAGGCTACGTTGTTACCCAGATAGCTCATCGGGTTGACCGGTTTGGAGCCGCGCCGCACTTCAAAGTGAATCTGCGGCTCACGCACGCCACCCGAAGAGCCAGAGTGCGCAATTTTTTGGCCGCGCGATACAATATCACCACGTGAGACCAGCAGGTCTGTGTTGTGGGCATAGGCGGTCACGTAGCCATCCTGATGGCGCACAAGCACCATGTTGCCGTAGCCCTGCAACTCGTTGCCTGCGTAGGCCACCACGCCATTATCGGCGGCAACCACCGGCGTTCCGCGCGGGACGCGAATGTTGATACCGTCATTGTGCAGGCCGCCTTCCTTGGGGCCATAGCTTGAAATGATGCGTCCTTCAGCCGGCCACAGGAAACGCCCGGCACGCGCAGGCGGTGCCGGCAGGGTTGGTTTCGCGCGCGGTGTCGCAACACCACGGGCGGGCCGTGCATTTGGTTGCGGCACAGTCGCTGATGCGTTTTGCACGGGAGGAGCCTGACGGCGAGCAACATTTTGCCCGCTGTCAGGCATCCAGCCCCCCACGCGAAGACGTTCACCCACATAGATCGGATACGGATTGCGCTTGTTGTTGAGGCGTGCCACTTCGCGTGTGGTTGTGTCGTAGGTCAGGGCGATTTCAGACAGTGTGTCACCATTGCGTACGCGGTGAACACGCGGCACGGGCACAGTCAATTTTTGACCTTTGTAAATTGTGTAGGGTGCTGAAATGCCGTTGGCCTGTGCCAGCGCCCGCATCGGTACATTGTGGCGTTCCGCCAGAATGGACACGCTGTCGCCCGACCGCACGACAATTGTATATGGCTCCGTCGGCGCTGCCGATGACCCTCCATATGTTGCGACGGGAACACCACGATTACCTGAAGGTGCCGCGCACGCGCCCAATACAGCAAGACCCGCCGTCAGCATGACAGCCAGTGATACCGCCCGCGATGCGCCCCGGCTACCGCTTTCGCGCTTCAAAGGGCGTGCTAGTGCTGAAAAAATCGACATCGAACCCGTATCCCAAACCCGTCATTTGCGCGCATACTTTTCGCGTTGGAATGAAGCCTGCGCAAAATCTCGGATGCAGTTTGGGATCATTTGGTTAATGAAGATTGGACTGCGGGCACAAAAAAGTGTGCGACCGCAACATCCGCCACAAAAACCGCTAAAGTTCGCGGGCTACACCATCCACCAATGGCACAAAACGCACCGCAATAAGATCCTCGCGGGTATAGCCGTCGTCGGTTTTGGTAATTTTGGCCAACATCTGACCACTACCCTGGGACGTGGCCTGAGACGCAGGCACATCAATCGGCACAATGGCGATGCCACCGGTTTTGAGCTGGTCAACAAGCAGCGTCGGCACTTCACTGGCTGCCGCTGTGACGATGATGCGGTCAAACGGTTGCTGCTCCGGCCAGCCTTTCGTCCCGTCGCCCGCCCTTGACGTAATGTTGGTGAGCCCAAGCCGCGCAAACCGCGCCTCGGCTTCCCTGAGCAGGGTGCGGTAGCGCTCGACGGTGTAAAGCCTGCGGCACAGGCGCGCCAGAACGGCTGACTGGTAGCCGGAGCCGGTGCCGATTTCCAGCACCTTCATTCTGTCGGAAACACCCAGCTTGGCAGTCATGAACGCTACCACATAGGGCTGACTGATGGTCTGGCCACACTCGATGGGCAAGGCGCTGTTCTCATAGGCCTGACCCTCAAAGGCTGCCTCAACAAACACCTCGCGCGGGGTGCGCTCAATTGCGCCCAGCACCTTGCCATCGGTAATGCCCTGGCGGCGCAACGTCATGATGAGCTGGATAATGCGGGACGGGTCGCCCCCGGCACTCTCGCTCATGCTCACCGCGTGGCCTTCTTGACGCCGCGCGCGCTCACGACCACCGGTACAATGGCTTTTGGTGGTGTGCCGCCAATTTCTTTCGCCATCGCGCGCCGGGTGGTTTTGTGGGTCAGGTCCATATGCAGCGGCGTTACTGAAATACGCCCCGCATAGATTGCCCGCAGGTCAGTGCCCTCTGCCGGGTTTGACGGGATCTTGCCAAAGCCCAGCCAGTAATAAGGCGTGTCACGCGCATCCATGCGTGTTTCAATCAGCGCGTTGTTCTGGTCCCGCTTGCCCTGAACCGTCACCTCCACTTCCTCAACGGAGGCTGCGGCCACATCGGGGAAGTTGACATTCATCAGCACGTCAGCGGGCCAGCCCATTTCAACCAGCTTTGAAACAAGGGCCGCCCCGTGATGTTCGGCGGTTGTCCATTTCACCTTGGCGCGACCTTCAAATCCATAGGCCTGGCTGAGGGCAATCGACGGAATGCCCAGCGCCGTGCCTTCCATGGCGGCCGCAATGGTGCCGGAGTAAGTCACGTCATCGGCAATGTTCTGCCCGCGATTGACCCCCGACAACACCAGATCAGGCGGCGTATCCGCCATTACTTCATGCACCGCCATCAGCACACAGTCCGTCGGCGTGCCGGACACCGCAAAGCGGCGCTTGTTGATTTTGCGCAACCGTAGCGGGTGCGCCAGCGTCAGCGAATGGCCGGCGCCTGATTGTTCTGTTTCAGGGGCCACAACCCACACATCGTCAGACAACGCATTGGCGATTTTCTCAAGTGTCTTGAGGCCTGGCGCATGAATGCCGTCGTCATTGGCGCACAGAATGCGCAACGGGCGGGTGCCGCCGTCAGCAGTCTCGATAAGCAGCTTGCCGGATTTTTTCAGGGTCACGCACGGGCTCCAAGGTCAAGTGTTTCAATGCCACCCATATAGCGCTTGAGGACATCAGGCACTGCCACAGACCCATCCGCCTGCTGATAATTTTCCAGCACCGCCACCAGTGTCCGACCCACCGCAAGCCCTGAGCCGTTGAGCGTATGCAAATACCGCGTGCTCTTTTCGCCCTCAGGCCGGAAGCGTGCATTCATGCGGCGCGCCTGAAAATCACCGCACTGCGAGCAGGACGAGATTTCGCGGTAGGCGTCCTGCCCCGGCAGCCACACCTCAAGGTCATAGGTTTTTCGCGCGCCAAACCCCATGTCGCCGGTACACAGCACCATGGTGCGGAACGGCAGTTCCAGCCGCTTGAGAACTTCCTCCGCGCAGTGTGTCATGCGCTCATGTTCATCGTTTGACGTTTCCGGCGTCGTGATGCTCACCAACTCAACCTTGGAGAACTGATGCATGCGGATCATGCCGCGTGTGTCGCGCCCGGCAGACCCCGCCTCCTTGCGGAAGCACGGTGTAAAGGCTGTGTAGCGCAGCGGCAGGTCGTCGGCTGAATGAATGGCTTCGCGTGCAAGGTTGGTGAGTGGCACTTCCGCTGTTGGTATCAGCCAGTGCGCATCTTCGTCGTCGGGCGCGCCGGTCTTGAACTGATCGTCAGCAAACTTGGGCAACTGTGCAGTGCCATACATGGCCGCATCTCGCACCAGCATAGGTGGGACAACTTCGGTGTAGCCAAACTCGCCCGTGTGCAGATCAAGCATGAAATTGGCCAGCGCCCGCTCAAGCCGCGCAAGCTGACCGCGCAATACCACAAACCGCGCGCCGGACAATTTGGCGGCTGTTTCAAAATCCATCAGGCCGCCCGCCTCACCCAGATCAAAGTGTTCCTGTGCGGCAAAGTTCAACCGGCGCGGTTCAAGATGGCGGCGGATCTCGACGTTCTCAGTTTCGTCGTTGCCTGTCGGCACATCATCCAGCGGGATGTTGGGAAGAGCCGCCAGGATCCTCTCAAGTTTTTCGTCAAACTGCCTTTGGCGATCTTCGCCAGCCTGAATGTCAGCCTTGAGCCCGGCGACTTCATCAATCAGCTTTTGCGCAGCGTCGTTATCTCCCTGCCCCTTTGCCTTACCTATTTCCTTGGAGGCATCGTTTCGGCGCGCCTGTGCGTCCTGCAACTCCTGAATGAGTGTGCGGCGCTCCTCATCGATTTTCAGAATAGCTGCGGCTTGCGGCGGCAGACCGCGCTTCGCCATTCCTGCGTCAAAGGCATCAGGGTTGTCGCGTATCGCTTTGATGTCGTGCATGGGGGCGAATCTCTCAAGCGCAGCCGGAAAATTGCGCCCCTCTATACGACGCTGTAGCGCACCCGGTCCAGACAAGGGTCAGGCAGTTTTGCCGTCCGTACCTGACGCGGCTTTCGCAGCGCGTTTCCTCTCAATCAGCCGCACACCGATGATTGAAATCTCGTAGAGCAGGATGATGGGCACACCAAGGCCAATCTGGCTGATCGGGTCCGGCGGTGTCAAAATAGCCGCTGCCGCAAACGCCCCGACGATTGCGTATTTACGCTGCTTGGCAAGGGTCGCCGACGACACCAGCCCTGCCCGGCCCATCAGCATCAGCGCAACTGGCAACTGAAACGCCAGCCCGAACGCAAAAATGAGCGTCATTACCAGCGACAGATATTCGTTCACCTTGGCTTCGAGTTGAATGGGCAACGCGCCATCACCGCCGGGTGCCTCGAACGACAAGAAAAACTCTGTCGCCACCGGCATGATGAAATAAAACACCAGCGATGCGCCGAGCAGAAACAGCACGGGCGTAGCTGCAAGAAACGGCAAAAACGCCATGCGCTCGTCTTTGTAAAGTCCCGGCGCAACAAACATCCACAATTGCCCGGCAATGATGGGAAATGCCAGACACAGTGCGCCGAACAGCGCGACTTTGATGTAGGTGAAAAACGTTTCCTGCAGGGCTGTAAATATCAGTCTGCGTCCCGGCTCGCCCGCCAGCGCATCCGCCAGCGGTTGGGTGAGGAACCGGTAAATGTCTTCGGCAAAATAAAACGTGACGCAGAATGCCAGCACGAACCCGATCATGGATTTGATGAGCCGGGTGCGAAGCTCAATCAGATGATCCAGAAGCGGCGCGCGGCTGGCCTCTATGTGCTCCGTGCCGCTACGGCCACTGTCGCCCCCGCTCAAGAGGATTCTCCGGATCCGGAAGAAGCGGATTTAGTGGAAGATTTTTCATCTATCTTGGAATCGGGACGGATGGGGGGTGGCGTTTTGAGAATGTCGCCTTCGCCTGCGCGGTCTATCTCGCGTTTAAGGTCTTCAAGTTCGGCATCGCGCGCGATGTCTTCAAACCCTTTTTGAAACTCAGCCGCCATTGCACGCGCACGTGCCATGTAGCGGCCTAACGTCGCCATCAGGCGCGGCAGATCCTTCGGCCCCACCACGACCACCGCCACGATGACGAGAATCATGAGTTCTGGCCAGCCGATATCAAACACGTGCTTTGATCCGCCTTATGGGGTGGCTTAGTTCTTCATCGTTTCGCGGCGCGCGGCGTCTTCAGCATCCTTCGCAGCATCCGCCTGGATGGTTTCGCCCTCAATGGTCTTGCCGCTGTTCTTTGCGGTCGTCTCATCCTCGGCCAGGCCCTTGCGGAAGCTCTTGATGCCCTGTGCAACGTCGCCCATCAGGTCAGAAATCTTGCCGCGACCGAACAGCAAAATGACCAGCGCAACAACAATAAGTATTTGCCAGACGCTCAATCCCATAACGGGTACTCCCAAGGCTGGGGCAAAAGCGCCCCGTTACTCTCTATCCTCTCAGATGGCCTGCGTGGCGGCAACCTGCAACCCCGGCGTATCATCTAAAGGCCCGGTTTCGTGGCTCTGTGAAGCATTCCGGGTAAAAATCAAAGCTCTTTCAGGGGCTGCCGCCGCGCGCACCTGGGTTCCGTCCTCTGGCAGCCATGCGCCGCGTACGCGAACCTGTACCAGTATATCGTGCCCGCCGATTTCGACTTCGATGAGGCTTTCCTCGCCCAGCATCCGCGCCCGGCGCACGGTGGCAGCCACGCCGATGCCGCCGCGCCCAAGCGCAATGCCCGTTGGTCGCAGCACGACGGTAACGGCGGTCCCGTCCGCGTGATCGGGAGCGGGAAAGGTGCCCAGCGCACACGTGACCACACCGTTTGATACTCTACCGGCGCACTGGTTCACATCGCTGAAAAAAGCTGCGGTCTCAGGGTCCACCGGCCGATAATACAAGTCTTGCGGCGTGCCGATCTGGACCAGGCGTCCGTTCCGCAGCAGTGCGATACGGTCTGCCATTCGCATGGCTTCTTCAGGGTCGTGGGTCACAAGTAATGCGCTTGCTCGCGATTGCTCAATCAAGGTCAGCGCTTCGTCACGCACACTGTCGCGCAGGCGATTGTCGAGGCCCGAAAACGGTTCGTCCATCAACAAAATGCGTGGCCCCGGCGCCATCGCCCGTGCCAGTGCCACGCGCTGCTGTTCGCCGCCGGACAGGGCATGAGGATGAGCCTTGGCGTACCTTGCCATGCCCACACGCTCCAAAGCACGCGTGGCAATGGAGGTGCGCGTGTCTTTAGGGTGCTGATGCAGGCCAAACTTGACGTTGTCCAGAACAGTCAGATGCGGAAATAGCGCGTAGTCCTGAAACATCAGCCCGACGCCGCGTTTCTCCGGCGGTACAAAAAGCCCCGGTGCGGCCACCGCGCTGCCGTCAATCTCGACGCGCCCCGATGTGGGCCGCTCAACGCCTGCCGCAATGCGCAGCGTTGTGGTCTTGCCGCAGCCCGACGGGCCGAGCAGACACACCACCTCGCCGCCTGCCACCTCGAGGGAAATATCCTCCAAGGCCAGAAGACTATCGTATTTGTGGGCAATGCCGCTGAATGAAAGGCGTGGCGTCATGTGCGCCACAATAGAGCGTATGTTGCCAAGCTCAAATGCGACTTATTCCCGGTTCTCGCCGTCCGGCGTCGCCGCATCCAGCGCCTGGGTGTCGGGTGCAGGCACGACCTCGTCATCAACCTCGGCAATCAGAAACTCCTCGCCGCTGTCATCGTCGGCGAGTTCTTCCTCGTCGTCGTCAAGCTGGGCATCGTCGGGTTGTGGCACCGAGAAGTCCGGCGGCAGACGCGCATCAAGCAGGCCCGCGGCCTTGAGATCATCAACACCGGGCAGGTCGCGGACGCTTTCGAGACCGAAATGCACCAGAAACTCGTCGGAAGTGCCGTAGGTCAGCGGGCGGCCGGGTGTTTTGCGGCGACCACGCAGCCTGATCCAGCCGGTTTCAAGCAGCACATCAAGTGTGCCAGCAGAAACAGAAACCCCTCTTATTTCCTCAATTTCCGCGCGCGTGACCGGCTGGTGATAGGCAATAATCGCCAGGGTCTCCATCGCCGGACGCGACAGCTTCTTCTGCTGCACGGCTTCGCGTTGCAGCAGAAACGACAGGTCCTCGGCTGTGCGCATCAGCCACTTGCCACCCACCGGCACAAGGTTGACCCCGCGCGGGGCATAAAAAGCCTGCAACTCGCCAAGCAGCGCCTTTACGTCGGTTCCTTCGGGCAGCCGCTGCGCCAGGCTCTTTTCATCCAAAGGCTCTGACGCCGCAAATAGCAAGGCCTCGACCATACGCAGGGTCTTGGTGCGGGTCTCATCAGAAATCACCGCGATATTGGACGGCTCATCAACGCCCAACGCCACATTGGCGGCGTCCTTTTCGCCGTTCTCGTCCGCAATATCGTCGTCATCGTGATGCATATCGTGTTTTTCAGCCATCCGCGGGGCGTTTGTCATCGGGTATTTCCGTTTGCTTGGGTGGCAGTGCCAGCATCAACAGTGTCAGGATCAACAGGTCTGGGGGCTCTGCGTCGCACATACAGGGGTGCAAAAGCAGATGCCTGCCGTAATTCAATCTTGCCGTGTTTGGCGAACTCAAGGCTGGCAGAAAAGGTGCTTGCAAGGCCGGAACGACGGCTCTTTCCGTGTGTAAATGCATCCGGCAGCAGCGTATCAATGCGGTCCCAATCAATGAGAACGCCCAGCATGCTTTCAAGCCGCTTGCGGGCATCTTCAATGGACAGCACCGGCTGGCGCGGCATTTTCAGTGTATCGATCTTCTGGATCGCCCGCTGCGTGGCATAGGCTTTCAGCAGGTCGTAAATCTCGGCCTTGTAGAGGCTTTTTTTGATAACGGTCACGCCCTCGGGCATCCCGCGGGCAAACACGTCGCGGCCCATCCTGTCACGGGCCATCAGCTTGGCGGCACTCTCCCGCATGGCTTCCAGCCGTTGAAGACGGAATGCAAGGCGCGCGGCAAGTTCCTCGGCACTTGGCTCCTCGTCCTCATCGGGTGGTGGCAGCAGCAGACGGCTTTTGAGATAGGCCAGCCAGGAGGCCATCACCAGATAGTCTGCCGCAAGCTCCAGCTCCAGTTCCTTGGCGGCTTCAACAAACGCCAGGTACTGCTCCGCGAGCTCAAGAATGGAGATCTTGGCCAGGTCAACCTTCTGCGACCGCGCAAGCGTCAGCAGCAGGTCGAGCGGTCCCTCATAGCCGTCAACGTCCACCACGAGCGCCCGCACGTCCGGGGCGGCATCGCCTGTGGATGCGTGCCCCGCTGATGTACGGGGGGCACCGCTCTTGAAATCATAAACTTCGCCGGGGCTCAAAACCTGTCCTCTTGGTG
Source organism: Pyruvatibacter sp. (assembly GCF_040219635.1). Taxonomy (NCBI): domain Bacteria; kingdom Pseudomonadati; phylum Pseudomonadota; class Alphaproteobacteria; order Hyphomicrobiales; family Parvibaculaceae; genus Pyruvatibacter; species Pyruvatibacter sp. The sequence goes on from NZ_JAVJSC010000002.1 coordinate 154,542, forward strand.
TGAGGGTCTGCTCAATCAGGCTCCACCGTCTGCCCTGTGCAACGCCGGCGTCAAGCACTTGCGCCCAGAAGTTCATCCCATCTGTGAAGTGCTGACTTAAGTGATTCGGTTGGGCATGGAATACGGCGGGAAAGTGCGGATTCTGATCTCAGGGTAGCCGCCGCCGTGAGCGCGGATGTGGCCGCAGCAACATCCTTCATCTCATCCATATGGCCATTGCAGTGCAGGACGATGTCACACCCTGCCTCAAGCGATTCGGTCACACGACGCGCCATCGGCCCCCCCAGTGCCTTCATGGAGAGATCGTCGCTCATCAGCAGCCCGTCAAAGCCAATGTCGTGACGTATGATGTTGATGACAGTCTCGCTGGTGGTTGCGGGACGCGCATCATCCAAAGCTGAAAACACCACATGTGCTGTCATGCCCAAAGGCAGGTCGCTGAGCGCCTCAAACGGCTTGAAATCGACCTCCTGCAAGCTTCTAAGGTCGGCATTCACTACCGGCAGGGCCTCATGGCTATCCACGCCTGCGCGCCCGTGACCGGGAATGTGCTTGAGAACGGGTAATACGCCGGCTTCCTCAAGCCCGGTTGCCGCCGCCCGGGCCAGCGCAATGACCTGCTCAGGCGTCTCGCCGTAGGCCCGGTCGCCGATAATATCGTGGGCACCGGGCTGGGGCACGTCGGCCAGTGGCACGCAATCCACATCAATGCCCAGCGCCTTCAATTCAGCACCAATGAGAAAAGTACCCAGGCGGCAGGCTTCCAGCCCGGCGGCCTGATTGCGTTCAAACAAAGTGCCATACACCCGCGCCGGTGGGTGTGCCCGCCAGTGGGGTGGTTTGAGCCGCGCGACACGGCCGCCTTCCTGATCAATGAGAATGGGCGCGTCCCACCCGACTGTCTCGCGCATCTGGGCGCACAAAGCCGCGACCTGCGCAGGATCATTCACGTTGCGGGCAAACAGAATGAACCCCCAGGGGTCAGCATCCCTGAAGAAGTGCTGTTCGGCATCTGTAAGCGACAGGCCCTCGCAGCCGTAAATCGCAGCCTGCGTCATCAGCGGCGACGCACCAGGCAGTCAGTTCCGGCGGCCTTGAGCTGGCCACAGGCTGTGTCAGCAGCAGCCTTGGTGGCATAGGTCGCGGCCCGTAGCCGATACCAGATGCCCCGGTCGCCAAGGTCAGCCCGCTGAACATCAGCCGACGCGCCCGCCAGAATGGTTGGGTGTTTGCTTTGCAGCCCGGCCCACTCGGTTTGTGCACGGGCATTATCGCGGAAAGCGCCAATCTGAATGACCCAACCACCCGCTGCTGTAGTTGGTGCCGGTGTTGGTGCCGGTGTGGGTGCCGGTGTTGGGGCTGGGACCGGCGTTCGAGCAACAGGTGCAGGCTCTGCAGGCGCGGGTTCGCTCACCACGGGCGCCTCAGCCTGCGCAGGGGGATCAGCCGCCACAGGCGTTGATGGCGTCACGGGTTCTTCAGGCGGCGGCAGCAGCCGCTCAACACCGCTTTCAGCCTCTTCCCCTGGCGCATTGCCCGTTATGCGTTCAAAAATCTCTTTGTCCTGATGCGGTATTTCCATGCCGCCGGGGTCTTGCGGGGCAACTTTCTCAGGCCCTCCATCGGCCCGCACAATTGGCGGTGCCGTGCGGATGCCTTCTTCGCGCCCCTGCTGGTAGGCAAAGTAAACAACACCCGCCAGTGCCACGAGCACCGCCAGCACCACGAGCAGCATCAGCCAGCCACGGCTGGGCGGCTCGTCGTCTTCGTCGGTTGCATCATAGGTATCCAAGGTGTCCACCATCACAGGGTCGAACGCACCGCGTGAATATCTGTCGTCATCACGATCCCTATCGGACATGGGGTGTTCTCCTGATGCTTGTGCGCGCGCCTTGGGCCATGAAAGCCGCTTCAGCGCATTTCCCTAACTGGTGTAACGCCCAGAATACCAAGACCCGCCGACAGCGTGACCGCCACCGCGCGAATCAACGCCAGACGCGCCATCGTAACACCCCGCTGATCCGTATGGATAAACCGCAAGCGCGCGTCATCTTTGCCTTTATTCCAAAGTGCATGGAACCCGGCCGCCAGTTCCTGAAGATAAAACGCCACACGATGTGGCTCATGGGCGTGCGCTGCTTGCTCTACCAGCCGTGGAAACGCGGCCACCTGCTTTATCAGCGCCAGTTCGGTTTCATCACCGAGCACCGACAGGTCAGCTTTCGCAAGCGCTGCATCTGACAGATCGGAATCCGCAAAATCATCCCCCGCCATCCGCATCACGGAGCAGATGCGGGCGTGAGCGTATTGCACATAGAAAACCGGATTGTCTTTTGATTGCTCCATCACTGCGGCGAAATCAAAATCGAGAGGTGCGTCATTCTTGCGCGTCAGCATGATGAACCGAACCACGTCGCGGCCCACCTCATCCACCACATCACGCAGCGTCACGAACTCGCCTGACCGCTTTGACATTTTGACCGGCTCGCCGTCGCGAAACAGCTTCACCATCTGGCAGATTTTGACGTCGAGGGCACCTTCGCCATCTGAAAGAGCCTTCACGGCCGCCTGCATACGCTTGATGTAGCCCGCATGGTCCGCGCCCCACACGTCAATCATGTCGGCAAAGCCGCGCCGGTATTTGTCCAGATGGTAGGCAATGTCAGCGGCAAAATAGGTGTGTGTGCCGTCAGACTTCTTCATCGCCCGGTCAACGTCATCGCCAAACTGTGTGGCCTTGAACAGGAGTTGCGGACGCGGCTCCCAGTCGTCCGGCGTCTTGCCCTTGGGCGGCTCAAGCACGCCGGTGTAGAGCAACCCCCGGCTCTCTAGCAGATCGAACGCTTCTGCCAGCTTTGATCCCTGTTCGTCCGCCCGGCCCAGATCACGCTCCGAGAAAAAAACATCGTGATGAATGTTGAGAACGCCCAGGTCGGTGCGGATCATATCCATCATGGCGTCGATGGAGGCATCCTTGACGATGGGCAGCCACTCCGCCTCGTCCATTTTGGTCAACGCATCGCCATGCTGTGTGGCAAGTGCCTTGCCGACGGGCACCAGATAGTCACCGGGATACAGGCCTTCGGGTATCTCGCCAATGTCCTCGCCCAGCGCTTCGCGGTAGCGCAGGAAGGCGGATTTCGCCAACACATCAATCTGGCCGCCCGCATCGTTGATGTAGTATTCACGCGTGACGGCAAATCCTGCCTTGTCCAGCAGGTTGGCCAGCGCGTCGCCAAACACAGACCCGCGGCAATGGCCCACATGCATCGGGCCCGTCGGATTGGCGGAGACGTATTCCACATTGACGGGCCGTCCCTGCCCTACATCGGTGCTGCCGAATGTATCTCCCGCTGTGAGCACGCCGGGCACCTGCGCCCGAACAACGTCCAGGTCCAATGTCAGGTTGATGAACCCCGGACCTGCAACATCTGCCTTGGTTACAGCAGCATCCGTGACGATGGCAGCAGCAATCGCATCCGCAATATCGCGCGGCTTCATCTTCGCCTGCTTCGCCAGTACCAGCGCAGCATTGGTGGCGATGTCGCCATGGGACGCATCACGCGGCGGCTCGACCGTGACGTTTGCAAGGTCAAGATCAGCAGGCAAAACGCCGCTGGTCGCCAGCCCCTCAATGGTGGCCGTCAGCACGGTTTTGATGTCAGAGAAGAGATTCATGAATGTCGCTGTAAGGTAAAAGGCAGTGCGGGTCGATACACCCTTGCAGCCGGTTTGTCATCGGTGTGTCAGACGGCTACCTGAAAATCGGATCGTTCTCGAACATCCGTCGGTGCTCCTCGATGGCAAACCGGTCTGTCATGCCTGCCACAAAGTCGCACACCGTTTCCGCTGTCTGCTGAGTGCGCGCGCCATCCGTGAGCGCCTGCCATTCATCGGGCAGCAAGTTGGGCTCACTCACCAGCAACTCAAAAAGCTGCGTCATCACCCGCTTGGCTTTGCTCATGGAGCGGTTGACGCGGTAATGCCGATACATGCGCTCCAGCAAAAACGATTTCAGCGCTTTGTCGTGGCGCTGCATCTCGTCAGAGAACGCGGCAACCTGATGGTTAGCGTTGCGAATATCATCGCTGCTCGTAGCCCCCAGCGCTGAGAGCCGCCGCGATGTTTCACCGATCACATCCTCAACCATATGAGAAATCAACCGCCTGATGGATTCATGACGCAGCCGACGCGGTGCAAGGCCGGGATAGGCATCGTAAACCTCACGAAACATCTCACCCACCAGCGGCAGCGCCATCAGATCATCAACCGTAAACAGTCCGGCGCGCAGGCCATCGTCAATGTCGTGGTTGTTGTAGGCAATGTCGTCTGACAACGCGGCGATCTGCGCCTCAAGGCTTGCATAGGTGTGCAGATCAAGCGCCTCGAGCCCCTCATACTCCCGAAACGCGCGCGGCAGATGCGCGGTGCTTTGGCCTTTCGAAATTACCGGACCGTTGTGCTTTACAACGCCTTCCAGCGTTTCCCAGGTAAGGTTCAGCCCGTCAAAGTCCGCATAGCGCTGCTCAAGCCGCGTGACGATGCGCAATGTCTGGGCGTTGTGGTCAAAGCCACCATAGCCTTTCATGCACTCCGCCAGCGCATCCTCGCCCGCATGGCCAAACGGAGTGTGGCCAAGGTCATGAGCCAGCGCCAAGGCCTCGGCCAGATCTTCATCAAGGTTCAAAAACCGGCTGAGCGAGCGGGCTATCTGCGCCACTTCCAGCGAATGCGTAAGCCGCGTGCGGTAATAGTCACCCTCGTGATAGACAAACACCTGCGTCTTGTGCTTGAGCCGCCGGAAGGCACCCGAATGGATGATCCTGTCCCGGTCGCGCTGATAGGGCGACCGCGTGCGGCTCTCCATCTCCTCAAACCGCCGCCCGCGCGTTTGGGTAGGGTCGGATGCATACGCCGCACCTGCGTGATCAGATGGTTTGCTCAGAGCCGGTGCCACGCCTACAACGTGCCTTCAATGACATATTTCAGCACGCGCACTACCTGTGCAGGTTCCTGCGCCCAGGCAAGCGCTGCTCCATCCACTTCCTTGAGCGGGTGCCGCAGATCAGGGTCATGGAGCGTGACAATGGGCTTGCCCAGCGCTGCGGCGTAGCCAGCATCAAACGCGGCGTTCCACTGTTTGTATTTGTCCCCGAAACGGACCACCACGATGTCAGCATCCTTGATCAGCGTTGAAGTGCGGATAGCGTTTACCTTGGCACCTTTGTTGTCGAACCAGAACTCATCGTCTTCCGCGCCCAGTATCTCAGCCCCCGCCGCGTCGGAGGCCCCGTGGTCTGTCACCGGAGCCGAGAACGTCACCGGTAGGCCCGCGTCACGAGTGCCGGCCTCAATCTGGTCGCGCCAGTCGGTGTGGATTTCGCCGGAAAGATAAACCCGCCAGGTCTTGCTCATGGGGTGTGCCTCTTCGCTTGGTCGCGGCAGGCCAATGCCCGGTGAATTGACATTCAGGGGCCAGCCATTACCTATTGATAACAGGTTGCATCGCATACCCCTGAGAGCGCGATGCATATTAAGTGAGGGTGTACCCATGAGTGGTGTTGAAGTCGAGAGCAGGCCAGCGGATACGGCACCTTTTGCGGTGACGGCCAATGCGGCCAAGCAGGTCGCAGCCATCCTGTCAGGCGAACCCGCTGGCACCATGCTGCGCGTCAGCGTCGATGGCGGCGGCTGTTCAGGCTTCCAGTATAATTTTACCCTTGAGACCAGCAAAAACGCTGACGATCTGGTCATCGAGCGTGACGGGGCCACCGTGCTGGTGGACGAGATGTCACTCGAATATATGAGCGGTTCCGAACTTGATTATGTGGACGACCTGATCGGCCAGTCTTTTCAGGTGAAAAACCCTAACGCCACCGCATCATGTGGCTGCGGCACGTCTTTTTCGGTCTAGCGCTCCGGACGCGCGCCGGGTGTCGGCACTTCGCCCACACCGCCCCTGAGTGTCATCGGTCCTGAACCCGCACCGCTCCCTTCGGCGGTGCCGCCACCCTCTGCAACCTCGGCGAATATGACCGCTGCCCGCCGCCACTGTTCAAACATCGTCGCATTCATGGCTCCCGCCGTCTGGCAGGTTGCCGCATCTTTTTGGCCTGCATCGCAGGCCATAGTGGTGGTCAGCAACTCCTGTTGAACGGCCAGGCGGGTTTCAAAACTATCATAGGCCTGAGATTCTATGGCGCGCTCGCGCAGCGTTGAGATTGCACTGCAGCCTGCCTGCTGACGTTCAAGTGCCAGTCCGATCGCACGATGGGAAGCGTCAAGTTTCCGTGCAACGACAGCGCTGCACAGACGACCTGCCAGATGCGCCTGCACATGGTCAAACAGCCTGATGAGTTCCCGCTCACGCGGAGCGAGGTTCACATAGTCTTCGGCAAGGTCAGCACCGCTTGCGCCATCCGCGAGCACAACTTCCCCCCGGCTGGTTTCGCGCGGGGCCTGTCCCAGCAACGTATCCACGTCAACATTCTCGCGGGCCAGCGCTGCCTGAACCGCATTGCTCAGATCAGGCGTGCCTGTGTTGTCAGCAGGGATATACAAAAACTGAATACCCAACGGCCGCGGCTCAAGCTGGAAAAAAGCCTGGGTGCCATCGCGCTCCAAAAGCCCCTGAGCACCCTCGCCCACACGCTGGCCGTTGAGTGTATAAACGCGGCCTGACTTGTCGGTGTACTGACCAATAATCCGCCCGTTATCTTCAGCCAGGTTCGCAACCACGCCTTCGCTCATGGCAAACCCGGCATACCGGCCCGCGACACCCTCAGCACTTTGTGCGGAAGCAAACTCAACGTGCAACAAAACCATAGCCGCCAGCAGCAGCACGCCTGGCGTTCTTTTGAATATCAACCCGATGCGGTCAAATGCCAAAATGATGTTTCCTAGCGGCCTTTGAAGTCCGGCTTGCGCTTTTCCAGAAACGCCATCATGCCTTCTTTCATATCCTGCGAACGCATCAGCGGCAGAAGCTGCAAATAGACATGATGAACATGGTCGGGGAAGGTTTCGTTGAGCCCCATCCGCATCATCCGTTTTGAGGCCTGCACGGCCAGCGGTGCGTTCTCGGCAATCTCTTTTGCGAGCGCGCGGGCATGGCTCATCAGTTCCGCCGCAGGGACCACGCGGGAGGCAAGCCCCCACTCGACGCTCTCTTCCGCCGACAGGGTGCGTCCGGTAAAAATCAGTTCGGAGGCCTTTTCCCAGCCGATCATGCGCGGCAAAAACCAGGTGCCGCCGGACTCAGGCACAACGCCGCGCCTGGTAAATGCTGCGGCCAGCTTTGCAGTGTCCGCCATCAGCCGAATGTCGCAGCCCAGCGCTGTATCCATGCCATAGCCTGCCGCGCCGCCATTGACAGCACAGATGGTGGGGGTGTCCATCGCCTGCATGACGGTAGGCGGCGTGTTGCGCAGATCAAGCGTTGCACTGAAAGTGCCCCCACTTATGCCGCTGCTGGACTTTGCTTCTTCAAGGTTGAGCCCGGCACAAAAAGCCCGCCCGCTGCCGGTCAGAATGACACAACGCACTCCGGTGTCCTCCTCTGCGGTCACCAGCAATTCAGTCAACTGCCGCAGCATCGGTCCCGAGATGGTGTTCATGCGCTCAGGCGCGTTCAGGGTGATGGTGGCAATGCACTCATCAACCTCATACAGAACCTCATTCGGTTCAGCGCTGTTCAGATCATGGGCTTCACTCATTTAGCCCTCCCCAATGTAGTCAACTAGCGGTTTTAAGCACTCTAGGCACTAATGCTCAGTCCGCCAACTTTTGCATGGAAACAGCAAATTTGCGCCAGTTTTCAACGTAGTGATGGGCGGAAAACTTGAGCGCGGCGCTGTCTTGCGGCGTCAGCTCGCGCACCACCTTTGCGGGGGCTCCAACAGCCAGAACACCGTCAGGTATTTCCTTGCCTTCGGTCACCAGCGCATGGGCCCCGATGATCGATCCTTTGCCTATCTTTGCGCCGTTGAGCACCGTTGATCCAATCCCGATGAGCGAGCCGTCACCAATAGTGCAGCCATGCAGCATAACCATATGACCAACAGTGACATCCGCGCCGATGGTCAGAGGCATTCCGGGGTCTGAGTGCAGCACCGAGCCATCCTGAATGTTGCTGCGTGTACCGATGCGCATCTGGTCGTTATCGCCGCGCACGGTGGCGTTGAACCAAACGCTGGCATCTTCTTCCAGCAGCACATTACCAATGACGGCAGCGTTGGGGGCCACCCAGTAACGCCCCTGCGCCGGCAGTACCGGCTCCACTCCGTCCAAGCCATAAATGGCCATGCGATATCCCCTGTCTTTGTGCAGTTAAAAATTGTCGAGTCGCCTGCCATTTTGGCACGATGGGCGGCTTCCGTCGCACGTCATTTACACGTCATCGGTTCGGCATAGGTTACGCGGCAGATCATCGCGACCAAACTCAGGAGACTGCCCGTCATGTCCGGCCGTTCAAATACCGATGTCAATTGCGGCGTCATGCTGGAAGACGATGAGAATGTCCGGTCCAGCCCCGTGGGAGCACCCACCTTTGGAGAGGTCGCCGCTGCACGTATGGGACGTCGCGGCTTCCTGAAAGGTGCAATGGGCACTACGGCATATGCAGCACTTGCCATTGCTCCGGCATCCCTGCTGGCCGCCTGCGGGCAGGATGCAGGCGACGAAACCACAGCCGCAGTAGAGCCCGCGCGCTCGCCTGGCTCCCTGCCCTCGTTCACCGAGATCAGCCATGGTGTCTCAACCGACCATGTGGTCGCGCCGGGTTATCAGGCCGACATATTGATCCGCTGGGGTGACCCGGTGGTTGCAGATGCGCCGGCTTTTGTGCCCGGCAGCACCGATGCGGACGCGCAGGAAAAGCAGTTCGGCTACAACAATGATTATGTGGGCTTTATACCGCTGAATGACGACGGTTCGCGCGGCGTGCTGTGTGTCAATCACGAATTCACATCGCGCGACGTGATGTTCCCGTATGACCTGCGGTTCAACAGCCCCGCCGAACTCGCCGAGATGGAAATGGCGGCCCATGGCGGATCCATTGTCGAGATCGCGCGTGATGCGGACGGCATCTGGACCGTTGTGTCGGACAGTAACCTCAACCGCCGCATTTCAACGCGCTCAACAGTGATGAACATCTCCGGCCCCGCCGCCGGCCACGTCCGGATGCAGACAAACGCTGATCCGACCGGCACCAGCGTCATCGGCACAGTCAATAACTGCGCGGGCGGCATCACGCCCTATGGCAGCTACCTGATGGCGGAAGAGAATTTCCATTTCTATTTTCGCGGCAAGCTGCACGACACCGATCGCCAATGGGAAACCGATAGCGAGCTTGCAGCCCTGTGCATGGCAGGTGAGGCAACCCACCCGGAGGCCCGCAACTTCTGCCGCTACGGCGTGGCCATGGGCCGTGGCTACGATTGGGGTCGCCACTTCGAGCGTTTCGATATCAACAAAGAGCCGAACGAGGCAAACCGCTTTGGCTGGGTGGTCGAAGTGGACCCGCTGGACCCCGCCTCAACGCCGGTAAAGCGCACGGCTCTGGGTCGCTTCAAGCATGAAGGTGCTGAAAGCATCATCAACAAGGATGGTCGTCTTGTCATCTATATGGGCGACGACCAGCGGTTTGATTATCTTTATCGTTTCGTCAGCAAAAATACGGTGAATACGGACGACCGTGCCGCCAATTTTGGCCTTCTCGATGAGGGCACGCTGAGTGTTGCCAGGTTCAGCGACGACGGATCGCTGACATGGATGCCGCTCATTCACGGGCAAGGTCCGCTGACCGCTGAAAACGGGTTTGACAGCCAGGCCGACGTGATGATCGAAACCCGCCGTGCAGCAGACCTTCTGGAAGCCACACCGCTTGACCGGCCCGAAGACGTGGAACCAAACCCCAAAACCAACAAAGTCTATGTGGCGTTGACCAACAATTCCCGCCGCACGCCGGGTCAGACGGACGCCATGCAGGACCGTGGTCCCAATTTCTGGGGCCTGATCGTCGAGCTGTCGCCGCCCGATGACGACCACGCAGCTGATACATTTAGGTGGGACATCCTGGTCAAGGCCGGCGATCCGTCGGTGCCGCAGATTGGTGCCAAGTTCTCACCCTCGACAAGCGCCAATGGCTGGTTTGCCTGCCCCGACAATCTGGCAATTGATCCGTCAGGCCGCTTGTGGGTGACCACTGACCAAGGTTCTGGCTGGAGCCAAACGTCGGGTACCGCCGATGGTGTTTGGGCACTTGGCACACATGGCGACCAAAGGGGTACCAGTGCCATGTTCTACCGTGTGCCTGCTGGTGCAGAAATGTGCGGCCCATGTTTTACGCCAGACGGCGAAACCCTGTTTGTGGCGGTGCAGCACCCCGGAACAGACGGTGCTCTGGCTTTTGAGCCGCACGGCCGTGCCTCGACCTTTGAAGACCCGATGACCCGCTGGCCGGATTTTGATGATGCAACGCCGCCGCGTCCGTCTGTCGTTGCAATCCGCAGGCAAGGTGGCGGGCCTATCGGTTGATGGGTTACTCTCCCGCGCACAGCAAACAGGGACGGACCATCACATGATCGAAAAATGCATTGCCGACTGGCACGATTACATCATTCACAAGAAGCCGGGTGGTCTTGAAAATCTGATCGCGGAAGATTGCGTGTTCATTTCACCGGTAGTGTTCACGCCACAGCACGGCAAGGATCTGACCCTGGCCTATCTGCGGGCGGCAGGCGGTACGCTTGGCGGCGAGGGCAAATCTGCGGATGGCAAGCCCGCCGACAATGCCGGCAAGTTCAAATACACCAAGGAAGTGATGGCCGGACATCACGCCGTGCTTGAGTTTGAAACCGAGATGAACGGCAAATACGTCAACGGCGTGGACATCATCACCTGCAACGACGAGGGCAAAATCACGGAGTTTCGCGTGATGATCCGCCCCCTGCAGGCCGTAAATGCGGTTCATGCAGCGATGGGTGAGATGCTTGCGAAAATGAAGCAGGCAAGCTGACAGGCGCCGGATTAAACCCGAAACTGAAGGCGCCTAAACCTCGTTAAGCCTCATGCAAACGGTCATTTGCATCCTGTTACGCAATGCAGCACGCTACTGGCAGTAGTGGGGGCCGGACATAGGTGCATGTCGCGGAGGGTTGGAAATGCGGGCGTTTTTCTTTGTTTTTCTGGCGATCGTCATTCCCGGCGGCCTTATTCTGGCGCTGGAGGCGGGTCTGCTTGACGCCTATCTTGAGGAAATCCCGACAGAAACCCTCATCATGCAGGAACTCGATGCTGTTGTGTCGGCGGATGAACTGGACGGCCGCATTCTCGAAGCACTGGCCGACAATCGCCAGGACGACGCGGAAATGTATGCTGAAATTGCAGCCTATATGGACCGCGAACTGGCGCCACAAACCCGCGATGCCCTTGCAGCGTCTCAAACCACAACCGCAGTTGTACTGCGCAATACCGGCAGCTTCTTTGAAGGGTTTGTGAGTGGCGAAGGCTCAGACAGCGCCGCGTTCGCAGGCGCTGTAACCTCAGACCTCACCGTCATTGGCGATATTCGCGATATCAGCAGCGAAGGCTCCAAAATGGTGGCTGGTGAGGACTACAGCCAGATCATATTGGGCCTCTCGGTTGTAGGCCTCGCGGTAACCGCCGGTACGGTTGCAACCGCCGGGGGTGGCTTGCCCGCACGTGTGGGCGTATCGCTGCTCAAAGTGGCCAAGAAAGCCGGCACCATGACCAGATCATTTGCGGATGAGCTGGGCACGCTGGTGTCCCGCGCCGTGGACTTTCCCGCTCTGCGCCGCACCCTGAACGATGTATCACTTGCAGACCCGGCCTCCACCCGCCGCGCCATCGGGGCCTACACGGACAACGTAAAGAGCGCCGAACTCTTTCCCGTATTGTCGCGCATGGACGAAATGCGTACCGCCGTTGGCCCCGCCGAAAGCGTGCGGCTGATGCGCTATGTGGATAATACGCGCGACCTAGAGAATGTGGCCGACATGTCCATGACATTGGGCGTCAAGACGCGCGGCATCATTGAACTGACCGGCAAAACCTCGCTGCGAGCCTTCAAGGGGGCGATCAATATACTGCGCTGGATGCTTGAATGGGTCTGGGCACTGGGCGTCGCCGTATTGGGCTGGCTGGGCCTGGCCGGAAGTCGCCGTGTCATCAAGCGTCGCCGTACGCGTAGTGCGCAGCAGTCAGCCGACACAACACCAAATAAGCTGGCCTGACCCATTGCCGGTGCCCGCAATTGCAAGGCGCTAAATCAGATAAAAAAAGGGCGCTTTTCCGAGGAGGAGGAAAAGCGCCCCAATTGCAAGACGATAAGGGAGGAATGCCGTCTTGGTTATGTCGATGAGGGTCTAAAGATAGGCCATCGTCTGAAAGATCACGATGGCACCAACTGCCGAAGTGCCGACGTAAGCAGCAAATGCACCGCGTCCAGAGTAAGAGCGTGGGTTTGTGAACATGTTCACGACAGCATCGCGCAGCGGCTGATTTTCGCGCGCGATCAACTGGTTGGCCGTGAACACCAGCAGCACAACGGCCACTGCAAAAAATGCATCACCTGGAGCCAGAACGCCAACTTCATACAGAATGGCACTGGCCGCGATAGCGACGACAGCAAGAATGTTTCCAAACAGGCTTTGCATCTGTAGGCCCTCCAAACTGATCAAACGTTAGCCACCGGCTTGTTTGTGCAGTGCATCTAAACTCGTTGTTCCGAGTATTCAGATAGGAGTGACGGCCTCGCAGGTCAAGGTGCAACAGCACGCGTGGATGCAAAAGTATATGACAGTTCGATATTGGTGTTCTCAGGTGACTATCTGTCAAGACAATGACAAAATCTCATAAACACCTGAAAATAAAAAAAAAGAAGGGTTTTACGGAGGGGCGCCACAAAAATCCCGGTTTATGAATGGTGAACCATTTTCAGATCATTCTCAAACCAGTATGCCAGCCATGCAATTCCGCGGGAACTAAATGCAGTGCACCATGACGTTTTGTCAGATGGTTTGCGCATCGGCCAGACCAACTGCCCTCCAATTGGCACACCAATGTCTAGGCAGACAGGATCAAACGCAGCACGAAAATGCCCGACATGAAGCTCCAGAAAACCGCAATGCCAGCTGATAGAGCGAGCCATATCCATGCCCGTTGTTCCAGAACTCTTGCCCGCACGGCGTTGCGCATGATGACCATCGGGCCGGCAAAAACGAGAGTTGCGGTGCCGGTAATAACTTCCGGCAACGGCGCGGTCAGCACATTGAAGCTTGGCGGCTTGTGCGTGATCAGCCGATAGAAACTTGATGTAACGCCTGCGGTGACGAGACCCGTCAGCACAGCCATCATAAAAACTGTCATCTCACCCATTGAACTGCCCCGGACACCAAAACTGACCCAGAACCACCCACAAACGGGCGGTTGCATCGATTGGGGCGCAAGACGCGTACCAGCGTGAAAATCGAAGGCATTTCTGAGTTTTTGAGACTTCCCGCCTCAGGCTGCCCTGAATGGTGACGCAATAACGCGTACGGCGTACTGAAATGGCACGGCAAGAACACTCGCCACCGGAACCAACCTCCACCAGCCCAACACGAATCCTGTAGGATGTCGTACCGCTAGCTGCGCGCCGTTAACCGACAAAAGCAAAAGCCCGATCAAAACCCATGGCAAGTGACCGCTCGACGAATACCCGTGATGAAGTTGTAGAGCGTCCGCCTTGGCTTATTCCCGTTCTCGTGGCACTTGGCGTCATCGTGTTTGCCGCCATCTTCCTGTGGTATTACGTCGGTCCCACAACCGAGGAGATTTTGGGTCTTGCGCCTGAGGCAACAGACCGGCTGGATAAAGTGCAAGTCTCTATTGTGGATGTGCAGCTCGCCATTCCCGCCAACTACACCCGCTTTGCCGGCGCCCGACAGGGCGGCGCGTTTGAGCGCCTTGAGATGCACGCCCTGCTGCCCGACCTAACGCCGTTCACCGAACGCACCCGTGACGAGTTCGACCGATCAGATCCGCTATCGCCGGTGTTGCACATCCGCATTGAGGAAGCCAACAGCGTGCTTGCCTCCCAACCCCGCCTTGAGCTTGTCTACCTGCCCGCCGTCACCAACCGGGACGGCGAGCCTGGGCCGCATGGCCTGCGCCATTATGTATTCCGCAATGATACGGGCTTTAGCGGTCAGGACATGTATGTGGGGCCGGGGCCTGCTGGCGCACCCGCCATTTTGGTGTGTTCACGCGACGCGCCATTGCTGTGGTGTCGCCGCGAAATACTGCTGAGTGAGCGCGTGGTGCTACGCTACCGCTACAAGCGGGCCCATCTGGAACAATGGAAAGAGATCGACAATCAGGTTCTGGCTCTGATTGCCACATTCCGTGCCAACGCCCGTCCCGAGGCACCGCCACAGGAGTTGCGGCTGGCCCCCGTCGAGCCATAAGCCGCGCTCTTACGCGGCGTCCGTATCCAGATCAAAGCCCAGAATAGCCATGTTGAAGTCATAGGAGACTTCGCCATCTTCGTCGTCGCGGAAAATCACACCTATGAACTCATCGCCCAAATACACCTCAACGGAATCATCCTTGATGGGGCGCTGGCGCACTTCAATGATATCCAGCCGGAACTTCTTCCGAAGATAAGTCTCAAGGCGGATGATTTCTTGCTGGTCCAAGGGGTCAGGCTCCGATTGTCTTAAGGGTGTATCAAAAGGTGTCTGGGGGAATAAACATCGTCGCGGTCAAGGGCTTCATTTACCGCCTGTTGCCCGCCACTGCAAATCGTGCAGGAGCGGGATTTGGTTGTGTTGTCGGCGCGTCTTCAAAAATCTCTACCCGCGCATTTTCGCGAACATTGTCCGCGCGTCGTGCTCATCATCACCCTCATAGCGCGGCGCATATGTTGCGTAGGCTTCTTTCAGCGCAGTGTATCGCTTATCGATATGCACCATGTTGTAAGCGTGTGACACCACATAGAACTGACCGTCCATAAGCTGCTTCATCGCAATGGCCGTATAGGCATCGGTGTCCATGCCGCCGGGCATGGCCTGCGTCATTTCAGACTGCACAAACCCCGGACAGATCAGCGCCACATCTATGAAGTCCGGCATTTCCTCGGCCAACAATTCAGTGATCGCCAGCACCGCGTGCTTTGATGAAACATAGGCGTGTGATGCGGGAACGGCCGGAAACAGACTGTTCTCTGAACCCAGATTGTAAATCGCTGCCGGTGTGCCCTGCTCGACAAAACGCCGCCCGAAAACCTGTATGCCGTTGAGCACGCCAAACACATTTATCTCATACAGCGCCCGAAAATCGTCGAGGTCCATTTTCAACAGAGTTGAAAGCCGCTGGCTGACGCCCGCATTGTTAAGCAAAACATCGGCCTGCCCAAAAGTGTCCCACGCAAAATCCGCCAACGCCTCTACATCCGCACGTTTGCTGACATCGCAAACACATCCCGCAGCATCCACACCCTGTGCACCAAGGGCTGCAACCGCTTTATCAAGCCGGTTCCTGCGGCGGCCTGCGAGCACAATTTTTGCGCCGTGCGCCCCAAACTGTTTGGCGAATGAAAAGCCGATGCCGGTTGCGCCGCCGGTGATAACCACCACCTTGTCCCTGAAGTCTTTCATCCGCCCGATGCTCCCCTTCGCAGGCATTATGTCCCACTTTTGCGGGGTGACATTCAAACAATGACACCCACATGATGCGCACTAGACGATATCAGCATGTGATGGTCAAAGCTCGCGCACAGAACGCGGGCACGACCCGCCGGAGGACATTTGACCAACACAACTTCGCCTGGCACCGCAGGCTCCCGCCCTTCCATGGGCGAGCGCCTGAAAGCCGCACCGCTGGCGGCCTATGCCGCCCTTACTTTTCCCATGGGCGGGCTGGGCCTGCCTATCACGGTGTACCTGCCGCCACTGTATGCAACCGAGGTTGGTCTGGGGCTTGCGCTGGTCGGCACCATCTTCATGCTGACGCGCATTTTTGATGTGGTGACGGACCCGATCATGGGCGTGGTGATTGACCACTACCCCACCCGCTGGGGCCGCCGCCGCCATTGGATAGCCCTGTCGGTGCCGCTGCTGCTGGTCGCGGCATTTTTTGTGTATTTCCCCTCGCCTGACGCAAGCGCCGGCTACCTTCTGGTGTGGATGCTCGTGCTTTATGTGGGCTTCACCATGCTCACAATTGCGCATCAAAGCTGGGGCGCTGAACTCTCAACCGACTACGCCGAGCGCAACCGCATTTATGGGTGGCGCGAAGTGGCGATCATTCTTGGGATGATTTCCGTGCTCGGCCTGCCAGCCGCGCTGGAACTCACAGCCGGTGTGGATGCATTCGGCAAGGTCGGTGCCATGGGGTGGTTCCTCATAATAACGCTGCCGCTGACCGCTTTGGCCGCCATCATGCTGGTGCCGGACAAGACAGCCCCGGTGAACGAAGAGCGCAAAATAGAATGGCGCCAGGCGCTGCGCGTGCTGGCAACCAACTGGAGCATGGCGCGTATTGTGGCTGCCGACATGATGACCAGCCTTGCTATTGGCATCATTGGCTCAAGTTATCTGTTTCTGGCGCGTTTTGTTTGGGAACTGGCCGGCTATTCAAGCCTGATGCTGCTGGGGTATTTCGTGCTTGGTTTTGCCGGAATGCCGTTTTGGATGTGGCTGGCCAAACGCATGTCGAAGCACCGTGCGTTATGCGTTGCATTCATCTGGAGCATCGTCGCGCAGCTTGTGTATCTGTTTCCCGGTTCGGGTGATTTCGGGCTGGCGTTGTTCGCCACATTCTTCCTTGGTTTTGCATTTGGCGCAGGCCCGTTCCTGTTGCGCTCCATGATGGCTGATGTTTGTGATAAGGACCGTCTGGATACTGGACACAACCGCACTGCCCTGCTCTACGCATTGCTGACCACCACCGCAAAAGTGGGCGCGGCCGTGTCTGTGGGCGTGACATACGCCCTGCTGGCATGGGTCGGGTTCGATCCTTCATCGACCACCAATACGCCAGAAGCCCTTGATGGACTGCGCCTGATCTTCGCACTGCTGCCGATTGTCTTCCTGGTGGCTGCCATTGCCCTGATCTGGAATTACCCGATTGACCATGCCGCGCAAGCCGAGATTCGCCGCCAGCTTGAAGAAAAACAGGCCGCTGATGCCACGTTGGCAGACTGAAGGGTCAGGGTTTTTCCCGTCTTTCAGCCGTCGTTACGGGGGATATTCCGCCGGTATATGATGCGTCATTGCGTCCGCTTATGTAGAGTGGCGCGCGCACTGTAAACACATGCAACCACAATCGGCTCCGGAGGCCATGCTCATGATCCGCCGCATTCTGCTTGCTCTAACGCTCACGGCCCCGCTTGCCATTGTTGCCTGTTCTCAGGGCGGTGACAGCGAGATCAGTGTCGAAGAGCCCTATGCCCGCCAGACCATCGGCCTTGGCACAACAGGTGCCGCCTACATGGTCATTCGCAATACCGGGTCCGGCGACGATAGGCTGATAGCGGCCTCATCGCCCAACGCGACCAGTGTTGAGATGCACACCCACGAAAAAGATGGCGACGTCATGCGGATGCGGATGATCGACGGCATCGATATTCCCGCAGGCGATGTTGTTACGCTCCAACCCGGAGGCCTTCACCTGATGCTGTTTGAGGTGATGGAAGGATTGCAGGTTGACGCAACAGTGCCGATGACCCTCACCTTTGAAAAGGCCGGCGAGATTTCAACGATGGTGTCGGTTGTTGCAACTGGTGGCGGAGCGCCCGCAAACCACGGGGAAATGGACCACGGGGCAATGGATCATGGCGGCATGGACCATACCGGCCAGTAGGTAGCCCAAACATCTGATGACGAGATCGGCAGCCAGCACCGCCCACACGCGGCTTAATCGCAAAGGGACGGCCCTCATGGGCTTGCTGGCGCTTGCCGTCCATTTCGCGGCCTTCTCACTTGCCGCCGTCATGCCGGTGGCCACCGCGTTGGCCGCCGCTGAGGCCCAACCTTTTGAGATTGTGATCTGTACCGTCCACGGCCCTGTTACCATGGACGCCCGCGATCTGGGGTTGGACCTATCGGAGCAAACCCGGGCTCCTGAGCTTCCGCGCACCGCGTGTGATCTGGCGCTCAAGGGCGTTACCGCCATTGCCGCTTCCTCTCAGCCTGATGCGGCCCCTATACCCGTCAGCTATGCCGAAGCCAATATCGAACGCCCAACGGTGTTGTCGCTGGTTCATGCCCTTCACCTGAACCCCACCGCGCCTACACGCGCACCACCCCCACAATCCTGACCCAAACATCCGTGCCTTTGGGATCAAGCTCTGCGTGAGCTGATTTCGGCACACTTTTTTTTGTTCGATCAGGATTTTTCCAATGAAACCGACATCTGTTGCAGGTCATGGACGCCTGCTTGCAGCCACGTGTGCTGCGCTTTTCTTTTTCTCTGCCTCGTCTCTGGCTCATGACGGCATCGACCATTCAAAACCTGCGCCCATCCGTGCTGACAGTCATGCCCCCATCGGTGTGATGGGCGACCATATGCACAAGGCCGGCGAGGTCATGTTCTCCTACCGCTACAAGCGCATGGACATGTCCGGCGTGCGCGACGGCATGGACGACCTGTCCAACGCCCAGGTACTGGCAACGCCAAACCGCTTTTTTGGCGCGCCCATGCAGCCGCCGGGTCTGCGTATCATTCCCACTGAAATGACCATGGATATGCACATGATCGGGGCAATGTATGCCCCCAACGACAATCTGACGCTGATGGTCATGGGCATGTATATGAAAAAGGAGATGGACCACATCGTGTTCAACCCTCCGGGCAACGCACAGATCGGCGGCTTTACCACCAAGGTTGAAGGACTTGCCGACACAAAGGTTTCCGGCCTTGTGCGCCTGATGGACGAAGGCCCCACACAAGTACACCTGAACATCGGGGTCAGCCTGCCCACCGGGTCAATCACCGAAGAGGGCGCAATCCTAACGCCTATGGGTATGCGTCCGCGCGTACGTCTGCCCTACCCCATGCAGCTTGGCTCCGGCACCGTTGATGTGCTGCCCGGCATTACATACACCGATCGCTCCGGTGATATTTCGTGGGGCGCGCAAGCCATGGCAACGTTGCGCTCCGGCAGGAACAGCGAGAACTATCAATTGGGAAATGCCGGTGAGCTAACGACATGGGCGGCTTACCAGTTTGCCCCGTGGGTCTCGACATCACTCCGCCTGAAGGGTGAAACCATCGGCAAGATTTCAGGTCAGGACGCCCGTATCGCAGGTCCGGTGCAAACAGCCGACCCAAGCAATATTGGTGGACGGTTCATTGAAGCCGGTCTGGGTGTCAATCTCGTCGGCCAGGAGGGCTACATCCGCGGCCACCGCCTCGCCATCGAAGCAAACGTGCCGGTAATGCAAGACCTCAATGGTCCGCAGATGAAACGCGACTGGTCGCTTATGGCAGGGTGGCAATACGCATTCTAGGCAGACAAACAGGGCCTCACAGCCGGTTCCCTCTCCCCTTCAGAGTCCTGGAGCGGGAGAGGGTTCGGATGAGGTCGCTGGACGTTCCGCCTACTGAATAGTGTACCCACCATCCACAACAAACTCGGTGCCGGTGATAAAACCTGATTTGTTGCTGGCAAGGAACACAACCGCATCGCCAATGTCGCGCGGGTCACCCAGCTTGCCCAGCGGGTGCGCCATCACCAGCATATCAATCATCTCGTTTGAACTCTGGAATACGGCGTCAGGCCGCTTGGTGCCTTCTTCCACGGCATCGCGCACCAGCGCTGTATCAATGAAGCCGGGATGAATTGAATTGACCCGAATACCATAGCCAAGCTCGGCGCACTCAAGCGCTGCAACCTTGGTCAGCAGGCGCACGCCGCCCTTGGAGGCGTTGTAGTCCGCGTTGCGTGGAAACCCGACCAGCCCCATGATCGACGAAATGTTGATGATCGCCCCATCCGCATTTTCTTTAGTGGCGTATTTTTTTATTGTGCGGATGCCGTGCTTGCAGCCAAGAAACACACTGTCCAGATCAATCGCCGTTACATGTTTCCAGTCGGCCAGCTCAAGGTTTTCAATGTACTCGCCGGCGGGTGCAATGCCCGCATTGTTGACCAGAATATGCAGCGCGCCAAAAGCCTCCTCGGCTTTGGCACATGCTGCTTCCCACTGTTCTTCGCTGGTCACATCATGACCGATGAACACAGCCTTGCCGCCCTCACCTGCTATCTCATCCACAACGGCCTGACCTTCATCAGCGCGCAGATCAGTTACCACAACGGATGCACCCTCACGGGCAAGGCCAAGCGCTGAAGCCCGTCCAAGGCCACGCGCGGCACCTGTGACCAGGGCGACCTTTCCCGCCAGTACCTGCTCTGTTTTTCCGCCCTGCATCTGCTTGGCCATTTGTTTCCCGCCTGTTGTTAGGTCTCTTGCCTGATAGACATTCGTGCGTATTGTGCCCGTGCTTTCATCCCGCGCCAAGCACCACAACAGGAAAGTTCCCATGGCCAGCGAGACCGCCGTCGTTCACCTCATTACCTTTACAGGCGGCAGCACCGATGCTGCAGTATCAAACCTGCGTGGCTACGTGGAACGCGAGCTCGCCCGTTCGGCACCTAAAGGGTTTTTGTCCGCTGTTGTGCTTGAGGCAAAAGACGGCAAAAGCGCGAGCCTGCTGTCATATTGGCAAAGCGCTGAAGATGTTGAGGACGTATCCGATACAGCCCCCTGGGAAGCTGCAATGGACCTGTGCGAAGCCGTGTGTGATGACCGCGCAGAAATGACATATCAAATCAGCGGTGCCGCAGCAGCAGACTAGGAAAGCTGCTTATCCTATCGCATCAGCACGGTTCCGTCCGGTTCAACCGGCCTAGACGAGAACTGCCGTGGCCCTAAATGGCGGATCCGTCTTCTTCTTCGCAGCATCCCACCATCTGGTCCATGCTGCGGGCGGGTTCCGGGCAGCCTGATTCACCAATCACCTTGGCGGGCACCCCCGCCACTGTTGTGTTCCGCGGCACATCCTTGGTGACAACCGATCCTGCTGCAACCCGTGAACAGTCACCCACCGTGATGTTGCCAAGCACTTTGGCCCCAGCCCCCAGCAAAACACCACGGCCGATTTTCGGGTGACGGTCACCGTCTTCCTTGCCGGTGCCGCCAAGCGTGACTGAATGCAGCATCGACACATCATCCCCCACAACGGCCGTCTCGCCGATGACAATCGAGGTCGCGTGATCCATCATCACGCCACGGCCAATTTTGGCATTGGGATGAATATCAACACCGTAGGCCTCCGAGATGCGGCTTTGCAGGTGATATGCCATGGCCACCCGCTTCTGGTTCCAGCACCAATGTGCCACGCGGAAGCATTGCAACGCCTGAAAGCCCTTGAAGTACAGCAACGGCTGAAGAAAGTAATCGCACGCCGGGTCACGGTCAAAAACCGCCATCAGGTCAGCACGCGCCATATCTGCAATGTCGGGAGTGCTTTCGTAGGCCTCATCAAAAACCTGCTGTAACAGCATGGCACCGGCCTGCTTGTTGCCCAGCTCCTCCGCCAGATGATATGCCAGCGAACTCTCAAATGAGCGATGATTGAGAATGGCCGCGTGCAGATAGCTTGCAAGAATGGGCTCGGTTTGGGCGCTTTCTTCAGCCTCGCGGCGAATGCGCTCCCATACGGGGTCAACCTGCGCGAGCGGCGAGCCGGATGTTTTCATAGACTGAGACATGCAAGCCTCCCCACAACGCAAATACACTGCGTGATTTATTCATTCTCGAAAATATCACATAAGTGGCTGCGAACGAATTACAATTACCCTATTGATCTTACGGATACCTGATCCAGATGCCATTCATCAAGGCCGCCGACATTAACGTTTACTGGGAGCAGCATGGACCAGCCGATGGCACGCCCGTATTCTTCATCGGTGGCTCTGGCGGTGACCTGCGCAAAAAGCCTAACGTGTTTGACGGGCCGCTGGCGAAATACGCAAACGTTGTGAGCTATGATCAGCGCGGTCTGGGCCAGACCGAGAAACCCGATGCGCCGTACACTATGCAACAGTATGCGGACGATGCAGCCGCGCTGATGGAAGCTGTCGGCTGGCCATCTGCTCATGTCATTGGTGTTTCATTTGGCGGCATGGTGGCGCAGCACCTGGCCCAACGGCATCCTGAGAAAATCCGCAAGCTGGTGCTGTGCTGCACGTCACCGGGCGGTGCCGGCGGCAGCTCCTATCCGTTGCATACGGTCGCAGACATGGAGGAAGCAGAACGCATTCGCTTCATGGCTCCTATCTCAGACACTCGCAGCGATGCCAACTGGCAGCGTGAGAACGCCGAGCTGTTTGCAAGTCTCATCAAGATGCAGGTCGATGCTGAAAAACCATTTGTTGATGAGCGGCGCCGTGCGCAAGGTGCTGTGTGGCAACTGGAGGCCCGCAAGCATCATGACGCGTGGGAAGGCCTTGCAGCCATGCCGCATGAAACGTTGGTTTGCGGTGGCAGATACGACGGCATTGCCACGCCGCTCACCCAACAGCGCATGGCAGGCCGCATTCCCGATGCGACGCTTAAAATGTATGACGGCGGCCACCTGTTTTTGCTGCAGGATCGTGCCGCATGGAACGACATCATGTCCTTTCTGGACATTGCGACCTGATGGCCGGAATCATCTGCGAGACATCCGGAGAAATAGGCTGGCTTGTCATAGACAGGCCCACGCACCGCAACGCGTTGACCACGGCAATGTGGCGTGAGCTTCCCCGCGTGGTTGAACATCTCGACGCCGACGACGCAGTCCGCGTCATCATTATGCGTGGCGCAGGCGAAGCCGCCTTTGCCGCGGGTGCGGACATTCTGGAATTGCAACAGATGGGCGATGATCCCGATGCACTTGCAGCCTTCGAGCATGACTTTGAGGCAGCCCAAGCCAGCATCGAGAACGCATCAAAACCCGTAATTGCCGCCGTGCGCGGACCCTGCATGGGGGGTGGCATGGCACTTGCGCTTGCCTGCGACATGCGTATAGCCGCAGATGATGCATCCTTTGCCATTCCCGCTGCCCGGCTGGGCCTTGGCTATGCAGCACCCGCTGTTGCCCGCCTGATGCGCGTTGTCGGCGCGGCCAACGCCTTTGAGGTGCTGGCAACCGCCCGCAGATTGTCAGCCAGCGAAGCAATGCGCATGGGCCTCATAACCCAGGTTACCGATCCCGAGAGTGTATTTGCCCAGGCAACGAAAACGGCCGAACAGATTGCTCGCAATGCGCCGCTTACTGTGCGCGCAGCAAAAGCAACCATAGCTGCCCTCGTCCGTGACAGGACATTGTTGCGTGACGCTGAAATGCTGATTGCCCAATGTGGCCAAAGCGCCGATTTTGCGGAAGGTCGAAAGGCCTTCGCTGAAAAACGCGAGCCTCGGTTTCAGGGTCGGTAGAGCAAGGATTTTAATAAGGTTTGCTAAAAACCTGGTTGCCCTGGAACAACCGTGACCGGCGTGTGCGTTCCACATTCAAAACTGTCCCGCATCGTATCAGCCACCTGCCGCGCAACCTCGTTGGCATTGCTCACCGCTTTGGCATCCACATAGCCGATGTGACACGACCGTTCATCCGGCGTTGCAGGCACCTTGCTGACCACAAGCACGTTCCCCTTGCCGTTTTCTTCGCCCATGCCTCCCTCGCCCAAGCCGCCCTCGCCCATGCCGCTGTCGGTGAAATATCGCAGGATCAGCGCATAGGGTTCGAACGACCCTGCAGCCATCTCGCCGCGCCACTCGGCTTTGGTGTTGACGGTATTGAACGGACCCAGCGTTTCAAACAGGATGGCCGTCTGCGCCCCGGTGCGACGCGGCTCCACCCAGAACCGCAAATCACCTTCCATAACCCGAAGTTCCCATCCCTCCGGGCCCGGACAAACCGCTTCATAGGCAGGCTCATCACCGAAGTCTTGTCCTTGTGGACAGACATCCAGATCAATGTCGGAGTATTGGCTGACAGGTTGTGCCATTGCCGATGCGGCAAGCAACCCTGAGAACAAACCTGCAATCAGAAAGCAACGCATGGGGTTATTCCTCGGTGACTGTGATGCGGTCTGTATAAAACGCCAGATGGTCCTTGATCTGCGCCAGCGGCACAAACGGGTCTTCATAGCTCCACACAGCATTGACCCCCGCATCTGAACCCGCGATGACAGAAAAATAGGAAGCCTCGCCCTTAAGAGGGCAGAACGTCGAATGATCGGTGCGTTTAAGGCCCGGCATATCGGCGTCGCTGCGCGGCACATAGAGCACCGGAGCATATTCTCCCTCATGCAGGCGTATGGCGTTTTTGCTGCGTGCAATCTCAGTGTCATTCAGTGTCACAACCACGCACCCTGTAACCGGCTCAAGGCGGATGCGGTCTGGAAACTCCGCCAGCCGCGAAGGCAGATGCGCGCCTGAAACCGTCCGTGCCGTTTCACTCATTGTTCAATCCTTCACTCATTTGAGCCTGCCAGACTGGCCTGTTTTCGTCAGGTTGGACTTGATGCATACGTTGTTTCCCCGCTAACTGGCAAAAATACAAACGCAAAATGCGAGACGACAGGGAGAGCATCCATGCGCATCGACGGCCAGAGTGCCATCATAACCGGATCAGCAACAGGTCTTGGTGCCGCCATCGCAATCAAGCTGGCTGAACGTGGTGCCAATGTGGTTATCAACTTCACCAAAAGCAAAACAGAAGCCGAAGAAACTGCCAAGCTGTGTGAACAGGCCGGCGGCAAGGCTGTGCTGGTACAGGCGGATGTCTCGAAGGACGAAGACTGCCGACGCATGGCGCAAGAAACAGTGGATGCCTTCGGTCGCATCGACATTCTGATTAACAACGCAGGCGGCACCAAGTTTGCTGATCACGATAAACTCGATGATCTGAACGCAGAGGACTTTCACTGGATATACGGGCTCAACGTTGTTGGCCCCTATCAGATGATCCGCGCCTGCCTGCCCCACCTCAAGGAGCACGGCAAAGGCAAGGTTGTGAATGTCTCGTCCATCGCCGGGGTTGTCGGCATCGGATCATCGGTTGCATATGCTGCTTCCAAGGGTGCCTTGAACACCATGACACTATCACTGGCCCGCTCGCTCGCACCTGAAGTGCGCGTTAATGCAATCTGTCCCGGCTTTATTGGTACACGGTGGTTCAAGGACAAGTTTGGCGACAACATGTTTCAGGAGATTGTGGCCAATCAGGAAGCCACGATGCCACTCCGGCAAGCGGGGACGCCGGAGCTTGTTGCAGATGCAGCCGTGTTTTTTGCCTGCGAAGGCGGCGAGCACATAACCGGCGAAACGCTGATTACCGATGCTGGTATGCATATGGGCTACGCACCGCAAGTCGCCCGCTAACAAGCGCGGCAGTGAGAGAGAAAATCAATGGCCATCACCAAAATAAATCCTGACGACATGCCTGACGCTGGCGCCATGGGCTACACGCAGGTGACGACAGCCCAGCCCGGCACGATGATTTTTCTGTCCGGCCAGGTTGGCTGGAGCCGCGACGGCACACCAGTGCCTGAGGGGTTGGCAGAGCAGGCCGCAATCGCGGTTCGCAATGTCGAGCGCGGTCTGGCGGCAGCCGGTGCGTCCGCCGCTGATGTCACATCAATGCGGATTTATGTGGTTGGTCTGACCGACGACAACGCCGGCGACGCCTACAGCCCCCTGCCAGCCTTCTTTGGTGGCCAGGCCCCGTGCGTCACCATGATTGGTGTTTCGTCACTGGCTTCGCCAAACCTGCTGGTGGAAATGGAAGTGACAGCCGTCAAGAGCTGACGGGGCAGTCCACATCTGATTCAAAGCGGCCTGCACCGTCACAGTCACCCGCTGGCAGACACTACACCCCTCCTGAATCTTGCGATTATTTGGCTGGAAAACGCAGTTTTTCAGATGTGTGACATTTTTGTCGCGCCTATGTGACGGAGAGGTTGCAGTTTTTTGCGGCACGTTGTGCGGCGCAAAACTTAGGCATTCGCATATGCAGCATAATTCTTGTGCAATTGATATGTGACAGATGACTAATACTTGGGCGAAACCCGCATTAACTCTCACCTTTTTGCACTTTGACGATATGTCAGAACATTGATAGCGAAGAGGTATGCAAGGCATCACTCCTCCCGATGTCGTGCAGACCACTTAACGCGAGGAATACTTTTTCCTCAGTCGCAAAAACTGTGTTTCTGCGAGCAAACCAACTCGGCCTTTTTACAGTTTAAGTAAAGCTGAAATCTGCCGAATGTAACCAGGGGTTTTGACTATGAAAGACTATGGGGCACTCAGCACACCAAAAGGGTTGCGCGGCCTGAAGCTCTCAGCATCAGCGCTTGTTCTTGCTGCAGCATCTTTTGCCGCACAGCCAGCGCTGGCGGAAGAAGCAGCACCTGCTGACGACGGGCTTGTCTTCGGCGGTGAACTGTCAGGCAACGTTGGTTTCTACACCGACTACATCTATCGCGGCGTGAGCCAGACCAACAATGAAGCTGCCATTCAGGGCGGCATCGACTGGGCGCACACATCAGGCTTCTACATCGGCGCATGGGGCTCCAACGTTGATTTCAACGATGGAGACCAGGCATCCGTCGAGGTGGACGTGTATGGCGGTTTCAGCAACTCGCTGGAAAGCCTTCCGGCACTCTCCTACGATGTGGGCGTCCTCTACTACTGGTACCCGGGCGCGACGAGCAGTCTCGACTATGACTTCGTCGAACTCTACGGCTCGATCGGCTACGACTTCGATTTTGCCGCAGCCAGCTTCGGTCTTGCCTGGTCGCCTGAGTTCTTCGGCGACACAGGGGACGCCTACTACTACCAGCTTGGCCTTGAAGTGCCGCTGCCCTTCGACGTCGGTTTTGCTGCCGGCTACAACTTCCAGGAGTTTGAAGAAGGCGCACAGGACGATTATCAGGACTGGAATGTGGGGCTGGGCTACACACTCTACGGACTGGACCTGAGCCTCACCTACTCTGAGACTGTCGATCTTGGCACCTCAGACAATGAAGCACTGACCTTCGGAGTTGGCTACTCATTCTAAGGGGGGTGTAGCCACCCGTTGCGCCAAGGAGCTAGTCCCTCCTGAAGCAGGCCGGATCACTTGGGGGAGTGGTCCGGCCTGTTTTGTTTTCATCTGGTCTGGGCGAGAAAGCGAATGACTTCCGACTTGGTGATCTTGTCGCCCACCGCCCGCATGTGATCCCGGCGCGGCACTACCACACATTCAGCACCAGGAATGAGCGCCGCCAACGGCGCAGGGTCGCGCGCCACATCGTCGGTCTCCCCTGCTATGACCAACGTCGGAGCTGAAATGGCGCCCAGATCATCCGCCGTAAAAACCTTGCCGACGCCGCGAATGCAGGCGGCAAGAGCTTGTTTGTCGGCACCCGTCTGATCCGCGAACAAACGAAACCGACGCGGCACTTCCTGGCTTTGTGGCGGCACATCATCCCGAAGCAGGCCCTGCGCAATATCTTCGTTACGCTGGCCCGTCTCACGCAGCATGTTTTCACCGACGCCCGCCAGCACAAGCCGTGACACAAGTTCCGGCCGCGCCGCCGCGAGCACGGCTGACGTAAATGCGCCCATGGAGTATCCCATGACGTCCACCGCACCTGCATCCAGGCTCTCAATTACCGCAGCGACATCCGCTGCCAACTCCTCAAGTGCATAAGCCGCCGGGTCATAATACTTTGTGGTTCTGCCATGGCCACGCAGGTCGGGTGCAACGCCGCGCAGACCTGCGTCCGACAGTGGCTTGATCCATCCCGGCGCAACCCAGTTGGTGCGGTGGTCTGAAGCAAATCCATGAACCAGCATGACCGGACGCTCCCCGGCATCCGCTTCGTACACATAAATAACTGCGTCTGCGCGTGTCACTTGTTTCATCATTGGCCAGCCACTTCTAGCGAGAGCGAGCTACCCACCTAGCGGGTTTGGCGGCAACAAAAAAGGGGTGCGCCGCGTGGCACGTACCTCTGTTTGATATCTGCACCGGATTTAGTTTCCGGCAGGAACGAACTTCCAAAGCTGCCCGGAGAAGTTTTGGCAATCATCCATGCGTGCAGCACCGCCCAGGGACAAAGACGGATCAACACGGCTTCCCTCAAAGCACTTGTTTTCCGATGCCTGGAACTGCGTCTGCATCCGATAAAATCCGGAGAACTCCATTGCGGCCACAAAGGAACGTGATCCGCCGTAGGCGACCCTGTCAAATACCGCATACCTCCGGTATGCTTGCGCCCTTCAAACGATGCATTGGAGCTCGACCCTGTGAGTGATCTGGACGCCCTTAAACGCGAGACCTGTGACCGTATCGATGCCATCGCGCCAGAGCTGATTGACATCAGCCACCAGATTCACGCAAAGCCTGAACTGGCATTCCAGGAACACTTCGCAGCGGCCCTGCTGGCGGACACGCTTGAGAAGCACGACCTGCCCGCAACCCGAAATGCCTTCGGTCTGGACACAGCCTACGCCTCTTGCTTTGGCCGGGGTGATACGGAAGTGGCCATCCTGTCTGAGTACGACGCCCTGCCCGGCATTGGCCACGCCTGCGGTCACAACATCATCGCGACCAGCGGTCTTGGTGCCGCCCTTGGCCTCGCAGCCCTCAACGGCCGCCTGCCCGGCCGCGTGCGATACTTGGGCACGCCAGCCGAGGAAATGGGCGGTGGCAAGGAACTGATGGCACAGGAAGGGGCCTTCGAAAGCCTGGATGCTGCCATGATGGTGCACCCGGCAGGCATTGATCTTGAAACAATGCCCTGCATATGCGTCAGCGAAGTGCGCGTCACCTACCATGGCCGCTCTGCACACGCATCCGCCATGCCTCATGCCGGACTGAACGCGCTTGATGCACTTGTAACCGCGTATCAGACGCTTGCCCAGCTTCGTCAGCATATTCGCCCGACAGAACGCATCCATGGTATTTTTACTGAGACGGGACTTGCCCCCAACATCGTGCCAGACAAGGCCGCCGGTATTTTTTATGTCCGCGCGAAAGATGCCCCCGCATTGGCAGAGCTCAAAAAGCGCGTACAGGCCTGCTTTGATGCAGGTGCCATCGCGTCAGGCTGCAAGGCCCAAGTGGAATGGGCCAAGGCTGACTATCTGGACATGAAAACAAGCACGGCGATTTCCGGCGCATATGTGGACAACGCCAGGTCTCTCGGCCGCGAGTTCGTTGATCTGGCCGCGCTGCCGTCCGGGTCAGCAGGCTCAACCGATATGGGCAATGTCTCCCACCGGGTGCCATCCATTCACCCGATGATTTCGTGTGCACCGGCAAACGTGGTGATCCACAATCCTGAGTTTGCAAAATGGGCAGGGTCCGATCTTGGGGACAAGGCTGTTGTCGATGGCGCAAAGTCACTTGCAATGACGGCATTGGATTTCATGATGTCGCCCGACATGCAGGCCAGAGCCAAGGCAGACTTTGCAGCCAGCGCTGACGTCTCCCGCGACGCTGTTACCCGTGCCTACAACCCGGATGGGCTGGCCGACATTGGCGGCTGTGGCTGCTGCTAGCGTTTACTGCCCTTACTCAAACGGCACAATTGGCGGTTCGCGCTCTGTGCGTTCCATGATGAGCCTGCGATTTTCACGTTGACGCTCTTCATCGAGCGGGAAGTTCCACATGATCAGGCCGACGGCAAAATACATGGCCGTTGGCAGCCACACGAATGTGCCGCGCACACCTTCAAGGGCCAGGGCAGTGTTGGCATCGCTGCCCGGTACAAACCCCAGATAATCAATCAGCGCATAGGTGAGGCCAACGGCAAGCGCCGCGCCGATCTTGCTGGTCATGGTCAACAGTGAAAAGAACAGGCCGGTGCGTTGATTGCCGGTGGCCAGTTCGTCCTGGTCCGCGACATCGGCCATGACCGAGCGCAGCAGAAAAGAACCGGCGCCCAGATTGATGCCAAACAGCGCGGTAAAAATGACCATGATCAGCACGTCGCCGGGGCCGACCAGATAAATCAGCGGCAGGCCGATGCCATTCAGAATGGCGGACAAAGCCAATGTACGGTGCTTGCCAAAGTAGTAAGACAGCCGGATCATCACCGGCACGAACACAACGCCGGCCGCGAAATATGCCAGCAGAATAGCGCTCGACCATGCACCCATTTGCAGCACATCTGCCGCCACAAAAATAAACAATGCCGCCATGGTGCCTGAGCCGATACCGTTCGCCAGGTCAGCCGCCAGAAGCCGCCGTAGCGGGCTGTTGTAAATCAGTACACGGATTGCCTCACGAAACGGCACATGCTTTGGCGCGGGCACTTCTCGCTCGCCCACAAGTGTGACGGCTGCAAGCACCGCAATGGGCAGCAGAATAATGACAAACCAACCCATGGCCGCCACGCGTGCACGGCCCACATCCTCCGGGCCGATATAGTCAATCACCGCGGGCGTTATCAGCACAAGCAACATGCCCAGAATAAGCGCGCCTTCACGCCAACCCTGCACCAGCGAGCGTTCGTTATAGTCAGGCGTTAGCTCTGCCCCCCACGACATGTGTGACAGCGTGAGCAGCGTCCAGCCGATATACAGGATCACCATCCACATAAGCAGATATCCGCCAGAGACCGGCGCTGTTGGCATGAACAGCATGTAGGTGGCGATCAGCATGATCGGCAGCGAAGCCACAATCCAGTGGCGACGCCTGCCCCAGCGCGTGCGGTATTTGTCTGACAGCAGACCAAGCACGGGGTCTGTAAACACGTCCCAGAACCGCGCGATCATGAAAACCCAGCCGACGACGGCAAGGCCCAGGCCCATTTCACTGGCATAAAACGGCGGAAGGTACACCGCGATGGGAAGCCCCATGGCGGCGATTGGTGCCGCTGGAGAGGCAAAGGCCAACAGCCGCAGCGGTGTCAGTTTCAGGCTGGCCATGGAAAAACGCTCTTACTCAACACAATGCCTGTCAGTCGGCAGACCGCCCAAGCGGCGCGACGGACGCACCTTGCGTGCCACCTGCCCCTTCAGCAACAGCATCACGCTCTGACAGAATACGCCGGTTCTCGCTCTGCCGTGCTTCATCAATCGGGAAGCTCCACATGACCCAGGCAACAAGAACACCAATAAGCGCAGGCGGCAGCACATATACCAACAACAGACCAAGCTCGGCGGAAGGCGTATTCTCCGTACCAGGAACAAATCCCACAATATCAAGAATGGGGTACGCAATGCCAATGGCTAGGGCCGCGCCCAGCTTGTTCGTCATGGTAAGAAGTGAATAAAACAGCCCCGTGCGCTGATTGCCGCCTTCAACGTGATCGTGGTCAGCCACATCAGCCATTATGGAGCGGAACAGGAATGGCCCGGCCCCCATATTGATACCCAACAAAATCCATACGAGCACGGCAAACAACATGTCGCCGGGCTCAATCAGGAAAATGAACGGAATAGTGGCCGCCGAAAACAGCGACGAGTAAGCCAGTGTGCGGTGCTTTCCCCAATGGTGCGACAGCCGCACCATGATCGGAACAAAGATGCAGCCCGATGTGAGGTAAACAAGGATGAGCAGGCTCGCAAACTGAAGCTGCAAAACGTCCGCTGCCAGAAACAGGAACAGCGCAGTCACAATGCCGCCGGAGATGCCGCCCAACAGGTCGGCCAGCAGCACGCGGCGCAACGGTTGATTGCGGATCAGGATACTGATGGCTTCACGCCACGGCACATGCACCGGATCCTTTACCTTGCGTTCGGGCACCACCCACACCGCGATGGCAACCGTAATCGGCAGCAGGATGAGCACGTACCAGCCCATTGAGGCAACGCGCGCCGCCGCCACGTTGTCGGGCTGCATCGCTTCAATGAAAACCGGCACCAACAGCACCAAAATCATGCCGGCAATCAACGCCACTTCACGAAAGCCCTGAATGGTGGAGCGTTCGTTGTAATCAGGTGTGAGTTCAGCGCCCCACGACATGTGCGAGATGGTAAGCAGCGTCCAGCCGATATAGGCAATCACCATCCACCACAGCAGATAGCTCGCCGAGACAGGTGCCGTTGGCATGAACAGCATATAAACCGACACCAACATGATCGGCACGGAAATGACGATCCAGTGGCGGCGACGGCCCCAGCGGGTTTTGAAGCGATCTGACAGCACGCCCAGTACCGGGTCGGTAAACACATCCCAGAAGCGCGTAATCATGAAGATGGCGCCGACAACAGCCAGTCCCAGCCCCATCTCGCCAGCATAGAACGGCGGCAGATACACAACGATAGGCAGGCCCATGGCGGCGATTGGGGCCGCAGGCAGCGCAAAGGCACCAATGCGCCAACGGCTGAGACCTGAAGCTCGTGTGTTACCGGGGTTTGGATTGTTCATGCTGCTGTTCTGGCCATCAGGCGCAACGCTACTGTCCATGCGGCCCTCGTCCTCCTTGGGTCACCTGCCTGGTTGGGGTGTCTTGTGGGGTCACCGCCAACGTGATGTGTGGTTGCTTTATTTTGCCGCTCCGATGTGTGAAGCGTCGCACTCACGTTTTTTGTTGGCGCGATGATACGCACAAAAATGTAAGTGGAGAAGCAAACTTCGCTGTGAAACTGCTGATTTTTCCGTGTTCGTCTCAGGGTGCGTTGCGGCAGCATTTGTTTGCAGCCTGCATCCGCACTACGCTCCCTTCCCGCGTGTAAGGATCACGTCATGTCAAGCGGAAGCAACACGACGATGCGCGACCTATCGAAAAACACAATGCCGCACCGTCTCGGCGCCACTCTCGAAGCTCTGTATGCCGTAGGGTTTTCCGCCAGTGTTCTTGCTCTGGTCTGGCAGGACATGGTGACTGACAGCAGCGCCCTGCCTGCCACCTGGGACAGCCCGCGATGGGGTGTCGCGCTGCTCATCGCCCTTGGCAAAGCACTCGTCTGGCCTTTGTACTGGCTTGCGCGCGTCCTGGGCATCGACACCGGCATCTAGCAAAGCGGGAGAACAAGATGATCTGGTCTTTGCTGGTGGTCATGGCAGTTGGCCTGCTCGGTGTCAGCGCGTATGTCATGCTTGATTTGTGGCTAAAGCCGCTTGATGAGGCCGCCCGCGCCAAGGCACCCGGTGCGTTCATATCGGCTCGTGCGGGCTTGCTTCATTACACCTGGGATGGCCCCGCTGACGGCCCGGTTGTCGTCATGGTGCACGGCTTCTCTACCCCACATTTTATTTTTGAACAGAATGTCGCCGCGCTGACCGACCAGGGCTATCGCGTGCTGCGGTTTGACCATTTCGGACGCGGCTGGTCGGATCGCCCCATCGCGCGATACGACGCTGACTTTTACGATGAGGCATTGCTGAACCTGCTCGATGGCCTGAGCCTGACCGGCCCTGTTGGTCTCGTGGGCCTCTCTATGGGCGGGCCGATTGTTGCCGAGTTTGCGGCCCGCCATCCCCAGCGTGTAAACCGCGTATTGCTGTTCGTTCCTGCAGGCCTTGATGTTGCGGGTCTAACGGGCTTTGCGGCACGGCTCCTCAATGTGCCCGGCTTGGGTGACCTCATGTGGCGTGCCATCGGTCGCTCCGTGCTGCTGAATGATCCGCAATACAACGAGCGCGGCGAACCGCCCGAAAATCGCCTTGCCGGAAATGTCAGCACACAGATGGAGTATCGCGGATACCTTGATGCACTGCTCGCGACAATGCGCAACATGCCAATGAGCAACCGTGCTGAAACCTACCGGCGATTGGCGCAAACCGGCATTCCTGTCGCCGCCATTTTCGGGAAGGATGACCCAACCGTATTGCCTGCAAGTGTAGACAAACTGGCCGCTTACATTCCCGAAGCGCAAATCCATCTGCTCGAAAACGCGGACCACGGGCTGAACTACAAGCGCCATCGCGCCGCCAACCCGCTGCTTGCCGCGTTTTTTGACCCGCACAGCTAGCGCTTGCAGCACGGGCTTGCCCGGCGCTAGAAAGGAGCAGACATCGCGGGCAATCAGCGCGCTGACCTTGATTCACACGTTACGTATGCAGGAATAAAAATGGCCGGAGCCGTGGTCCCCAAGTTCAAGAACGATGATGCCGTTGCGATCATAGAAATTGGTGTCAGAGAGTTTCACTGCACCGGCGCAAGTGCGCCCCACGATCACCCCCATGTCTATCTTGATATGGGTGCGGACGACGAAATCATCTGCCCCTACTGCTCAACCCTGTATCGCTTCAAAGCCACACTGGAGGCGACCCAGAGCAACCCGCAAAGCGCGATCCTCATTCCAGAACCAACCGGCCCGGACCGGCGGTAGGCTCGCCCCGATGTTACCTCAGCAGTAATTGGTAACATCACATGCCCCTTCCATAGTCCGGTATCAATCCGGCAAGGGAGGTCAGCATGTCGCGCAAATCAATCTATCTCGCCCTCACGGTGATCGGCATCGTCATGCCGTACCTCTATTTCGTCCCATGGTTTCTGGAAAATCCTGGCGACGTCATCGGATTTCTCGCCCTGGCAACCGCCAATCCTATCGCCACCATGCTCACATGGGACATTATTCTGTCCGCCGTCGTCCTCACGTTCTTTGCTCTTTTTCATCTTGGCGAACTTGGAACCGCTCGTATTATTACGGTTATTGCGGGCACTTTTCCGATCGGCGTGTCATGCGGACTGCCACTGTTGCTCTATTTTCGCGAAGGCCGGAAAGCATGACCGCGCGCGCATTACTCATGACCTTGACGGCGGGCTTTGGCGCCATGGGCCTCACGTTTGTCCTTGCACCATCCCTCACCCTCAGCTTCTTCGACTGGATGGTGTATGGCGGAACCACCGAGAGCCCGGTACCGCCAGACATGATGGAGGGTGAAACGCGACGCTACGCAGGTTTCATCTATCAGGTGCTGGGCGCGGTCATCTTCGGCTGGGCCGTGGCCCTCTGGCTGATCGTTCGGGGGCCGGACGCCAATAATCCGGATAACTGGGCAGTGCGCAGTTTCGCGTTATCGTTCGGCGCGTGGTTTGTGGTCGATACCGCCATGTCGCTGGCAATGGGTTTTTGGCAGAACGCTGTGTTCAACACACTCTTTGGCGTGGGTGCTTCAGCCACGTGGTTGGCATGGCGACGCAAACAAAGTAGAGCCGCCAATTCTATTTGATGTCGGCAACCCGGCAGTGTAGAACAAAAGAAGAACGCTCTTCTCTTGTCTCCCAATCCGGATCAGATGCCCCACGCCGTCAAACCGTTACGCCACCGCCTTGCCGTTCTGGCCGACGCGGCAAAGTACGACGCGTCCTGCTCATCCAGCGGCGCAGGCACCCGCACGTCGCTCAAATCCGGCGGCATCGGGTCAACAGAAGGCATGGGCATCTGCCATGCCTACGCGCCGGATGGTCGCTGCATCTCGTTGTTGAAAATACTGCTTACCAACGCCTGCATCTATGACTGCGCCTATTGCATCAACCGGGTATCGAGCAATGTAGAGCGCGCAGCCTTCACCCCGCGCGAAGTCGCGGATCTGACCATGACGTTCTACCGCCGCAACTACATTGAAGGTCTGTTCCTGTCGTCCGGCATCATACGGTCGTCGGACTACACCATGGAACTCATGCTCGACGCCGTTCGCCTGCTGCGAACCGAGCATAAGTTCGGCGGCTACATTCACATCAAGACCATTCCTGAATGTGCGCCCGAACTGCTGACACAGGCTGGCCGACTGGCGGATCGAATGTCCATCAACATGGAGTTGCCAACTCCCGAAGGCCTCAGCCGCCTGGCTCCTGAAAAAGACGCGGGCACCATACGCAGGGCCATGGGCAGCCTGCGGCTTCAGATTGACGACGCATCCGCCGCACGAAAGGACAAAACGCTTCGCCGCGCAAAGCCACCACGTTTTGCGCCCGGCGGTCAGTCCACTCAGATGATTGTCGGTGCTGATGACGCCGATGATGCCACAATCCTCAGTACCAGCGCCGGACTGTATGCGGGCTTCGGCCTGCGGCGGGTGTACTATTCAGGCTTCAGCCCGATCCCCGCCCCTTCGGTAGTCCTGCCGGTGAAACCCCCACCCCTGCAACGCGAGCACCGGCTTTATCAGGCGGATTGGCTGCATCGGTTTTACGGCTTTGACATGCCGGAGATTGTTACGGCTACCAGGGGCGGTATGCTCGACCTGGAAATTGACCCAAAGCTCGCCTGGGCGCTCAACAATCGCGGTCAGTTTCCGGTGGACGTCAACCGCGCCGACAAAACCATGTTGCTGCGTATTCCCGGCATCGGCACCACGGCGGTGGCCGCCATTCTCAAAACGCGCCGGCATCGCACCCTGCGTCTTGGCGACCTGCGCAAAATGACACGCGCCCTCAAACGTGCCTTGCCGTTTCTCGTGGCGGCAGACTGGCAGCCGGGCAAGATGCTGGATGCAACGGGCCTTGAGCCCGGACTGCGAAAGCCTAAGCAACTGGACATGTTCGCCCAGTGAGTACCGTTATCTATACGGTGGACCTTTCCCACGCGGCTGATGTCAAAACGTGGCGCGCCGCAAGCCGTCGATTGGATGCCGCAGGCGTGCCGCCGCACCAGATCAACTGGCAGATAGCCGGTGGGGCGCAAACAAGCCTGATGACGGATATGTTCAAGGAGCGCACGCAGCCATGGACCGCACTTCCCGACACAAATATGCGCAAGGTGCCGGGCACATTTGTCGCGCTCGCCAACAAGATTATGTGCCACCGGACGGAGGATCGGTTCACCCTCGCCTATCGGCTGTACCAGCGTCTGCGCCAATCGCCGCGCCTGATGGCAATCTTGTCGGATGATGATGTTCATCGTGCGCGCAATCTGGCCAAAGCCGTGTCACGCGACGCACACAAGATGAAAGCCTTCGTGCGGTTTCGGGAAGTCAGCCGCGCAGATGATCCAGCGCTCCCGCCTCATTTTGTGGCGTGGTTTGAACCCTCGCACCACACGCTGGATGCAACAGCGCCATTCTTCGTGCGCCGCTATACCGGGCAGACATGGTCCATCCTCACACCCGATAGATGTGCTCACTGGGACGGTGCGGCGCTGACCATGACGGCGGGTGTTCCCAAAAGCACGGCTCCCAGGGATGATCCGGCGGAGGATTTGTGGCGCACATACTTCGCGAGCACGTTCAATCCTGCCCGCTTGATGGTGAAAGCAATGACCTCGGAAATGCCGAAAAAGTACTGGCACAACCTGCCTGAAGCGTCCCTCATAGCCCCCCTCATCGAAAACGCACGAACCCGGTGCGATGCAATGATGGATACGGCTCCCCGCCCGGCTGCACGAACCACCCGCGTCCGGCAGGAGCACGCGGTACAAGCCCAAAAGCTGGCCGGGATAAAGCTGGACGGGAACGATGGATAACAGGCCAGTGGTGCGGGCTGCCGGACTTGAACCGGCAAGGACGTTACCGTCCGAGGGATTTTAAGTCCCTTGCGTCTACCAATTCCGCCAAGCCCGCAGCCGATGGAATCCCCTGATACAGGGACAATGCGGGCCAGACCATAGCGGGGCAATCAGTACGCGCAACTACCTGCAAACCGCCAGCCCGATAAAACTTGACGCGGGCGTCATGTTTTACAGTATTGTCAGCACAATATGGCGCGGGCTAAGCGTTTGATGCGCTGCCGCACCTCAAAAAACACGATTTGGCGTTCGTGTCGGCTGCCACTTTGGCGCTGCATGACAACATACCCAAAGAGAACGCAACCAAAGATAGGGAATGAGATGGCCGTAACGGGTGAAGAGTTTGATTATGTGATTGTCGGCGCGGGCAGTGCCGGGTGCGTGCTTGCCAATCGTCTGAGCGAAGACGGTAACGCCCGCGTGCTCGTGCTGGAAGCAGGCCCACAGGACAAGAACACCTTCATTCACATGCCTGCAGGTTATGCTCAGCTGGTGGGTAACAAAAACCCGCATAACTGGGCCTACGAAACAGAAGGCCAGTCCAACCTTAACAACCGCAAACTGTTCTGGCCGCGTGGTCGCGGTTGGGGCGGGTCATCGTCGATCAATGCCATGGTCTATACCCGTGGCCATGCACGCGATTATGACTTGTGGCGTCAGCTTGGAAACCCCGGCTGGTCCTACGCGGATTGCCTGCCCTATTTTAAGAAGGCCGAACACTCAAACCGCGACGACAGCGTGTTTCATGGCCACGACGGCCCACTGCACGTGCAAAAATCAACCCGCGAAAACGACGAACTGCTGGATGTTTTCGTTAAGGCCGGACACGAGGCAGGTCATCCGTTGACGGATGATTTCAACGGTGCGCAACAAGAAGGCTTTGCCCGCTACGAGCACACAATCAAGGGTTCCAAACGCTGTTCTGCCGCGCAGGCCTATCTTGTGCCTGCCCTTGACCGCGAAAATCTGGTCGCTGAAACCGAAGCACACACCACACGCATTCTGTTCAACGGCAGCAAGGTTGTGGGCATCGAGTATGTACAAAAAGGCGAAACTAAACAGGTGCGGATCGCCCGCGAACTGATTTTGTCCGGCGGCTCCATCAACACACCGCAGCTACTGCTGCTGTCGGGCATCGGTGATGGGGACTACCTGAAGAAGTGGGGCATTGATGTTGTATCGGACGTCAAGGGTGTCGGCCAGAACCTGCAGGACCATCTGGGCGTTGTCAGTCAGTTCGTCTGTACACAGCCGGTAACACTGCACCGTGCGGCCTCCCCGCTGAACCGCATCAAGGCTGGCCTGTCCTATCTGTTGTTTGGAAAGGGCGATGCATCGTTTCCGCCGACAGCCGGTGGCGCATTCATCAAAACCCGTCCCGACCTGGAACTGCCCGACGTGCAGCTTCATTATGTGAGCGTTGCCATGGGCGACCCGCACGGCCGCGACGGCATTACGGACAAGCACGGCTTTTCCTGCATTATGTACCCCACCCGCCCTGAAAGCCGTGGCTACCTGGCGCTCAAGTCGCTTGACCCGCTGGACGCGCCCTTGCTTCAACCCAACTACCTTTCAACCGAAAACGACAAGCGCGCCATGCGCGACGGCATTCGCCGCACCGAAGAAGTATTTCGCCAGAAAGCGTTTGATGCCTATCGCGGTGAGCGCCTCAAGCCGCCGCTTGACGTCAACACCGACGCCGAGCTGGACGCCTGGATCCGGGCAACGGCCGAGACGCTCTATCACCCTGTCGGCACCTGTAAAATGGGTACGGACGAAACAGCAGTTGTTGATCCGTCCATGAAGGTGCGCGGTGTCGAGGGGCTGCGGGTTGTGGATGCGTCCATCATGCCGACGCTGGTAGGAGCCAACACAAATGCACCCACAATCATGATTGCCGAAAAAGCGGCAGACATGATCCGGGGTCGCAAGCAGCTCGCGCCAGAAAACGTGCAGATTGCCGAAGACCGGCAGTCTGCCGCTGCCGCTGAATAGCAGCGATTCAAAATTGAATTGCATTTAATGCTTTTTTGGCGGGCCTTTGAGGTGCGTTTTAAGCGCCTTTGTGGCTCAGTCTTATCGGGCTGTGCAAATCTTTAAGCCTAGGCTTCCGCTCGTCAGGAGGCATGGCATTATGCGCAACAAGTCACCCAACACGTCGGGCACCCGTGGCCGGGAGCGAATCCGATCAGCGCTTGGACCAGGTGGTCGGCTTTCAAAAATGCCGGATCAGGCGGGTCACTCCTCGACGCCCTGGAAAATGGCAACAGGCCGCAGCCCGGATGCCCAGACCCTCACTATGGCGCTGGCGCGGCATCGGCTTTTTGTATCGGGTCGAAAGGGCGGTCAACGGCTTGTATTGTCGTTTCAGGGCATCGAAGGTCATGACTTCAGCGGTGCCGACCTGCGTGAGGCAGAGTTTGTCGGCGTCAGCGGCGCAGGTGCCTGCTTTGATGGCGCCAATCTCACCGGAGCCAATTTCTTTAGCGCTGACCTGTCTGACGCAACGTTCAGGAGTGCCAACCTGACACGCGTTGACCTGCGCGGCACGATGTTACGCCGCGCCGATTTTGAAGGTGCCAACCTGGAAAATGCCGACATTCGCGATGGCCAGATCATGGCGCGCGACGGTGGCGGCAACCTGTCCTACTTCAACGGTGGCCGCTCGAGTGTTGACCTGACCGGCGCGTCGTTGCGTGACGCAAACCTTGATGGTGCCCGCATTGTGCGCGCCGAACTCACCGGCACAGACCTGACCGACGCCAACTTTGCGAATGCAAAGCTGCGCAGTACGCAGTTGTCGAACTCGGAGCTTTCCGGAGCCATATTCACAGGGTGTGACCTGACCGAAGCCGACCTGTCAGGCTGTTGCCTGCGCGGCGCTTCGCTGGTCGGTAGTGTGCTCGATAGTACCAACCTGACCGGCGCCGACCTCACAGCCTCGCAGATCACCCGGAGCGCGTTGACGCGGGCGGATGTGACCGGCGCAATTTTGCCGCAACGCCGCACGGCGGGCGGTGAGACGCTCAAAGACATGATTCACGATCATCATTTGTGGCTGGCCAGCCTCGGCGAACACGGCCGACAGCTTGTCGCCATCGGCATGGATGCATCTGACCTCAAAGCCCCGGGTAGCAAGCTGGCGGCTGCAGACCTGCGTGACGTGGTGTTGGCAGGGGCAAATCTGGCCCGCGCAAACCTCACCATGAGCGACCTCACAGGTGCCATGCTGGCACAGACACGCCTCACCCAGGCTGACATGCGCGGTGCCAAACTCGACAATGCGAGAGCCAAAGGTGCTCAGTTGGCTGGTGTGGATCTGTCGCCCATGCCCATCGGCGGGCTTGGCAGCAAGAAGTGGCCGGTACATGCACACAATGTAGTGCTGGCTGGTGCTGACCTGCGCAAGGCGGATCTGCGCGACATAGACCTGTCAGGCGGCTCGCTGTTCAAGGCTGATCTGCGCTCCGCCAACCTCACGAACGCAGTTCTTGTGGACGTTGATCTGCGCGGTGCTGATCTGCGCGGCGCGGAATTGCGAGGCATTGACCTGCGCGGCGCGCGCGGTGCCGAAGAACTGCGCGTGCAGCTTGTGGACTTTGAAACCGACGCCGCGTGAAATCGCTTACGGGACGAGCTGTATCTCAACGCGCCGGTTAAGCGCTTCTTTCACCCCGTCACCCGTCGGCACGGCAGGTTGCGTTTCACCATAGGCAATAACCCGAATAGCTTCGGGCAGGGCACCCAGTTCCACCATCGTGGCTTTAACGGCCTCCGCGCGGCGCAGTGACAATGCGTCATTGTAATCAGCCGGGCCTGAAGTGTCCGTGTGGCCACCCAGCACAATTTCACCATGCCCGCCAATGCGCGCCGTTTCCATCGCGTCACTGATCACGTCAAGTGCATCTGCCCGCAAAAACCACTCATCAAAACCAAAGTAACTGGTGAAGTTTGCAGCATTCGGAAGCACCACGGGCGGCGGTGCGACAGCGGCCTCAAGAGTTGCAAGGTTTGTATCAAACTCGGTGCGGCAGCGCGAAACAGATGAACCGTCCGACTCCGGATCAATCGAGCGCAGATACCAGCAATCAAAAGCAGCCTGCGCACGCGCGGCAAGTGCAGGCTGGGCGCTGCGTCCGGCTGCAAGTGCTGACATCAAGCGACCGCGCGCGCCATCAAACATCGCAATGGGCGCACTGCCCGCCTGCAGCGCGTCGGATACCGGCACCACCGGCGCAACCACGGTGCCATTGGCTGCGGCAATTGCACGGGCGGCAAAGGCATTGGACAGCTCTTCGTTGTCTTCTTCATAGGCGCGCGCGGAGTGGTCAAGATA
The DNA here is from genome assembly GCF_040219635.1 of Pyruvatibacter sp. Classification (NCBI taxonomy): domain Bacteria; kingdom Pseudomonadati; phylum Pseudomonadota; class Alphaproteobacteria; order Hyphomicrobiales; family Parvibaculaceae; genus Pyruvatibacter; species Pyruvatibacter sp. The sequence continues at coordinate 196,323 of NZ_JAVJSC010000002.1, forward strand.
GGCACTGTAAAGCGCCTGCGTGAATGCATCTCCCGTTGGCGTCATCTCCCGCGCATCATCAAGCTGATAGCTTGCACAAGACACCAAAAACAGAGCCACCATCGCAATGGTTGCCTGCCGCATAGTCACCGAAAAAAACTGCCGCATGTGCCTGCTGATCCCCAACGCCCTACTAACCTTGTTCAGTTGGCGGACACTACCAGCGCAGACGCGGCACGCCAATGGCAGAATTGAGGGCCTTTCATGTGTGCCCGCGCTAGAATTGCTCTTTGTAGGGCCTCAGGTCCAACTCCAGCGTCCAGGCAGTCTGGTGCTGCATGTGCAACGCCCAGTAGGCCTGCGCCACGGCATCCACATTCAGCCCGCCATCCTCGCCTTTCGCATCCAGAAACTCTGCAAAACGCGATTTGAGCTGCTCGCCGTCAACACCACCATCAATAATGGCGTGCCCCACATGCAGCCCGCGCGGCCCAAACTCGCGCGCCATGCCATGCGCCAGTGCCCGCTCCGCAGCCTTGGCGGAGGCAAAGGCCGTAAACGGAGGTTTTGCACGAATTGAGGCCGTTGCGCCCGTGAAGACAAGCGTTGCCTGCGTCTCACGGGACCCATCGGAAGGCAGCGCGCGTGTGGCAAGCTCACGGCCCACCAGAAACCCGCCAAACGCACATAGCCGCCACAGATCCTCGAAGAAATCGTTGCTCATATCCGTGAGTGCGCTAAAGCGGTTGTTACCCGCGTTATACACAACAAAGTCCGGAACTCCGGCCTCAGCTTCGGCGATGTCAAACATCCGTTTGACATCGTCCGGGTTGGTCGTGTCGGCGACGATGGCCGTCGCCCTGCCCCCGGCCTCTGTAATATCGCCCACAACGACGTCAAGTTTTGCCTGGGTGCGTCCGGCAACGAAGACATGCAGCCCTTCGCGCGCCGCCTTGCGGGCACTCGCCGCGCCGATGCCTTCAGATGCACCGACGCCAACGATCAGCGCCACTTTTCCCCGTTCGATCTTCACTGATCTCTCTCCCGCCTGATCATCCGTTTTATTTTCAAACGCATATATGGAACCTGACGTGGCGCGATACCAGCCCCAAATATCAACGGCCCGTTAAGACGTGACATGAAATGATAACGATCAGCATTTGGCCCGCCGTTCAATCGGAGCAGCACATGGCAGACCGTTACGACCCCCAGACCGGCGAGGACCGCCGCGCGTTTCCGCGTATCATGCTGTCAAACGATGCCAGATGCCTTATGCCGGACGGCGGTGAGTATCCGGCCCGGTTGCGTGACGTATCAGCAGCCGGCTGTTTTCTGGCAATGGATGCCTTTGCAACACGGCCGGCCCCCCATGACCGCGTGGTGGTTTATATCGACAGGCTTGGTCGCTTTGAGGGGCTGGTCAGCCGCAGCACCGAAGAAGGCTTTGCCCTTGCCATGGAAATGACCGGTGCCAAACGTGAAAGGCTTGCAGTCACGCTTGAGCGCATTGCAAAAGGCGATGAAGCAGCGCTGGATGAGATCCGCCGCCACCCACGCGTGGATGCCGCCGACAAGCCGACCACTCTGCGTCTGGCAAATGGCTCCACCGGCAGTTGCCGCATCATTGATATGTCATTGAGCGGTGCTTCGGTGGAAACCAATCTGCGCCCTACCATTGGCGTGTTTGTGGATGTGGGCCGTATGCATGGCCGCGTTGTTCGCCACCATGAAAACGGGTTTGCAGTTGAGTTTGCGGAAGTTGCTCCCACGCCAAAAGCCGTGATGCGGCATTTCGAGCCAGGACACCACGTCGGCTGACCTGCCGAAACAATCCTGATACCCACAAACGCGCTGGACGCAGCTTGCCCGTCGGCAGTAGCTTGGCGCACATGCACCCAACACATTTCACGTTTGCCGCCGCTTGCGCCACAATTGCCGCGGTATTGATGCTTTCCGTCACGCCTGCAAAAGCACAGGCGGATGCCTGCGCTCCTCAGCCCCATCGCATTGTCTCCGGGCAGGTGGAAAACGACATGTTCGGCAATGGGGCCGACAGAAACTACACCCATGGCACCCAGCTAACCTACATGACCGGCGGACGCGTCCCGCAGATTGTGCAGGACCTGGCGCAAGGCACCCCCGGCTTTCGCAAGGGTGACCGGATGCAGTTTTCTGTATCCCTGGGCCAGTCAATATTCACCCCGGACGACATCACCATCCCGACACTTCAGCGCAATGACCGTCCCTATGCGGGCTGGACCCATGTGGGCTTTGGTGCGGTCTCATTCCACCGCGACTGCAATCAGCGCGTTGACGAGCATGTAACCCGCATTGACGCGGTCGAACTCGCCATCGGCGTCATCGGCCCGCTGTCGCAGGCTGACGATACGCAAATACTCTGGCATGACTGGATTGGTGCTGACGAGCCACGCGGCTGGTCAAATCAGCTCAGAAATGAAGTCGGCATAGTGCTGACATATGAGCGCCGCCTGCCGCGCGATATAGACTTTGAATGGTTTGAGGCGCTGTTGCCGTTTAATCTTGAAGCCCATGCCACCCCGCATTTCGGCTTTTCCCTGGGCAACGTCTTCACTCATGCAGCCGCCGGAGGCACTGTGCAAATAGGCACGGGCCTCAACACAACGGATGGCGTACCGCGTATCCGCCCCAGCCTGCCGGGGTCGGGCTATTTCGAGCCAAGTGATGGATTGGACTGGCAGTTGTTTGCTGGTGCAGAGGTGCGTGCCGTCGCCCGCAACATTTTCCTCGACGGAAATACATTCCGAAAAAGCCACCGCGTTGAAAAAGAACCCGTGGTGGTGGACTTTCAGGCCGGGCTGGCAGTAACCGTTGGGCCTGCCCGCGTCAGCTTCACAAATATCTGGCGCAGCAGGGAGTTTGTGAAGCAAAAAGCCTGGGATGAGTTCGGCTCGATCTCAGCAGCTTTTCACTTTTAGGCTCGAAGCAGCGCCGCAGGCGCGGCTCGACGCGGAAGACCAAAAGTTTTTCGCCCACTTTCAAAAATAATTTGGGGTCCCGAACCCCGTATTTTCGACGTCATTCTCGATGTGCGCCGCGTTGTATTGCCCGTCAGAAAGTCTGCGCCGACCCGGCCCGCCCGGTGTAAGGCTGCCAAAACACCAGCTATTGCGCCGTTTTTCACCCAAATCCTTGGTTCGAGCTAAAACCTATTAAAAATCGAACGGCAATCTAATCTGAATTGAACTTCACTCTAATTGAATATAGATAGTGTTTACAGTGTCTTTGATTTAAATACAGACGCCAATATTTCAAATACAGAAAAACATAACCGCCATCCTCAGCGAACATTCTGAGGTAACCAAGGGGTTGGTTATGTTTATACTTCGCAGTTGTCTAATGCTCGCAGTCGTTATCGCTCTGGCTGCCTGCCAAACCACCGGCGCCACATCGGTTCCGGCATCATTCTCAAACACGCCTGCCGCCACGCCGTCAGCCACCGCCGTCTCCATGGTGGAAGGCCCGGCAGCGCGTCCGCCCATCGGCTATATCGGCTTTTGTCTGCGCCACCGCGCTGACTGCGAGCCGCAGACCGATACATCGTCTGGCGACATCACGACGTCATCAACTGCCGGTCTGCCTGGCGCCGTTGCACTCACGTCGGAACGCTGGCGTGAACTCAATGAGGTCAATACCTACTTCAACCGCACGGTGCGCCCGGTCGAGGATATCGACCTCGTGCAAAAGGTTGAATGGTGGAGCTACGCCATAAACTCGGCCGGTGACTGCGAGGACTATGTTCTCGAAAAGCGCCGGGCCCTGATCGACCGTGGCTGGCCTGCTGATGCGCTGCTCATCACTGTTGTTCGGCAGTGGAATGGCCAGGGCCACGCGGTGCTTACCGTCGTCACCGATAAAGGCGATCTCGTTCTCGACAATCTGGCAATGGGCATCGTGTCTTTTGACAAGGCGCCCTACACCTGGCTCATGCGCCAGTCTCGCCAGCACCCCATGCACTGGGTCAAGCTGAACGGTGAGGGCACAGCGCCCCACACCGCCGGCCTCCAGAGCAACACGTTCGTGGCTGGCGGTCCCTTGGGCCTCTAATCACGCCGACCCCGACAAGGGTCAAGTCGGCCACGAAGCTACCGGCCTTGCCGGACAGCAAGGCCACTACAGAGGGCTGGTTCCGCCGGACAGCGGTTCCAGCCCTCCCGGTTTTTCCAAGGCGACTATCTTTAGCGTCCCTTCCAGACGGGCGCGCGTTTCTGGGCAAAGGCCATTGGCCCCTCAATCAGATCCTCACTTTTGAACAGCGCATGTACCGCGTCATATTTGCCGTTTACAGCCTTCTCCAGATCAGCCTCGTCCAGCCCCGCATAGACGCTTTGCTTGGACGCACGGATCGACATCGGGCTGCAGGCTTCAATCAGCCTGGCCCAGCGCATGGCCGCCTCCATAAGCTCCGCAGCCGGAACAACCTCATTAACGAAGCCCAGCGTCTGGCCTTCTGCTGCGGGCACCGTACGGCCCGTCAGAATCATGCCCATGGCTTGCTTGACCGGAATCTGACGCGGCAGCCGATGCAGCCCGCCCGCCAGTGCTGCAAGTCCCACCTTGGGTTCAGGCAGAGCGAAGGTTGCCGTGTCGGCGGCGATAATCAGGTCGCAGGCCAGCGCAATCTCAAAACCGCCGCCCATGGCCACACCGTTGACAGCCGCAATCACCGGCTTGGTAAGGCCATAGCGCGATGTGAGCCCGGCAAAGCCTGACTTGGGCACTTCAATAGCGTTGCCTTCAGCCTGCCACTTGAGATCATTGCCCGCTGAAAAAGCGCGCTCGCCTTCGCCGGTAATGATGGCGACCCACAGATCGTCGTCGGCTTCAAACGCATCAAAGATTTTTTCCAGTTCAAAGTTTGCCGGCGGGTGCAGCGAATTCATCCGGTTTGGCCGGTTGATCGATACTTTCAGCACGTTGCCGTCGCGCTCAGCGGTTGAGAACTCAAGATTGGTAAAGGCGTCGCTCATGGAAAGGCTCCTCCCTGTTTGGATGAGTGAGTGTGTCAGCGCATTTATCGGCGCTTGTTCGCGCCAACAGTGCGACGGCAGCGCTGGCGCATCAAGAGCATGAACCGCCAACCCGTGATTACCGTGTTGGACCCTGCGTCAACTGTTGCCTATGTTTTTGCATTGCAGGCAGCGGCTGATTCGGCCCCTCTTCGCAGCGCCCTTGTCAGAAGGAAAAAGCCTTATGAGCGAGACACCCTCATCCGCACCGGAGCCGGCACCACAACCCACCGCGCCGCCCGCAGGCACAGCGCCTGACCCCTTGATGGCCCATATCGTTTATGGCCTGTACGCACTTGGCTTCTTCAATGGCTTCACCGGCATTGTTGGTCTTATCATTGCGTATGTCCGTCGCAATGATGTGCGCGGCACATTTCTGGAAAGCCATTTCACCTACCAGATCCGCACCTTCTGGATATCTCTTGGTGTCGGGCTTATCAGCGTTGTGTTGATGATTGTCGGTATCGGCTTTTTGTTACTACTGGCGCTGGCCATCTGGCTGGTCTATCGCATCGTCAAGGGCTGGCTGCGGCTAGCCGATGGCAAGCCGGTTGCTGACCCTGAAGGCTGGCTTTAAGCGCCGGAATGTCGCTCTCACCTGACCAGACAGGCCCCGCCCCTGATCCGCTTGATGCACGCTGGGTGCTGGAAGTGGACGGGCGCATCTATGGCCCCTACACCGGTCATGCCTTGCGCGAATACGCGCGCGAGGGCCGTGTTGCCGTGCATTCTACCGTCGCGCGCACGGGCCAGCCTGCCGGTGAGGAGGAATGGATGCCGGCAGGCGATGATCCGGTCCTGGCAACCCTGTTTGATGACATGGCGGGCCATCAGAATGCCCCCCGGCCGCACGCTCAGCCACACAGTCGTAACGAGCACAATCCAGACCCCGGCTCTCCGGCCTCAAACGTTGCGCCGGATGGACGAAGCTATGGGCCAAGCAAAAACCAGGTCGAACGGCGCAAGCGACCCGGCTCGTTCAACATCATCATCATCACTGATGTGAAATCGCGCTCCAGTGGCCCGCTTGAAACCGCCATTATGTCGCTCGGCCCGGCCTATAAGATTTCCGCCAACGCATGGGTCGTTCACTCGCCGTCAGGAGCCCCCGAAGTCGTCAACACACTGACTCAGCATCTGGGTAGTGCCGATCGGATTTTTGTGGTGGATGCCACCCGAAACCGCACCGCCTGGTTCAACATGGGGCCGGAAACCGACTCCAAAATCCGTCAGGTGTGGAAACATCAGGGCGACCATTAGGTGCTTGAACACTCATGAAAATCGCCACATGGAACATCAACTCCATCAAGGTCCGCCTGCCCAACCTTCTGGCATGGCTCGCTGAGGCACAGCCCGATGTGGTCTGTCTTCAGGAACTTAAATGCATGGACGATGCGTTCCCGCGAAGTGCTGTTGAGGATGCCGGTTACAACGTCGAAACCCACGGCCAGAAGACTTACAACGGCGTGGCCATTCTCTCAAAGTCACCTCTTGAAGATGTAACCCGCGGACTGCCCGGTATGGAGGACGACGAACAGGCGCGCTATCTCGAGGCAGTTGTGCCCGCAGGAAACCGTGTGGTGCGTATTGCATCGATATATCTGCCCAACGGCAACCCCGCCCCCGGCCCTAAATATGACTACAAGCTGGACTGGATGGAAAAGCTGCGCGCCCATGCACAAGCGCTGCTTGCCCATGAGGAACCGCTGGTGCTGGCGGGTGACTACAATGTCATCCCCACACCCGATGACGTACATGACGCCGCCGCTTGGGCTGACGATGCGCTGTTCAGGCCCGATACGCTGCACCAGTTCCGCGCGCTAGCGAACCTTGGCCTCACGGATGCCTTCCGCGCCTGCCATACAGCGCCGCATCGTTACAGCTTTTGGGATTATCAGGCCGGAGCATGGCAGAAGAACAACGGCATCAGAATCGATCACCTGATGCTAAGCGCGCAAGCCACTGATTTACTTAAAGCCTGCGATATAGACAAGCATGTGCGTGATTGGGAAAAACCCTCTGACCACGTGCCGGTCTGGGCGCAGTTCGACCTCTAGCAGCCTATTTTGACGGTTTGCGCGAGCGTTGAAACGCCGGCCCCATAGGCATCAAACGCACGCCGCTGCGCAGCCGCCGATACGGCAAATCCAGATGGTCCGCCGGGTTGGGGCCGGGCGATGCCACCACCAGAATATCCCGCGCCATCTTCTGGAAATCCGCCCGGAAGTGGACTGAGCTTTTGACAGCAACAATGTTTTCCCCGGCCGGGTCCACGCCGAAGGCTGTAAACATGGCGCGGTCTGCCGTTTGCACCTTGTTGCTGGCAACAACAATTTTGACACCGCCCATGCGCAGCAGCGCCGATTGACCAAGCGACAGGTGCGCGCCGCGGTAAAACGGGCCATGCGCATCAATTTCACCATCATGAAGTGCCAGCACTTCAAACCGCCCCTCAACGGGTTTTTCGCGTATGCCGCCTGACCATGCTCCCAGCGCCAGATGAACCGTCGCGCCCTCGCCCGCTTCCCATGCCGCACGTGCTGCAACCGGATCATTGATGACACCGCACAGAGCCGTATCTGCGCCGTCAATCAGATGACGGAGCAGCCCCACGGTGTCGCCATTGCCTCCGGCACCAGGATTGTCCTGTGTATCCGCCAGAATGAGCGGGCCTTGTGCGCGGTCCTTGGCGCTGCCCGCCTCGCCATAGGCAATGGCCTCTTCGCAGGTCCACAGCTTTTGCTGAAACGCGCGCTCAAACTCCATGAAGGTTTCAGCCAGCCGGTCAACGGCTTCGTCAGCGGCTTCCTGCGTTTCAGCATAGGCCATGACGGCAGGGCCGCATTCGGCGATGTCAGCGGGTGGAAAGCCCATCGCCGCAGACGCACTGAGAATGGCCGTCTGCTCGCCATGACACATATCGAGGGACAACTCGGTCATGGCCGTTACGTCCGCATAAATCAGAGCGCCGGGATTGTTCATGGTGCTCTGCGCTGTCAGCGGCACCAGAAAATTGAGCTTGCGGAAGGCTTTTGCCGGCCGCCCCGCCATGGAGACAATGCGGGCAACAAGCTGTGCCGCCCGTGCGCCCGTTTGTGCCATATCCACATGCGGATATGTGCGATAGGCCACCAGTGCATCAGCATTGCGCATCATCTTGGCGGTGACATTGGCGTGCAGATCAAGCGAGGCCACAATCGGCACCCGTCCGTTGGTGGTATCGCGGATCCACTCAAGCAGATCCCCCTCACCATCTTCGGTGTCTTCCGTGACCATGGCACCGTGCAGATCAAGATAGATCGCATCCAGCGGGCCGTCGCGCAGCGCCGCCTCAAGCTCAGCTACAATCATGCCTGCGACATGCGAAAAGGCGTTGGTTGTGACGTGAGCAGACGGTGTGGCTGCGGCCCACACCATGGGTACTGCGACAATATTGTGGGCAGGTGCTTCCGCCAAAAACCCGGCGATGGGCACATTCATGCACGGTTCGTCATCATCCCCCGCCGCAAATGTGGTCAACAAACCCGCGCCACCCTGCAGCGCGGGCCAGGCATCAGCCATCAAAAACGCATCCAGATCTGCCTTCTGCGAGGCAAAAGTGTTGGTTTCATGTTGAAAACCGCCAACCGCAACGCGCATGAGATACAGCCGCTTTTCTTACCCTGCGAGTACATTTGCGTGGAATAACGCGACACCCGCACAGCCAGCTTAGGACTCGATGGCGCTTCGGGCTACAGTTTGCAGAACAAAAAATCACAGACATGAGGCTGGAAAACTAACGCCATGATAAAATTGATATTTTGCCTGCATCGCCTGCCGTCTCTTACGCCAGACGCCTTCAGAAGCTACTGGTGGGACACGCACGCCCCGTTGGTAAAAGCGCGCGCACCCGCCCTGCGGATTGCCCGCTATGTGCAGTCGCACGGTCTGGACAGCCCGCTGGATGACGCCATGCAGGCATCGCGCGAGGCACAGCCAAAATATGATGGGGTGGCCGAACTTTACTGGGCCAGCGAGGATGACCTCAATTTTGCCATGACCGACGACGCAGCCCTCAAGGCCGGTGCGGAGCTTCTGGAAGATGAAAGAAAGTTCATCGACCTGAAACGCTCGTCGCTGACATTTGTGCGCGAACGTCCGGTTGTTGGATAAGAGCCGCTAAAGTATCTCATCCTCGTCAAACAACGGGTCGCCCTCGAACCCCTCCTCAATGGCCTTGAGGCCGGCACCTTTGGATGCCGCTTTGCTCAACTCGGCAATGTGAATGAGCGCATCACCCTGATTGACCACGGGAAGGTTTGACCGACCGATTATGAGACCGTCGCGGGTGGTCGTCATTTCGGTGTCACGCACGCCAAACGGGTCCGACACCACGCCCAGAAGCGTGCCCGCCTTCACGAACTGACCTACCTTGCAATGAATACGTGCGATGCCGCCCTCCGTGGCGCGTATCCATGCACTTTTCGTGGCAACTGGCGTGCTACCAACGCTGCGCTTTGTGCCGGCCTCAACGTTTCCTGGAATGGCGGGGTGACGCCCGATCATGTCAAGCGAGCGCAACACGTTGAGCACGCCCTTGAGCCCAACCCGAATAGCTGTCTCATCAAACCGCAGCCCCTCCCCGCCTTCGAACACCATGACGGGCACACCAAGCTCGCCCGCGGCATGACGCAGCGACCCTTCGCGCAGCGACGAGTTAACGATCACCGGCGGTTTGAATGATTCAGCAAGTTTGAGTGCTTTCTTGTCACTCATATCAACGCGGATTTGTGGCAGATTCACGCGGTTGATCGCCGCCGTATGCAGATCAATTCCAAAGTCGCTGCGCGCCACCACTTCATTGATAAACAAATGCGCAAGCCGTGCCGCGAGCGACCCTGTGGGTGAGCCGGGAAACGACCTGTTGAGGTCACGTCGGTCCGGCAGGTAACGGCTTTGGGCAATAAACCCGAACGTATTAACGATCGGAACCAGCAACACTGTACCCGCCAGCCGCCGCAGCGCCGGTGCACGAATAAGCCGCCGCACAATCTCGACACCCAGCACCTCATCACCATGTACCGCCGCGCTGATGAAGATTGTCGGACCCGGACGGCGACCATGAATGACCTGAACCGACAGCGTTGCAGGCGTGTGGTCAGACATCATGCTCAGCGGCAGATCAATGACCTTCCGCGTACCCGGTGCAATTGTATTGCCGGCAATGTCGAACAGTGCCCGTGTGGGGGTCTTTTCAGTCACTCTTTTTGGCGCTCCGCTTTTTAGTCGTGCGGGTTTGTGTTTTGCCGGGTTTGGCATGTTTTTCAATGAACGCGATGATCTGCCCGGCAACATCAACATGAGTGGCGTTCTCCAGGCCTTCGAGACCCGGCGACGAGTTGACCTCCATCACTACCGGCCCGTCGTTCGAGCGCAGCATATCGACGCCGCAGACATTTAGGCCCATGGCCTTGGCGGCTTTCACGGCGGTCGCCCGCTCCTTTGGTGTGATCTTTATAAGTTGGGCACTGCCACCACGGTGCAGATTAGAGCGGAAGTCACCTTCCTTGCCCTTGCGCATCATCGCCGCCACAACCTTGTCGCCAATGACAAGACACCGCACATCCTCGCCCTTGGCTTCCTTCACAAACTGCTGAACCAGAATATTGGTCTGCACACCACCGAAGGCCTGAATGATGCTTTCCGCTGCGCGGGGTGTTTCGCCCAACACCACGCCGATGCCCTGCGTGCCTTCAAGGAGCTTGATGATGACCGGCGCGCCACCGGCCAGTTTGAGCAGCTCATTCGCATCTGATGTGCGATGCGCAAAGACTGTTGTGGGCAGCCCCACACCGTCGCGCGACAGCAACTGAAGGCTGCGCAACTTGTCACGCGATCGCGAAATCGCAACCGATTCATTGAGCGGATAAACACCCATCATCTCAAACTGCCGCAGAACCGCAGTGCCAAAGAATGTGACCGAAGCCCCGATGCGCGGAATAACCGCATCGTAGCCCTTGAGCGATTCCCCGTGATAGTGAATCTCCGGATCGCTGGACGCGATGTCGATGTAGCATCGCAGATGATCTATCACATCAATCTGGTGACCACGCGCGCGTGCGGCTTCAACCAGGCGCTTGTGCGAATAGAGCGATGCGTTGCGGCACAAAAGTGCAATTTTCATTCAGGGGTTTTCTTTCTGGTTTTGTGGAGGGGCATCTGTGCGCCAGTCCGGCCACCCACAAATGAACGCCCGGGGTCTATAACAAAATGTTGGCGCATGGCCTGACGCCCCAACAGCATCCTGAAGCCAAGCTGGTCCCGGTCAGCCAGTGTCAGTTCGATGGGCCATTCAAACTCACCGATGCGCGCTGTTGTGCGAACCACATAGCGCAACTCCTGCTGCCCGTTGGAACTGCGTACCTTGCGCCTGTCATGCACCGCACAGATGCACTCGATTTCAGGTGTCCGCCGCCGCTGTTCGGGATGCAGCATGAACGAGACATGCGGCACACCGCTTTCGCTGAAAGGACGGACACGGAACGCATGAATAGCCGACGTGCGCGCACCCGTATCAATCTTGGCTTTGATGCGCGGCACATTGAACTCATCCAGCCCCACCCATTCACGCCACCCTATAACGGGTAATATTCGCAACGGTTTTGAGGCAGGCGGCTTTTGAGGTATCAGAGCCATTGGGCGGGGTCTGCGTGAGGGTGCATAAGCGCCATAAGATAGCATCCACGCACTTAGTCAAACAGCTTTGCTGCACACAGACTACTTTTTGGTGTGCTCAAGCCTGAAAGCCTCAGCAATGCGCGCACCGGCTTCGATCTGGACACGCGACATCTGCTTCTCGCGCTGGCCCATGAGCGCGTCAACGCCGGGTAGCATGTCCGGCGTGGCTCCCTGCCGGGCCAGCAGCAAATAACTGTATGCCTTTGGCTTGTCCTGCGGCAGTGCAGTCCCATCCCAGTAGATGCCCGCGAGGTGAATGAGCGCTGGCGTATAATACTTCTCGGCGGCAATCTCGTACCACCGGATGCCTTCGTAGCGGTTCCGCTCGGCGCCCTCGCCGTTGTAATGCATCTCGCCAATTTTCATCTGCGCTTCCGCATGTTGAGCCAATGCGGCTTTTTCATACCATTGCAGGGCTGCGTAATGGTCACGCGGGAGGTCTGCCTCGTCAAAACCCGATCGGTAGTAATCCGCCAGTTCAACCTGCGCCTGAACGTGCCCCGCTTCCGCAGCCTGCGTCAGATATTTCACCACGTTGCGGGGAATGAAACTCACCCCGTGGCCACCCTCATACATTTTGGCAGCAAGATAGGCAGCAGTTGCATCACCGGCGGCCGCGCCTTCAACCCACGCGGCTGCGGCTGCAGATGCGTCACCCGAGGCATATGCCTCAATGCCTTTTTCAAGGCTTGCATAGGCAGGCAGCGCGCCAATCAAAAGCGCACCAAACAAGGCAGCCGCAGCCTTAGATATCCGCATAAACATGCGTCTCTTCCTTTGCACCAGGGTGCGTAAGCGCGCCCTTGTAAGCAGGCCCCACGAGCTGAACATATTTCCACAATGTGCCCGAATTATAGTCAGTGGCACGTGGCTGCCAGCCCTTGCGGCGCTCGGCCAACACATCTTCGGATACATCAAGGTCAAGTGTCCCGGCTTCGGCATCAATGGTGATGATGTCACCATCCTCAATCAGCCCGATGGGGCCGCCAACGGCTGCTTCGGGACCAACATGGCCGATGCAAAAGCCGCGCGTGGCACCGGAGAACCGACCATCCGTAATCAGCGCAACCTTGTCACCCATGCCCTGGCCATACAGTGCGGAGGTAGTGGACAACATTTCGCGCATACCCGGTCCGCCCTTGGGGCCTTCATAGCGAATGACCAGAACCTCACCTTCCTTGTACTGACGGTCTTCCACCGCAGCAAAGGCGTCTTCCTCGCAATCGAAGCATCGCGCGGGGCCTGAAAACTGCTGCTTCTCCAGTCCGGCAACCTTCACAATGGCCCCTTCTGGCGCAAGCGAGCCCTTGAGGCCGACAACCCCGCCGGTCGGCGTAATGGGGTTGGATACCGGATAGATCACTTTTTGATCCGGGTTCCACTTTATGTCTTCAAGGTTTTCAGCCAGCGTCTTGCCGGTCACGGTAATGCAATCACCATGCAGGAACCCGCCGTCAAGCAGTGTCTTGAGCAGCATCGGTACGCCGCCGGCCTCATACATGTCCTTGGCCACGTAATTGCCGCCCGGCTTGAGGTCAGCAATGTAGGGCGTCTTGCGGAAAATCTCGGCGACTTCCATCAGATCAAAATCAATGCCTGCCTCATGCGCCATGGCAGGCAGATGCAGCCCGGCATTGGTCGATCCGCCAGATGCCGCAACAACAGTTGCCGCATTCTCAAATGCCTTGCGCGTGCAGATGTCGCGTGGACGCAGACCCGTCGCAATAAGATCCATCACCGCCCGGCCTGATGCTTCGGCATACTGGTCGCGGCTTTCATAGGGTGCCGGTGCGCCAGCCGAGTTGGGCAGCGCAAGGCCGATGGCCTCAGATACACACGCCATGGTGTTGGCGGTAAATTGCCCGCCGCACGCCCCCGCGCTGGGGCAGGCAATGCACTCAAGCTCATGCAGATCCTCATCCGACATGTTGCCGGCTGAGTGCTGGCCCACGCCCTCAAACACATCAAGAACGGTCACGTCCTTGCCCCTGAAATTGCCCGGCAGAATAGACCCGCCATACATGAAGACGCTGGGCACGTTGAGCCGAAGCATCGCCATCATCATGCCCGGCAGGCTCTTGTCACAGCCCGCAAGCCCCACAAGCGCGTCATAGCAGTGGCCCCGCATGGTGAGCTCGACAGAGTCAGTAATGACATCACGGCTGACCAGTGACGATTTCATGCCCTGATGGCCCATGGCGATGCCGTCGGTCACTGTAATGGTGCAGAACTCGCGCGGCGTACCATTGGCCATCTTGACGCCGGCCTTTACAGCCTGCGCCTGGCGCTGAAGCGCGATGTTGCAGGGTGCTGCTTCGTTCCAGCAGGTAGCGACACCTACAAACGGCTGGTCAATCTCCTCCTGCGTCAGCCCCATCGCGTAGTAATATGAACGATGCGGCGCCCGCTGCGGACCAACAGTTACATGGCGGCTGGGGAGCTTGGACTTATCGAAACGGGACGTGGCCATTGGAAACAACTCTCTGTGAGCAATAAGGAACGGACGCGATAATACGGGCAAGAGTGGCTGTCATCCACTGCCCTGATGGATATCTGATGTGCAAGGTTAAACCGGCTTTTGCATCAGAGTTCACGGAATGTCTGCCTGGCGCAGACTGCCGATCATCGCCAGATAGGCATTGGTAAAAGCAGCCTGGTCCAGCGTTGCATGTTCGGTGTTCCATGTGGCTGTGACGCACCAGCGCGTGCCGACGTCGTCCACCAGATGCGTGGTCATGTTGTAGGCCCCGAAGTTTGACCCGCCCTTGTAGGCAATCTGCCGCCAGTCATCAGGATTGGCCACACCGGGATTAACCTGCATGGCCGGTTGGTCCGCCACTTCACCCGCCAGCGTGCAAAGTGCACGCGCAGTCATCACCCAGCCGATTTCAGGCGACGGGCTGTCGTCCAGGTCAGAGACTGTCGGCAGTGGCGAACCGGCCAAGTCAGCCAGCACGTCTGGCCGGTCCTCATCAGCAGCCGCGCGATACCGCGCGCGCGTGTTGTTGACGTCCGCCTTCAACTTGAAAAACTCGGCTGTTGTCAGCACCGGCGTCTGCATCACATGCTTTTCAACTGTATCACGGCCCAAAATCGAAATCAGTGCATCCGTTGCGGTGTTGTCGGATATTGAAATCATGAGGATCGCCAGTGTGCCCAGCGTTACGGAAGTGCCTTCAGGCCACGCCTGCATAACGCCACTGGGCAGTGAGCGCCATTCAGGTTCGAGCTGAACAACGTCAGCGAGACTGATGTCTCCGCCATCCACGGCTTGCGCCAGCGTCTTGAGCACAGCCATTTTGAACGATGAACCCACGTCCAGCGGGGCATCCGGTGCAAGCGCCACCTGATCCACATCATCACGGGTCACAAGCACGGATATTTGCCCGCCACCTGAACGCTCAAGCCGCACAAAGCCGCCCAGCGCCTCCTGCGGGGTCAGCCCTGCAGCAGTGGGCTGGCGGAAAAACAGGAAAGTGATGAGACCCGCATCATCAAGCTGGATTTCCGCAGGCACCCGCCCGCGCTCGAGAAATACCGTGAATGTGTTTGGCCCCTCGCGCTGCACTCCGCGAAAGCCACCCAGCGTTCCTTTGAGGCCCCGCACGATGGCAACCACCTCTTCCACATTGGCGCGGTTCAAAAGCGCTGGCGAAAACAGTGTGCGTTCAACCGTGTCAGATACAAAAATGGTTTCCAGCACATCTTCTTCAGCAGCGTATGCCGGTAGCACACATGCAAACAACGCCACGGCCACACCAAGCAGACGAGCCATACTCATGATGCCACCCCTTCCAGACGCCCCAGCGCGTCGCTTAACTTTGCACGCGTCTGTTCAGCATCCGCTCGCCGCTCGCGCTGTTCTTCAATCACCGCGTCGGGCGCTTTGGACAAGAACTTCTGGTTGCCCAGTTTGCCGTCAATCTTGGCAATTTCCTTGTCCCATTTACTGACCTCTTTTGCGAGGCGCGCACGCTCTTCATCGAGGTCAATCACATCAGCGAGCGGCAGAAAAACCGTAGCCTCATCCACCACCACCTGGATAGCGCCTGCAGGGGCCTCATCGGCTGCTTTCATGCTGTCAAGGCGTGCCAGCTTTTCGATCATTTCGCGGTTGCGCGTCATGCGTTCGCGTGTTTCAGGTGATGCGCCTCGTAACACGAGCGGGATCTTGGCCCCGGCTGGTACATTCATCTGTGAACGGACGGAACGAACCTCGGTAACAAGACGAATAATCCAGTTAATTTCATCGTCGGCGTCAGCGCTGCCAAGATCGGCGGCATAGTCAGGCCACTGCGCCGTCACCAGCATGGTGTCGCGGGCGGGTCCCTCAACGCCGTCGCGCCACAGCTCTTCGGTGAGGAATGGCATCATCGGATGCAGCATCAGCAAAATCTGGTCAAGCGCCCACGCCGCCGTGGCGCGGGTCTCAACCTTAGCGGCCTCGTCACTGCCGTTGAGCACAGGCTTGCTGAGCTCCAGATACCAGTCGCAGAATACGTCCCAGACGAAGTGATAGAGCGCCGCCGCTGCCTCGTTGAACTTGTAAGCCTCTATGGCTTCCGTCACCCGCGCCGCCGTTCGGCGCGTTTCGCCTGCAATCCATATATTGGCCGTGCCGGAAACGCCGGCGATATCAAATCTGGCAATGCGGGCACATTCGTTCATCTGGCAGAACCGCGCAGCATTCCACAGCTTGGTGCCAAAGTTGCGATAGCCCTCAACCCGCGACGTGGCCAGCTTGATGTCGCGGCCCTGCGCCGCCATGGCGGTGAGCGTGAAGCGCAATGCGTCGGCGCCGTAGGCATCAATCAACTCCAGGGGGTCAATGACATTGCCCTTGGATTTCGACATCTTTGCGCCCTTCTCGTCACGGACGAGCGCATGGATATACACATCGCGGAACGGCACTTCCTTCATGAAGTGCAGACCGAACATCATCATCCGGGCAACCCAGAAGAAGATGATGTCAAAGCCTGTGACCAGAACGTCAGTCTTGTAATAGCGCTGGACTTCCGGTGTCTCTTCCGGCCAGCCCAGCGTTGAGAACGGCCATAGGCCGGAACTGAACCACGTATCCAGAACGTCCTCGTCCTGATGAAGCTCTGTGGGTTTGCCGTAATGCTCTTTGGCAAGCGCGTGTGCTTCGTCGGCGGTGTGCGCAACAAACACTTCCCCGTCCGGCCCATACCACGCGGGAATGCGATGACCCCACCATAGCTGGCGCGAGATGCACCACGGCTGGATGTTACGCATCCACTCGAAATACGTCTTTTCCCAGTTGCGCGGCACAAACACGGTTTCACCGCGCTCAACAGCCTCGATGGCGGGCTTGGCAAGCGTTGCAGCGTCCACATACCACTGGTCCGTCAAAAACGGTTCGATGACATCATTGGAGCGGTCGCCATAAGGAATAGCGTGCTTGTGATCGTCGATCTTGTCGAGCAACCCGGCGTCATCCAGCGCCGCGACGATCAGCTTTCGCGCCTCAAACCTGTCCTTGCCGTCATAGGCAGCAACAGCCTCGCGCCCCTGCGGCGCGTTCTCCAGAAAAGCCTCGTTGCTGTCGAGTGCCAGGCGCCCTCGCGTGTCCATCAGGTTAATCATCGCCAGGTCGTGACGTCGGCCCACTTCAAAGTCATTGAAGTCATGCGCCGGCGTGATCTTCACAGCACCTGAGCCCTGCGTCGGGTCTGCATGTTCGTCAGCAACTATGGGAATGCGTCGGCCGACCAACGGCAGCACAACATGAGAGCCAATCAGATGAGCGTAACGCGGGTCTTCAGCGTTCACTGCAACGCCGGTATCGCCCAGCATTGTTTCAGGCCGCGTGGTCGCAACCACAATGTAATCACGGGTCTCAAACGCTGTTGGGTTGCCGTCCTCGTCATGCTCGACAGGAAACTCATATGTCTTGCCGTCCGCCAGCGGATAACGGAAATGCCACAGATGGCCGTCCACATCCGTGGGCACCACTTCAAGGTCCGAGATGGCTGTCTCAAGCGTCGGGTCCCAGTTCACAAGGCGCTTGTCCTTGTAGATCAGGCCCTCGCGATACAGTTCCACAAACACCTTGAGCACGGCCTGCGACATGCCTTCATCCATGGTGAAACGCTCGCGTGACCAGTCACATGACGCACCCAGCCGACGTAGTTGATTCGTGATGGTGCTGCCGCTTTCAGCCTTCCATTCCCACACTTTCTCAACAAAGGCATCGCGGCCCATGTCGCGGCGGCCCTTGTTGTCGCCCTGCTCTGCCAGTTGCCGCTCAACCACTGCCTGCGTGGCAATGCCCGCATGGTCCGTGCCGGGCTGCCACAACACGTCCTTGCCGCGCATGCGCTCAAACCGCACCAGAATGTCCTGCAGCGTGTTGTTGAGCGCGTGGCCCATGTGGAGTGAGCCGGTAACATTGGGTGGGGGGATAACAATCGAATAGGGCCTGGCCCCTGCCGCCACCCGATCAGGCTGTCCCGCCTTGAAGGCGCCGGTCTTTTCCCACTCGGCATAAATACGCGGCTCTGCGGCCTGCGGCTGGAAGGTTTTTTCAAGCATGGTGTTTCGGGTCGCGCATTCTTTGGTGAGGGCTTGGATAAGCGAATTGAAAACAAAAAAGCCGGTCCCTGGTCAGTACCGGGAACGTGTCCGAGGTACTGCATAGGAACCGGCTGGTTTTAACGCAAGCAGGGCTAAGTACAACCGCCCTGCCCCTCGTTCGGGGGCGTCGCTTTACCGCCGGCGGCGGCGCGATACCCGTTCAACTTCTTCTGCTACGGCTGCTTCCACGATGGAGGCCAGATTTTCATCCAGCCACTGCTTCATCATTGGCCGCAACAGATCCTGAACCAGATCCTCCATGGTCCGCGATGTGCCGTCAGATGAAATACGCATGTCGTCCGAGAGCCGCTCAAAAGCTGCTGTGGCTGCCGAAGCTGCTTCCTCCGACATAAGACCCTGGGATTCTATTTTCTCAGAGGATGCAGGCCTGGGGGCTGAGACAGGCATGGCCACAGGTGCGGGCTTTGGAGCAGGCTCCGGGTCCGGCGTGCGGTCTATAGCCATAAGGTCGCTGTCATCGCCGGTGTCAAAAGGGTCTGTGGGTGTTTCAGGTGCCGACTTCGGCTCTGGCTCATGAACAGCGGCAACCACCGGCTCAGGTTCTGGTTCAGGAATTGACGGTGCCTCGGCCACGTCAGTCAGCTCAAGAACGTCATCGTCTTCAGCGTCATCCTCAAGAATATCCTCGACGGAAATTGCGTCATCATCCCCATCCGCATCCCCATCTGGGGCATCAGGTGCTGCGGCTTTTGCGTCCGCGCCGTTTTCGTCACCATCTTCGGAGATGATACGGCGGATGGAGGCGAGAATCTCCTCCATGGATGGTTCTTGCTGCGTGCTTTGATCGCTCATGTTTTACTCACCGCATCCCGCGCAAAAGCGCCTGCTGTTGGAATTCCTGCGTGGCTTTGCCAAATATTCCATCTTAGGAATACCCCGACAACAGCACACAAGTCCCGGCCCCTTGATCTGCAAAACCCTAACCCAGCCGTCAGGCCAATTAAAGGCGCACAGAAGCCGCCTCTGTAATTAGCCTCAAGTTTGGGGAAAAAGTGTTAACCCGACCCTAGGATTGGGCTGACAGACGGTAAACCAAACCAAAATCAGCCTTAAAGGTCGCCCGCAGCGTCAGTTCCTGATTCGGGAGCAAGCTCATCCGGCTCGTCAGTGACGCCGAATCCAAACCATTTGTCACTGACCCGGTCGTAGTTTGCGGCAGGGTCATACTGCTCCACCGGCAATGCTAGATACCCGGCGCTCAACCGACCGGTTGCAGATAAAAGCTGATAGGCAGCCACATAGGCATTGCGTTCTGATGTCACCAGCGCCACACGTGAATCCAGAAGCTCCTGCTCGGCATCAAGCACATCAAGCGTTGTGCGCGAGCCTACTTGTGCTTCCTGCTGCACACCATCAAGGGCAATTTCGTTGGCGCGCACCTGCTCACGGTCAGACGTGATCTGTGCATTTGCGGCCCGATAGGCTTCCCACGCACTGGCCACACCCTCTTCGACGGAGCGCATGGCGGCGCGAATCTGAAGGCGCTGCTGGCTGTTGAGCTGTTTTGCCTGACGTACCTGGCTGTACACCGCGCCCGACTGATAAAGCGGAACGGTCAGCCGCCCGGTTACCGTCGCCGCCTCGGAGTTGGCAAGCGATGAGCTTGGTTTCTCAGAATAGCTGTAGTCGCCCTGCACAGTGAGCGTCGGCAATAAAGCACCCTTGGCAGATCGGATGGCGTGACGGGAGGCTTCCTCGGCAAATCGCGCGGCCTGCAGAGTGGGGTTGTTGGCAATAGCTATGGCCAGCGCTTCTTCTTCCGTTGCCGGCAAGGGCGGCAGATCAGGCGCTGCATCCAGTGTGCCCGGTGCCATGCCCACGACGTTCTCGTAGGCAGCACGCGAATTGGTTAGGTTGGCCTCAGCACGGATAAGCGCTGACTGCGAGCGGCTGAGGCGAGCCTCTGACTGGGCCACATCCGTGCGGGTGATCTCGCCGACGTCAAAACGATCCTGCGAGGCCTCCAACTGACGTTGAAGGACCGTGACGTTGTTGCGGTTGAGGGCAACTGTCGCGGTATCACGCAGCACATCCATGTAGGCTGTAACTGCACTCAGCAACACATCCTGCTCGGTGCCCGCAAGCTGAGCACGCCCGGCAGCAACCTGTGACTTCGCCTGACGGGTTTCAGCGGTTGTGCGCCCGCCGCGAAAAATATTCTGTTGAACGGTAACAGCCGCCGTATTGGTGGTGCGGTCGTCGCGCGTACTGTTGATGGCCCCGAACCCGGCGCCTGTCGCCAGTTCGTTGTCGGATTGCGAAAACTGAGATGTGCCCGTGGCACTGATGGACGGCCGCCAGCCTGACAGTGCCTGGGCCACGCCTTCATCCGTTGCCCGCAATTCAGCACGTGCAGCCTGCAAAGTGGGATTGCTGGCATAAGTAGCTGTAAGGGCATCATTAAGCGTTTCAGCCCCTGCGTGAGACGACGACACCAGCGCAGCCGCAATGAGCAGAGCAGCCCCCATAATTGGATGGCTGCTGCGGCGCATGCGCAATTCAGTGCGCAATCCCGTGCGAAAATCAGCCCTATGTGTCGTCAAAACGTCCCCCCGCGTGTGCCAGTGCACAGCAATTTGAGTATGCCGGACCTATATAGGGTCTGTGTCTATATAGTGTAATGCCTCTGGCAGGTTCAATGATGAAACCCACTAATCTTGTACTCTATGCCGATTTTCCGGCGGTTTTGCGGTTTCCCTGTAGCAGGTTGTGGACCTGTCTAACGGTCGAAACTCAATAAACCCGTCGCGGTAAGGCCGATCCGCGACAACGGCTAGAAAACAAAACCCTTCGGCGGTTCAAAGCCCGGCAGCGGTGTAACGGCAGCACTGAACTCTGCACGAGCGCTCGACGTTTCACCTGAGCGTTGAAAAACATGAGCTTTGCCAGCAAGACCGCGGCCAATAACGCACACAAGTCTGCCGCCCTGCTTCAACTGCGCGCATAATGCTTCGGGCGCATCAGGAAGCGCACCCTCCACCACGATTACATCAAATGGTGCCTGCGCCGGGCAGCCTTTGGGCAACGGGCCTTCAATAACCGCCACGTTGTCCACCCCTGCTTTGGTCAGGTTCTGCCCGGCAGTCGCCACCAATGCGGCGTCGCTTTCAAGCGCCACAACGGTTTCGGCAAGTTTCGAGACGACAGCGGGACCATAGCCAAGGCCTGCCCCCACATACAAAACAAGATCACCCGACGAAATGTCGGCAAGCTGGAGCAATCGGGCAAATACCCAAGGCTCCATGAGGCAGCGGATTGTGCCATCTTCCCCGGTGTGAATCGGCATATCCTCATCACGATAGGCGATAGATCGCTTGGCGGCCGGCACAAACTGCTCGCGCGGTGTTGCGCCCATGGCGTCCAGCACGGTGCGGTCCGTCACATCATTGGTGCGGATCTGACTTTCGATCATGTTGTGACGGGCGGATGCAAAATCGAGCATTGGTTGAGCCTGGTTATGGAGCCTGAGAGGGCAGCTACGGGCAAACTGCGGAGCTTTTCCGCCTTATAGTCAGCAGCGCGGTGACTGACAATGCAATGCTGCGCAGTGTGGCACAACGCTGTTTTTGGCCTGATGCCGATTGTTTGCGCGTCCTTCGGGTGCTATAGCCTCGCCCGCTTGGCAAACACGCGCTAGAATATGCGCGTAGTACCCAGTGAGGCCACGTGGCGGAGTGGTTACGTGCCGGACTGCAAATCCGTTTACCCCGGTTCGATTCCGGGCGTGGCCTCCAATTTCAAGCACTCATCAAGCAAGCCTGTATATCGGCTACCCGGTTTCTTTCGGGTCGCGGTCTGCCTTTTGGCGGGTCGCGTCTTTCGCTGCGGCCTTTGCGGCGGCGCGTCGGCCACGCCAAACCTCAAGGCGGCGTCGTATGCGCCTGATGCGGTAGGAATCGATGGACAGTATCAACAGACCCATGGGGATCATCCAGAACCCCACCACCGGCAAAAAGCCGACCATGCCGAACAGCACCAGAAAAACGCCGATGGCGATCCGCACGGGCTTCGAGCCGGGCACATTGTAGTAGCGCTTGCCAAGTCTGATTCGGGCCATTCGTCCGTTCATTCTTTCAAATACGGGCTGCCCAACGGCAAACGCCTACATAGTCACGCAGGGTGCATACACCAACGCATTAACCGGATCGTTATGAGATTTGTATCAATCTCACGAAATCGGACTTTGCAAGGCGGCGATCGCTTTGCTATAGCCCTGCCTCGCACGGCGCTTGAGGTTAACAGATCAGGCGCACTGCCGTGTTCCCCGGTAGCTCAGTTGGTAGAGCAAGCGGCTGTTAACCGCTTTGTCGCTGGTTCGAGTCCGGCCCGGGGAGCCAATTCACAGAAAGGCCGTTGAAGACCTCTCCAGCGGCCTTTTTCTGTGCGTCGAGCATCGCTGTTTCGGCAATCAGATCAAAGGGTTGCTTCAGGGTCACCGAGAGATCGCCGTCGGCCCATGAGCAGTTCGAAACTAGAAAATTGAGAAGACGCCGTTTTTTGCGGGAATCCTGTTTTTCGAAAAGCCGCTGGGCGTTCTGCGCCAGTTCGATAAGGCGCACGCCTTCATCCAGATAAGACTGATCCGCGCCCTGGTGCCGCTCGATGTCGCGCAGGCACCGTTCCTGCTCCGCTCGCCATTCGGTGGCCATCTTCTCGTAGAAGGCCGCGTCGATGGTGCCGTCGAGCTTGTCCACATAGGCGGCGTGGATGCGGTTCTGGAGCCGGTCGTATTCGGCGCGCAGTTTCTCGATGGCTTCCTCGTGCTCGCGCCTCTCGTCGGCGTGGCTGTCGTGAAGGGCGTCGCGCACCCAGTCCAAAACCTCGTCGTCGAACGCCAACTGGCCGAGTAGCTCGCCGAACTTCTCTTCGAGGACCTCCTCCCGGACATAGGGCTCGTCGCATTTCCCTTTGTAGCCGGTGCAGTGGTAGTAGATGTAGCGCTGCTTCTTGATCTCGCCGACCACCGAGCAGCCGCAATGGCCGCAGGCGATCAGGCCCGAGAAGGCGAAATCGTGCTTCACGCGGCGATGCTTGCTGGCATTGCGGCCGTCCATCATGTCCTGCACCCGCTCCCACAAGTCCCGCTTGACCAGGGGTTGGTGGCTGCCCTGATAGAGACGGCCATTCCATTCGAACTCGCCCATGTAGAGTCGGCTGCGCAGGATCTTGTGCACCGTGCTGGTCGGCACCGACTTGCCGCTCTTGCGGTAGCTGAAGCCGTCTGCACGCGCCCTTTTCGCCACGTCGCGCAATGCCAGTCCGCCGGCCGCGTACCGTTCGAACATCCTGGTCACATGCGGCGCGACCTCGGGATCGGGCTCGATCACGCGCTTGCCGGTGGCCCCGTCCACGTTGCGGTAGCCAAGCGGCGCGGCCGAGGGCCAGATGCCCTGCTCCGCCTTCTCCAGCATGCCCTTCCTGGTCTCTTCCGATAGATTGTCGATGTAGTTCTTTGCCATAAGCACCTTGATGCCATGCATGAACTTTTCCGACGACTTCGAGTCGCGCGACAGGATCGCCCCTTCCTTGACGAGATGGATCTCGACATCGAGGTCGTCGAGCATCACCCAGTCCTTGAGATTGCGATAAAGCCGGTCGGTCTTCTCGACCAGGATGTCCCGGACCCGGGGATTGGCCCGCAGAAACGCGATCATCTCGGAGAAGCTGGTCCGACCGGTTTGCTTCGCTGTCTCCACGTCGACATATTCCTCGACGGCGGACAGCCCTTCGCGCGCTGCATAGTCCTTCAGCAGCTTGATCTGCGCTGGGATCGAGAAGCCTTCCTTCTCCTGCTCCTTCGACGAAACACGGGCATAGAGCACCGCCCGGCTGACATCGTCGGCGGCCTCGCTTTTGGATTTGGTTGTCTTGTTTGCCATGTTGTTTAGTATAAACTAAACACCTTCCTATATCAAGTCGCGACGGTCAGTTTACCCTGATCCGGTCTTTCTCGCGGATCAGGCCGGGAACGCCGAGAATCCAGCCTTCCACCCTCGCCACGCTGCGCTCGGGCGCGGTCAGATTCGGAGCAAGCAAACCGGCGAGGCTGCCGTCCCTGTCGGCGCGCGACAGCCAGGCGGCAATGGAATAGGCGTCGTGCTGATCGCCTGTGCGGCCCTCGCGTACGAAACTACGGGACCAGAGCGCGGGATAGACCTCGGCGATGGCGGACTTTCCCTGCGGAATGTCCCAGCCGTCGAACGGCCAGAAATGGATACGCTCGCCCAGTTCCCGGCGAATAAAACGCAGCCACGGAATCCCGGCATGGGTGGACTTGGCCACCTGCCCCTGCACGTCAAAATGAAAGACGGACTTCGCCCCGCCGGCCCGCTCCTCGGTCAGACGACGCCAGCGGGCATTACCCGTCCGCGCCGCACCGTTGCCAGCGGCGCCGGTCCGCACGAAATCGACGTAGGTATGTTCCTCGTCGGTCGGCCAATGGCGCTTGAAATCGTCGAGGAAGGCCGGCCAGTCGGGTTCGAGCCCGTGAACCTCGAAATAGCGCAGCGGAAAGGAAAACCCGTGATCGATACCGACCAGCGTCGGAACGTCCCCGGACAGGCTTTCGACCAGCCAATAGGCAACGCCCTTGCGGGTCCAGTATTTGCGCGGGCTCGGCGGCGGAGGCACCTCGGCGGGCGGGTCGCCGCCCTCGGCCAGATAGACGCGCAGCCCCTTCAGGCTCGCCGTTGGCGTTTGCGCGCCGGAATAGTCGATACCGATGGTGCGGGCGAAGGCGGGCATTCTAGGCCACCGCCTTGAAACGCTCGAACCGCATGGCGAGCCGGTCGCGGTCCGGCCGGTCCTTGACCCGGTGCGGCAAGTGGAGGGATTCGCCATTCAACTGCTTGAGGGCTTCGAGCATCGGACCGTCGTTCTGGTCCAGCAACCGGTCCGAAACATGTAGCCGATAGTCGGGATCGATGCCGATTAGGTGGGCGTCGAAGGCGGCATGATGGATCTTGGAGAGCGGCAGGCCGTTGGGGACGATGGGCTGCCCCAACCGCTCATTCTTGTCGGAGATGATATGCGCCGCGTCGAGCAGCCGCTGTTCGGGCAAGCCTGACAAGGCGCATCGGCCATCGTAGGCCGTTATGACGGCTTCGCGGAATGAGGCCTGATGAAGCCGCTGCTTTACCGCACGCAGCGCATATCGCCGTTCGAGGGCATTTTCCGGCGGGAACAGCGATTCCTGCTCAGGCACGCCAAACGCGACGCGTGCCTTCAGGGCATTGGCGTCCCATCCCGAAATGAATGCGGGGAACATGGCCTGGTAGCGGCCCGGCGCGATCCCGAGGAAATAGATTACCGGTGTCCCATTCTCGAACGCCTCGCGCAGCCATCGATTGTCGGCCGCGTCCGGGTCCTGCCCCATGAAGGCGTATTCGACCATATCGTCGCCCTCGAAGATCTGGCGGTGAACGTCCCGCTGATCGTCGTACCAAACACGCGCGCCTGGTCGCGGAAAGACCGTCTTGATGGATAGCAGATACCGCATCTGTCGCGGCTTGAAGATGCCCCGCTGGGGATTGACGAGCGGAATGCGCTCGCCCTCGAAAATGAAACCCGGTTTCAATTCTTTGGCGGTCAGATGGTCATGCACCTCGCCCAGCCTTCGAACATGCTCGAAAGCCGCCATCCGCATCAGGGTGTCCCGGTCGGTACGGGTCATCGCGACATACTCTACCTCCGGAAACAATGTTCGTTGTGCCAGCGCAGCGCCTCGAGATCTGGGCGGCGCAAGGCATCTTCAGGAGCGTGGATCGTTTGCCCGTGAAGCTCATAATAGTGCCGCCCGTTGTCGAACTCCTCCTTGATACGGCGGCTCACTTCGAAATGCAGGTCGGGCGTCACGGTGACATAGCCCGCGTCGAACAGGCTGTGGACGTCGCGCCGAAGCAACAGCCCGTTCTGCGCCTCGTGCGCGCCGCCATCGCCATATGGTCGGATATGCGCGGCGTCGAGCGCCGGAAGGGTTCGCTCCCGTGTGATCGCGCAACGGCGGTTGTAGGTGTCAGTGACAAGCACCCGGAACGCTCCCTGCCCGAGGCGTGGCCGTATGAGCTGCGGCTCGCCGAACCGAGCCTGGGGTTCCGCCATTCCGGGGAAGTCTGGCCGGCTCATCCGCTCGTTCACCGCGTCCCATAGCGCAAGTCCCTCGGCATCGCCGGTATTGTAGGTCTTGAAGGACACGATATTCGGCGCCCAGCTTGGCGGGACGGGAATCCAGTCGGCCTCGGCGAAGAAGAACGGCTGCGTCAGGATACGGCAGCCGATCTCGAAATCGCTCCGATCGCCCGGATCGGCCCGACGGTATCGTGCGATGCGGGCACGCATCTCTTGCGCCGATCGAGCGCCATTCGCCTCGCCGAAGGCTTCCCAGGCCAGCGAACACGGCAGCGCGTTGGCGTAGGCGAAGATGCCGCCGCCGACGATCACGTTGCGCGGCGCATGTAGCTTAAATAGGAACAGTTCACCCGGCTCGAGGGCGCGGAAGTTGGCCGCCGACGGCGCCCAGAAATTGACCTCGGCAAGGTTCGTCTGCCGCCGCAGCATGTCGAACCAGTCGCCATCGGTGACGGCGATGACGAGGTTGATGCCCATTATCAATTCCGATTCAGGCCGTGCTCACCTCTGGTGAGGAGAATGCGCTTCCAGAAGTTTTCCCTGCCGATAATGACCTCATCCGGCGTGCGGTTCGACCGGTATTCAAGGAGAGCGAACCGAAAGGATCTGCGGCAATACTCCAGGCTCGGATCTGTCGCCAAGGCGCGCAACTCGGCATTTCCGCCGTGGCCGCTGGAAATGTAGCTGCTCCAGCGCGACCAGATACCTTCATCGCCGTAAGCCGAGCCAACGTAGCGTTTGCCGGTTGTGGTGTCCGTCAGCAGGTAGATGCCTTTGACGCTCGCAAGAGCAGCCTTCCAATCCGCGCGGTCGTTGCGCACCAGCGCTTCGAGTTCCTCGAAAGAGAGGTCTATGTCCTCGAAACCGGGGAAGGCGCGGCCGGAATAGGGCTCGCGGAAAATCTCCTGCACTTCGAGGTCGTCGTAATGGTTCTCGAAGTTTACGCGGGTTGCCCGCTGCCGGTAGGTGGAGCCGATCTTGAGCCGGCCACGAAAGCCCTGTCCCTGATCCGTCAGTTCGATCACATAGCGCTCCGGAAGGCGATCTACCACACGGTAGACGCCGCCGAAAAGCCAGCTGTCTGTCTCGTGATAGAACTGGATCAGCGCGAAGATGAAGGGCCGGTTGAATTCGTTCCGGGCCGGTCGGTACTCCTGCCAGCCCTGCCATTCGCGCCTGTCCCGCGCCCATACCTCAAGCGGCTGGCTTTCCTGGTTCCATCGCGCGAAGTGCAGCTTGTAGGTCTCGACGTCTGCAATAGGCCAGATATCGGCAAGGCGGATCATGGTTTCACCTCCGAAGCGCATGTTCGTTGTCCCAGCGCACAACATCGGGATCCGGGCGACGCAGGATATCTGCTGGTGCGGCGGTTGAGCTGGAGTTAAGCGATAGAAACAATGGCTCAGACATGCATGGCTATCTTTCCATCCAGCAGATCGGGGAGGCGCGAAATCGGATGCCCGCCAAGCGCCTGGAGCACGTTCTTCACGACGCCCGGCGAAACCGTCGACCGATTTCCGGGCAGGATGATCGTCGGTGACCCCGGCTTCTTCAGCTTGACGTGCGATCCCTTCCCGCCGGCGACGGGCCGATAGCCATAGTGCCGGGTCAAAGCACCTTCCAACGCCTGGCTCGACACTGTGGAGCCGGGGTCTACACTTGTCGGGCGAAAGATCGGGCGCGCGCCCTTCGGCAGAACGACGTAGATGTCATCTGTGATGTCGGCGAGGGAGGTGATCATGTTGGGCGCGACAGACCAGTTTGCCTTCGGCGTGCTTGTTGGAAGCCTGCCGTCCAGCATTTGTGATTGCAGGTCGTAGAGCCCATCACGATACGGCGATTCCAACAGAAAGTTTACACCCTCCCTATAGCCTAGCGGTTGCTGTGGGATCGACCATTTCAGATAGCGCCGGAGTCCCGCACGGATCGCCGGGTCGACGCGCCGGGTATAGCGCGGCTCGTTCAGGCGGCGATAGCTCTCGGCGTTGGCAAGGCTTTCCTCAATGCAGTCTGAGGTGTTGAAGGTGCGGCGATAGACATTGGTCTTGTAGGGTCGATAACGGTCGCTGGCAGTCGAAATAAGCAGCCGCAGGCCGAGGCTTTCGACCTTGTGGTGGAACTGCTCGTGCAGAAAGAAAACGTAAAAGGCGCTGCGCAGTAGGTGGTGCGCAATATCCCCATGGGGAAGATGGACACCCCGCCAGTCAACAAACGTGGCGATGTCGAGCGCGTGCGACAGAATGCAGCTTTCGCGGATGTAGATGCCCCAACCGTGGCCGAAAAAGTGGACCGGACAGTACCAGGCGCAATGCGGTTCGGGCTGTTCGGCTCGGCGGGGTTTCCGATGGACCGGGAATTTACGATTTGATCCGCCCATGATCTTTTCAAGTTCGTCTAACCACTCCCGCATCCTTGGGTCGTCGGCGAGAGGCCAATCGGGATAAGCCATTTCGCCTTCGTCGCCACGCCCAAGCACCTCATTCAGCGAGGTGGAATACACGCCTTCCCCTTCCTCGATTACGCCGATCCCAGGCAGGTCGATCTCCGCATAGTCGTCGTCGAGCGGATAGATGCCGTATTGGCGCAGGACGTCGAGGATTTGCTCGGTGGCGATTGGCATGGGGCCTCGTCAGGTCGATCGTGGTGAAGAGTTCATTCCGCCGCCTCCGAGACCGCTTCGGCAACCGGCGCTAGCGCCTCGTGGAGGAGGGCTTCGAGGAGGCGGGCGCGGGTGGTGTCGGCGGTGGTGAGGGCAGCCTCCAGCCGGTCGCAAAGGGCCATGAGGGCATCGACCTTCGCCACGATGCGGTGTTGTTCGGCGAGGGGTGGGAGGGGGATCATGGCTTCAGCGAGTTTGCCTGCCGATAATTGTGGTGTGGCTGCGCCACTTGATAGCAGAGCGATCTGTTGCTCAAAATCATCCGACTGCATGCAAGTCACGAGGTATGGGACTATCTTAGGATCAAGGCAGCGAATGATAAGCAACTGAGCATTTATGAAGCCCGTGGTTATATGTTCAGTCGCTTTGAACAATCCGAATTTACCAACTGAGCCGCGAAGGGTGATTAGAACATCTAGGTTCTTCAGCTTCCCGCTGCGCAAAGAGCTAAACTTCTCAGGACTTATGAAATCCAAGTCGGTGAAGCCGAGGCGGTGATCCGAGAGGTTTTTAGTGCTGAAAAATGGGATGCCCTCAGATTTGATGTCAGGCCCGCTGGGGTAGTTGGAACTTCGATCACCATTTTCGAAAGTTGAAATTGCGTCCAAACGCACGGACTCCCAGCGGAGCGGAATAGCCATGCCCGAAGGCGCAATTGAAGCAACTTCATTCCTTGTTCTAGCGCCCTTACGCCCCTTCATTGCGGCTTTCTCCGCCGCGATCCGCTTCAACAACTCCGACGCCGGTTCGTCGGTCGGGTCCTGCTTCACCAGTTTGCCGCGGACGGCGAGGTTGAGGATGGTCTGGCGGAGGGGTTTGATTTGGTCGGGGCGGGTGGTGAGCGCCGGGAGCGTGGCGAGGGCGAAGCGGGCGTTGGCCGGGAAATCCGCTAAATCGTTGTCGGGCCCCGGTTCAGAAGCCGTCAGGCGGGCGAGGCTGGCGGCGGTCAGCCGGTCGCGGGTGGCCTCGCGCGCGGTGCGGGCCGCCTCCAGCCGGTCCAGCAGCGCCATCAGTTCGTCCACCTTCGCCACGATCCGCCTCTGCTCGGCGAGGGGTGGGATCGCGAACGGATGCCCGCGAATTGTAGAGAAAGTGATGTTCGCGATGTTCGTCGTCTGCGATGAACCGACGCGGAAAGCCATGGCGGAATGGTCTGAAATCAAGAACGCTTTCGCATATTCAGGCAAAATGAGATGCTGCCGGATAGCGGCCAGAAATGCTCCGAAGGTTGCTGGATACGGCGCCTCGTTGACGATCGAGCATT
Source organism: Pyruvatibacter sp. (assembly GCF_040219635.1). Lineage (NCBI taxonomy): Bacteria > Pseudomonadati > Pseudomonadota > Alphaproteobacteria > Hyphomicrobiales > Parvibaculaceae > Pyruvatibacter > Pyruvatibacter sp. The sequence goes on from NZ_JAVJSC010000002.1 coordinate 226,735, forward strand.
TACCGACAAGTGCGTAGCTGTTGGCGATCGAGATGAGAACGTCACCTGGTCGCACCATCTGATCGGAACTCCTGAGAGTATCCTCTGGCACGTAGATGAAGTCGCCCCAAACGGTTTGGGCTTGAATGTTTCCAGAACGAAAGCACGGGATGCGACCGGCGCCCGGTTCAGTGGATTTCGCCGAAGCCGGAAAGGAAATACCCCTTACGAGTTCGGCAATCTCGCCGAGACGTGCCCATTGCCACGAGGCAGGAATCTCGAAGGGCGCTTCGTCAACTGGCTCCAGCGCCTTCGGCTTCCTGATTGCCCCCGCTTTCACCAGCCGCGCCTTCTCCACCGCGATCTGCTTCAGCAACTCAGACGCCGGTTCGTCGGCCGGGTCCTGCGCCACCAGCTTTCCCCGCACGGCGAGGTCCAGCACGAAGCGGCGCAGGCGGGGCACGGCGTCGGGCGCCTCGGCCACTTGTTCATAGAGGTCGAGCAGCCTTTCAGCATTCATCTTGCGAGCGCCTCGGACAGGATCGCCTTCACCTGGTCGCGGAGCGCCGCTACCTCGGCCTCGGCATTCGTCAGGTCCTCCAGCAGCGTCTCAGGGTCGCCGTGATCCTCGGCCACGGTGTGGGGGTTCTTGATGTCGAGATTGTAGCCGCGGGCCTTCACGTCCTCGGCGCTGACCTTCCAGGCGCGCTCGGACTCAACCCGCCCTTCGCGGCGCGGTCCGCCCCACCAGGCGGCGCAGTCGGCCAGATGCTCCAGCCGGATGGGTCGGGTCATGGAATAGGCTTTCTGCCCCTCCGGCACCCGATGCTCCCAGAACCAAATGTCCCGCGTGGGCTCGCCCTTCTCGAAGAATAGCAGGTTGGTGCCGATCGAGGCGTAGGGGCGGAAGACCGAGTTCGGCAGGCGCACGATGGTGTGCAGGTTGCATTCCTCCATCAGCGCTTCCTTTAACCTGGTCTTGACGCCCTCGCCGAAGAGCGAGCCGTCAGGCAGGACCACCGCCGCGCGGCCGCCCGGTTTCAGGAGGCGGATGATCAGGGCGAGGAAGAGGTCGGCGGTCTCGCGGGTGCGGAAGTGCTGGGGGAAGTTGGACTCGATCCCGTCCTCCTCGCGCCCGCCGAAGGGCGGGTTGGTGAGTACGGTGTCCACCCGGTCGGAGGCCGTGTAACTGATGTAGGGACGGGCCAACGTGTTGTCGTGGCGCACGAAGGATGGGTCCTCGATGCCGTGCAGCAGCATATTGGTGACGCAGAGCATGTGGGGAAGCTGCTTTTTCTCGACAGCGTGCAATCCTGCCTGCATCGTCTCGCGCTGCGCGGGCGTGCGGACGTATTTCTCCTCCATGTGCCGGATGGAACATGTGAGGAAGCCGCCGGTGCCGCAGGCGGGGTCGAACAGCGTCTCGCCCGGGTGCGGGTCGATCATCTGGACCATGAAGGCGGTGACGGCGCGCGGCGTGTAGTATTCGCCCGCGTTGCCCGCCGATTGCAGGTCGTTGAGCAGCTGCTCATAGAACTCGCCGAAGTGGCGGCGTTCGTCGAGGTTGTTGAAATCAACCTGATTGATCTTGTTTACAACCTGCCGAAGCAGCTGGCCGGATTTCATGTAGTTGTAGGCATCCTCGAACACGTCGCGCACGACGCGGCGACGGTCGCCGGGCTTGGCCGAGACCTGGAGGCCCTTGAGGGTGGGAAACAGCTCGTCGTTGACGAAATCGAGCATGGCCTGCCCGGTGATCCCCTCGGGGTCCGCCGCCCAGTTCCGCCACTGGAAGCGCTCGGGGATGGGCGAGCGGTAATCGTCCCGCGTGAGTTCGAGTTCCTGGTCCTGGTCGTCGATGATCTTGAGGAAGAACAGCCAGGTGAGCTGGCTGATGCGCTGGGCATCGCCATCGACGCCGACATCCTGGCGCATGATGTCCTGAATGGATTTAACGGTGGTACGGACAATCATGGTTCAGACGGGTCCTGCGGTAAGTTTGCCGTTTTCCCAAAGCCTAAAACTGGCAGCGCCTTTGAGGTCACTCCGAGCGTGTTTGAAGGCAACTCTTGTTGATCGAGAGGCAAGGAGCCTTTCATTGAGAAACGTTTGCGTAAAAAGTGAAGCCACGCACCCATGCACAGAATGAAATGGGGCAAGGAAGTGAGAAACGCAGCGCGTTTGTGAGAAGGGTTGTCCAAACGCTTTATATCCAGTCTGACACCCTAAGCTTATAAACTCTTTCTTGGTCGGATTTGGTGCATCGAATATTTCGCCGAGACGCTGCGGTGTGATGTTAGCGCTACCGAACAAGTACCCGTCCGGCGCACCGTGTCCCACAATTATCACCTGCTGACACATGCCATGAATTTCTCGCCAAAATGTTGTAAGTTCCCCCTCGGTGCGTAACTCAATAAGCCGAACCGAATCCCCAGGAAGTAGCATGCGGCTATAATGTAAGACCGATTTCGCGAGTGGATCGAGAAGTCCACCTTCGTTGAAGTCGCCAATACGCACTATCAACACACCGAAATTTGCGGTGACTTTCGATGTTGCAATAGCGCCCGATTGCGCGCCGCCTGGTAGATCGACCCGCACCGAACGATTGTTCCGAGCGCGCACCGTGGTTCGATAAAAAGGTGAGACATCGTTCCCGTCGATACCTAGAAGCGATCGCGCTACATAGACTTGATCCCCAACATCGAAGGCCATTCTACGCGGTCTCCTGGTAAAGCGCGTCCTGCAATTCATGGACGGCCTTCTCGAAGCCCGCCTTGCCGCCGAACGCGTTGATGAGTTGAACGACGCTGCCCATGTCGGTGAACGGTGTCACCTTCAGCACATTGGCGTCGTCGAGATTGAGCACGCCCTCGTCGCGGTACTTCTCCAGCAGGGCATCTAGGACGGCGCGGGCCTGCGGCCCGTATTTGGTGAACACGTCGCGCTTCTTGACATTCTCGGCCCGCTCGCGGCGCGTCAGGGGCTTGGCGTCGAAGGCGACATGGCAGATCAGGTCGAACGGATCGAGGTTCTTGCCAAGCGCGTCGGCGATCGCATCAAGGGCCAGCCCTTCAGCCTCCAGTTCCTCGACTATGGCCTGCTTGCGCTCGGCGGCGTTCCAGCGCTTGAGGAATTCGTCGAGGCTGGCGAAGCGCTTCCTGAGCGCGTTCTTGGTGAAATCGCGCAGGGATTCGGTGACAAGCTTGCCGTTCTCGTCGAGGTATTCCACGCGCTCGGCGATGATCCGTGCGCTGACGCCATCGACGTAGATCTTGCGGACGGGATCTCCCGGTGGCAGCGGCAGGCCGGGCTGATCGACGATGGTCTCGTCCTCACCCGGCGTCGGCGGGATCGCGTCCTCGCCCTCGGGCGTTGCTGGTTCCTCGTCGGGCGGCGTCATCGGGTCATCCGCGCCTGGCGCGTAAATCTGCACCGGGTCGCCATCGAAATCCGGGTCCGCGAAATGCGCGGTCGCGCCGCGAAAGTCGATCAGCGTGAAATAGAACTTCCTGGTGTCCTCGTGCACGCGGGTGCCGCGCCCGACGATCTGCTTGAACTCGGTCATCGAGCCGATCTCACGGTCGAGCACGATCAGGCGGCAGGTCTGCGCATCCACGCCGGTGGACAGCAGGCGCGAGGTTGTGACCAGCACGGGCCATTTCGATTCCGGGTCGATGAAGTTGCCGAGCTGGTCTTGGCCCTCCTTATCGCTGCCGGTGATGCGCATGACGTAGCGCGCATTCTCGGCCACCAGATCGGCATTCTCGTTGATCAGCGCCTGACGCATGCGGGCGGCGTGTTCCTGATCGACGCAGAACACGATGGTCTTCTGGTAGCGGTCACCGCTTTCCTTGAGGAAGGCCGTGATCTTCTTTGCTGTCAGAAGGGTGCGGTCGTCGAGAACCAGCGTGCGGTCGAAATCCTTGGCGTTGTAGATGCGGTCCTCGACCTCGTTGCCGTCGCGGTCCAGCTGGCCCTTTTCCGGCCGATAGCCTTCCACGTCCCGGTCGATATGAACCTTGATGACCTTGTAGGGTGCCAGAAATCCGTCGCTGATGCCCTGCTTCAGCGAATAGGTGAAAACCGGCTCGCCGAAATATTCCGTATTGGAGACGTATTCGGTCTCCTTCGGCGTGGCGGTCAGGCCGATCTGCGTCGCGCCGGAAAAATGGTTCAGGATTTCACGCCATGCGGAATCCTCGGCGGCGCTGCCGCGATGGCATTCGTCGATCACGATCAGGTCGAAGAAGTCCTTCGAGAACTCCTTGAACAGTTTCTGCCGCTCTTCCGGCCCTGTGATCGCCTGATAGAGGCCGAGATAGACCTCGAAGGCGGTGTCGATACGGCGTTTCCTGTCGAGCGCCAGCGCCAGATCGACAGAGGTGCCGTCCTGCCGTTCAATGGTCTTGGAATTGGTCGAAAGCTTTGCCATTGCCGCACCAAAAGGGCGGAAATCGTTCACCATGGTCTGGTCGATCAGCACATTGCGGTCGGCGAGGAACAGGATGCGCTTGTTGCCTTCGGGGTTCCAGCGATGCGATTTCCACAGCCGCCAGATGATCTGGAAAGCGGTATAGGTCTTGCCCGTACCGGTCGCCATGACCAGCAGAACCCGGTCCTGGCCTTTGGCGATGGCTTCAATCGCCGCGTTGACGGCGTTGACCTGATAGTAGCGCGGCTCCTTTCCGCTGCCGTCGTCGTGGTAATCCTGAAGAACAATCTCCTCGGATGCGCCGTCCAGCCCTTTCCAGGCGCGAAAGCGCGCCCACAGGTCGGCTGGCGACGGGAAGGCGTCGAGGCCGAGGTTCGCTTCGCGCGGCGTGCTGGCGCCCGTGCGATCATGGAATACGAAACCATCGCCGTTCGAGCTGAAAACAAATGGGATCTTCAGAGTTTCGGCGTAGTCGAGCGCTTGCTGCATTCCGTCGCCGACCGAATGTTTGTTGTCCTTGGCCTCGATCAGCGCGATCGGAATGTTCGGCTTGTAGTAGAGAACGAAGTCGGCCTTCTTCGCCTTGCCGCGCGTCACCAGCTTGCCGCGCACGATGATGCGGCCCTTGGTGAAATAGACCTCCTCCCGAACCTGCACCATCTCGTCCCAGCCCGCGCGCTTGACGGCGGGCAGGATGAACTTGGTGCAAATGTCGCGTTCGGTGAGGCTTCGCTTGTCCATGCCGGTCAGCCGCCCCCTGCCATCGTCCGGCTCATGTCTGATCCCCCTGCCCGTTCGGGCTCTTGCGCTGGTCCAGCGCCTTCAGCCGCTCATATTCCTCAACCGCCATCGCTAAGACGACGGGGCGCCCATGCTTGGGGACCGCAACTGGCTCGGCGCGGGCCAGGTCGATCAGCCGCTTGAAGCCATACTTCGCGTCGTTCGCGCTCAGAGTCTGCATGCGGCTCCCCGTCAATGATTATCTACTTTTGGCCAATTTGGCCCAATGGGCAATGGATTCCGGATTCCGGGTGGACTCCCAAAAAGGAAGCCAGTCCCTAGCGATGTCCCGCGCTTCGCCCGCCAGCATACAAAACCGCCCAGGATGGAAGCGGGCACTTCCTTGTACGGGCGCGTGGTTTAGACGATGACCGCTGCCACGCCGGACCGGCATTGCGCCCGGACTCCCCGCATACGGAATCCACCGGAAAGGACCGCAAGAAGCGCCCAGAGACCAATGCCCTATCCATCCACCTCTTCGATGACGCCTCGCATGGATCGGAGCAGCCCCGCCAGCTCTCGCCGCTCGGCGACTGCGTCGGCCGTGTAGAGGCCATGTTTCCGCGCATTGGCATTACCCATCGGTGCGCCCGGAGACTTTCCTCCGTGCATCCGGCAACGACCGTTCGCCATCGCGGGGGACCGGCACAGCGTGCCTTTCCGTGTCTGCGCGCCACAGCGCGGGCTCAGATGCATGGGCAATCTGCTTTGCATGGGGTTGTTCCTCCATTTTCGTTTGATCCCCTCCCCCCGGCCGTTCGACCGTGCCGACTAAGGCCTGGCCGCCCGCGTGGACATGGACGTGCTCGACGGTCACCTTCTGCTGGCCCTTGCCGCGATGCTTGTTCAGCGCGTCGACGAGTGCCGCCCAGGTGCGGGACAGCTTATTCGCCTGATTCAGATTTTCGCGTCGGCCCTCGAATGTCTGTTCGCCGATCATGGCGCGACGGTAGCATTCCATCGCGGCGTTATGGGCCGCGATCAGCTGCGCCGCCATCATGCCCTCCAGTTCATCCTTCGGGCCGATGCCAGCCAGCCCGGCGACGGTGGCGCTCAACTGGCGGTCCCGTTCCTGCGCGTCCGAGTTCGTCACCCACAGCGCCTGCACCGCCTGATTGGCCAGCGTGTTATTCCAATGGTCCGACTGAGATCCGCCGATCGTCTTGAGTGCGCCCTTTCGGTCCTCCGGATCGTCTACAACAACGGTCGTCGGTTCGTTGGCCTTCTTTGCCTTGCTCTTCGTCATGTCCCTTTGCTCCTGTCTTCAATCCCCATGGCTTTGAGTGCGATGACCGCATCTACCCTTCTGCCCGCCTGCCATGAAGGCCAGCAGCGCGAATGCAGCCAGACATGGCCGGTTGGGTCGACGCCGTGCGGCAGCAGGGCGTCATGGGCTCTATCGCCGCCTCCGCAGGCGAGGCAGCTTTCAGCCGGTGAGCGCTCGAAGGTGCGGTTCAGCCATTCGACGACGCAGAATTCGAAAGCCAGGGCCTCGGCCTCCGGGCGTGGTAGCCCACCGTCGAACTCGGCGATGCCCACGCGCTCATCGTAGAGCGCCCGCCAATCTTCATCCGACCAACCGTTATTGCCGGGTTGCAGCAGTATGATCAGATCCGCCTTGTGCCGGGCCAGTGAATCCAGGATGGCGGCGGACGGCGGCGCCGATGCTTCCAGAACCAGATCGACGCCATCAACATGCAAGCCGATTCCAGCATCGCGGGCGGCCTGCAAGGCGCTAGCGGCGCTCATAGCCGTGCCCTCCAACTGGTGGCCGTCGTTTTTTCCGTCTCGGAATGAGCCGCGCAGTTTGCGTCCGCACCGTCTGCATCGTCCCGGCCATTGGATTTCATAGGGTTACCGCGGACGCTATCGACCTTTCCGTACGCGCAACCGTCCGCATCGTTGGCGATCGTCCGCAGGTCGGGCGCCCCGAAGCCGTTGTCAGGAACGGATTTCGGCCTTGGCGCGGACGGTGCGGACGGCGCGGACGGTTGCGCCCCGCCGCGTTCCGGCACCGATTCCGCGCCTGCGGCGGTGATGCGGATGATCCGGGTGCGCGCCCGACCTTCGCGCTCGAAGGACACCTCGATGCCGATCTTGCGCAGGAAGGTGGCGGCGCGGCGCAGCCGTCCCGAAAGCGCGCGCGGACTGTCGGGCCAGGTCTTGGCCTTCGCCACGCGTTCGCCTGCCATTTCCCCAAGGGCGCCCAGAAGATCGGAGGCTGTTCCCGTCCACTCCGTCCGCTCCAACATGACGGCGCGCACCGCGGCGGCGACCGGATCGGCGTCGATAACGCCCTCGACGGCCTCGTCCCGGTTGCCACAATAGGCTGCCCAGAATATGCCCGCAGGCCAGATGGCGGTCTCGCAGGCCGAGGCCCACAATGCGAAATCGGCCATACGCGGCAGCTTGGGCAGGCGGGTGTCGGGAAGGCACTTCAAGCCTTCCACCACCGCGTCGAGAAGGACGCCGAGTATACGCCCGCGTTCCGCCTCGAAAGATGCCCACAATTCCGCCTCCGGTCGACGGCGATCTTCTGGGATCGGCTCCAGCGTCAGGAACACCGCGCGGTCGGCCAGGTCGGGTCGGGTCACGATGTCCTCGATGCCGTTGAGGATCACCGGGCGTGCGGCGTCGAACAGCACCTCGTCCTGGTCTGTATAGAGCTGGCGCACGGCGAAGCCGCCGCCGGTGGCCAGTCGGCAAAGCGTGTCCGAAATCCACGCTGGCAAGCCCGACACATTGTCGAAGGCCAGCACATGGCCGTTGCTGGCGGCGATGAAAAGGTCGCGGTCCTCGCGCGGCAGGGCGCGCAACGGCGCGGTGTTGGGATCGAGCAGTGAACGCAATATTGCCGAGAAAGTTGATTTCGCCGATCCCTGTTCGCCCGACAGCACGAGCGCCGGATAGGGTCCCTCATTGCGCAGGACAGCGAGCGCCCAGGCCACCACCAGGACGAAATCCTGATCGGACTGGACGTTCAGAAAAGCGCGTAATGTCTCGACCGATCCGCCCGGCATCGGGACGGCCAGGGGTTGCATGCCGGCAGCGCGGCGGAAGCGAACCGGCGGCTTGTCGATCACCCGCCAGCCGGTGGCGTCGATTTCCACCGCCCGCCAGGCCTCGTCTCCGAGATCGAGGTAAAGCCGCTCATTGAGGCCGCCCACCCGGATGAACACGGGCCGTTCCGGGCCGTCGAAATGAGCCTTCGCCTCGATCACGTTAAGCGCGGATTGCAGCGCCTCGGAACTCGGCGCGCCGCCGGTCTGCTCGAAGAACTGACGCGCCAGCCAGCGTCGGAAGCCTTTCGTGCGCACTGGCCAGGTTTCGCGATGTTCGTTGATCAGGATGTCGGCAAGGGCCGTGCCGTCCGCCGAATGGAACAAGTCGGCCGCGCCCGCGAGGTCGATCAGGATGTCGGCCTGCGTCGGGCCGCGCCCGCCATCTCCGCTTTCCTCGGCCATGGCCTCGTCGAGTGCGGTCACCCGGCAGCCGACCTTCTTGAGCCTCGCGCGCAAGGCTTCGAAAGCCGCGCGATCCTCCGACTTGAGGGCGACGAGCCGATCCAGAACCTCTGGTGTGAATGCCGCGCCAGGATCTTCGCCGGATTTCTCGACCAGACCATCAAGCGGATCGGGAATTTCATCGGCCGAGTCGATCGCGTCGAGGATGGGGTTCATGTTTTCACCGTCAATCTCGTTGCTCATTGTGCGCCCTCCTCGATGCCGGGCGCACGGCCGAGCAACATATCGTTGAAATCCATTCCACGCGGAGGCCGGGCAATGCGCACCCGCCGTCCCTGCCGCATCCACCGCAGGGCGCAATCGCGCGATGCCGCTTCGCCGGGATCGTCGCCATCGGCCAGAACGATCACGTCGCGGACGCAGCCAGGTAAATCGAGCGTCCGCAGCCCGGAGGTGGACAGCGCCGCCCAAGCCGGATGTCCGGTCGCCTGCATGGCCGCGAGACAAGTCTCGATGCCTTCGCCGACCATCAGGGTTTCGCCGGGTTCGCGAAGGCGAACCGCCCCGCCCCGGCAAGGGCCGAGCATCAGCTTCGCAGGTTCGACCGGCGCCTTGGCTTGGCCCTCGCGGGCTAGGAATGTGCGGTGGATGGCCAGTGGCGTGTCGTCGGCGCCCTTCGTCACCAGCGCCACCATGCAGGGCCAGATCCCGCCCGAGGGGTGCTTCAAGCCGCGATGAAAGCGAAGCGACGGCGGCAGCGAACAAGTCAGGCCGCGTGAGGCGAGATAGGCTTCGACCGGCGTGCCGTCGGCGGCAATCGTGGACTGCCAGATCGAAAGCGCCACCGCACTCCGTTCCGCCTGATCCGGATCGGGTCGCGGTGGCGACACGTTGCGGTGACGCGATGTCCTGAGGGACGAATGTGCCTTGCCGTCCCACAATCCGCGTTCCTTCAGGGCCGCGATGACGTCGCGCTGGTCGCACCCGGCATGACAGCGCACGAGCACCTTGCCGTCAGCGTCACGAATTGAGAGGCTCGGCTCGCGGTCGTCATGGGCCGGGCAGCGCGCCGTCCAGGCTTGTCCGACCTTGCGGCCGCCAAGCGCCCTGGCGGTGGTTTCAGCGGTCATCGCACACCCCCTCGTCACCGGAGGCCGTGCTGCCGCCGTTATCGTTCGCAGGGTCGGGCATATCGGCCCGCGACCATTCGGCCAGGACGGAAAAGAAGCCGGTCACGTTGGCGGCGATCTGCTTCGCCTCGACGCGGCTCAGATCGCGCCCGAGGCGCGGTTGCCAGACCTCGCGGGTCCGTCCGATCAGTTCGTCATTGCGATTGTCGTTTGCTGCTTTCACCGAAGGTCTCACGGTCGGCTTCTCGCCGTTCCGTGCCCCTGATCTCCGGCCTCGGACTCGCACCGATGACACTGGATCGTATCGTCATTTGCATGTTCGGCGTCCCAGTCCCAGGGATCGCCCGTTTGCGCGCCCCGTCAGCGCGGCAGTTCGTCCTTCGGGATCGTGAATTTGTGAGATTTTCCGGCCTCGATCACGAGGTCGCGGCGGTTCTCTTTGCCGACAGTGCTCGACACAGTGGCGCGGAAATACCCGTGATTCAGCCCGTCCAGGACGATCTTGCCGATCTCGTCGAGCGCTTGGCGCAGTTGAGGACCGCAATCCTGTGGAGTGGAGGTATGGATGGATTTCTCAAGCATTGTGCAATAGCGCCTTCATGTCTTTGACTGTGGTGGAGAACGCGAGGGGCGGCACCATCGCCCCATCGCCGTAGAACGACAGCACGTCATCGCGCCGGCATTGCCGATCGCGGAAGACGAAGACCTTGCGCCGTCCCTCGGCGCGCAGATCGAGTAGCTCGTAGCCCGTGCAGCGCAGGAAGCAGGCAAGATAGAAGTCGCGGGTCTCGAACCCGTCCTTCCGCGCCGCTACGCCGTATTTCGCCTGTCCACTTGACACTTTACAATCTCCTCAAAAAAAGGGCCGGATTACCTGCCGGACAGAAGCCGCTGAAGCGGCAACACACGATGAAGCAAGCCAAGCTTTTCCAGCCGGATACGCATGGCGATGGGGGAAACGACGAAGCGCTCGGCCAGCGGCTTGCAAAACCTTTCCAGCGCCTCGTCTTCTGTTTCAGAAATCTCGAAATCATCGAAGGAAGCATGGATGCGCGGTATCTCGACGAAGGAATGTGCGACTGGCGTTTCCGGTTCGAGAACGCGCTGCTTCCGGTCCGGAAAGAACTCGTCCCATGTGGCAAAGATCATCTTGCGCGGCATCAGCAGGCAGGAGGCGTAGAAATCGGCCTGCCATTCCACCCGCTCCTTTGCCTCACTCGATCGGCAGATGAACTTGGGTTCGCTCGCGGCATCAAGGAAGCAGGTCTGCGCCGTATCCTGCGCGATGAGGTGCTGATGCAGACGCCAGTGCCCACCGCCCTCGTGGGCCAGTGTGAAGCGATAGCGGCCCTCCCGCGAGGGGTTCTCCTCAGGATCGAGGCTTTCGTCTATGAAGATGCTGCCGTCGCCGTAGATCGCGCCAAGGATGTCGGGCTGGCCGTTCGGAGGGCGTGGAACATTGTGGCGCGCGTGCATGTCGTCAAACTCAATCCGCAGCTTGAGGTACTTTTCGACAATGTCCTCGATGGGGATCGGCGGTTCGATCGTCACGGCCCGCGCGTGCTCATACTCTCCGATCAGGGAAGCGGCGTCGCACTCGATGGCCTCGTCGGCAAGGTAGGGAACAAAACGGCTCATCAGTCATCCTTCATCTACATTGGCGGGGCCTTGCCCCGGTGGCTTCACTTGCCCTTGGCCTTTCCTGCCTCCCGAGAAAGCCGGGCCAGGTCCTCGGCGCTAAGACCGTTGGCGGTTCGCAGCAGCGCCGACATTTCGACGGGATGCCGCTTGATGATGTCGGCGAGATCGGAGGGGACGCGCCCTGCCATCGCCAGCAATTCATCCGGATCGCATTCGAGAATCTGCGCAAGCGACCGAACCTTGTCCTCAGTCGGCGGCGTGAACTCGTCGCGCTCGACCTTCGACATGTATGTCGGGCTCACCCCGATCTTCTTGGCCATCTCGCGCAGACCGATATCCCGCGCCTCACGCTCGCGGCGAATAAACGCCCCGAACTTCTCCCTCCCGTTGGTCATGGCTCCTGTCTCCGTTCTCTGTTTAGCAATCACTATACAGCTGATTCGCCATGCTTGTAAACTATCCACTAAACGGTAATTGATATCCCGTCAGGCAGCAATCTGAAGGTCTCGGATATCCTCTAGCAAGCGCCTTAAATCGGGCTCGGGCGCAATGCACATGGTTCTAAAGGCTTCCACAAAGGGGAGCCATTTTTCTGTTCAGCGATATGCTCTGGTTTCTGTTCAGCGATATGCTCTGGTCAAATCAGGATATGATCCGGTCAGGCCAAAATGTGACGCGCAAATGTTGAATGGCCGTTTTCGGACATCATCATCGCGGCGACGGCCCGCTGAATGCACGCCCATGCTAAAAACACCGCATGATTGATCACATCACATGCATCAAGGCGATGCGCGATCGCGACCCGGCATTTGATGGTCGGTTTTTTATCGCCGTGCGAACCACCAAAATATATTGCCGTCCTGTTTGTCGTGTGAAACCGCCACTGGAAAAGAACGTGACGTTCTATCCAAGTGCTGCTGCCTGTGAGCAGGCAGGATTTCGCCCCTGTTTGCGGTGCCGCCCTGAAACAGCTCCATTTTGCCCGGCTTGGAACGGCACCCGGACTACCGCCCGGCGCGCTTTGAATCTTATTGAATCCGGTGCTTTGGACACAGGTACGGTTGATGATTTGGCCGCCCGCCTTGGCATTGGAGCGCGGCATATGGCGCGGCTGTTGCGCGAACATACCGGTGCGTCGCCTCTGCAAATTGCGCAGACGCTGCGTGTTCAGCGGGCCAAGCGTCTGATTGATACGTCAGACCTGCCGATGACGCGTATTGCGGCTGAATCAGGTTTTGGCAGCACCAGGCGGTTCAACGCGGCCTTTGCCAACCTGTACGGACGGCCTCCCTCCTCGTTCAGAAAACCACACACGCAAGCACGCACAGCCTCAGCCTAGCATTCAGCCTGTGCAGTGCTGCCGCCCTGAACTATTCTGGCACGTATGTTTGTAAGTCTGAAAAGTGTTCTGATCGCCGCCATCACCTGTGTGGGCGCAATCACATCCCTTCCCGCATCTGCATTATCCTGCCCGATTGACCGCCCCATCGTGTTTGCCGGGCTTGACTGGGATTCGGCCCGCTTTCACAACGCCGTTGCAGGAAGACTGTTGAGCGCCGGCTATGGCTGCGAAACAACTAGCATTCCCGGCGCAACCATTCCCCTCAACAACGGCGTGGCGCGCGGTGACATAGACGTCATCATGGAAGTCTGGCGCAACAACCTGCCAGACGTTTGGGTCAAGGCTGTTGAACGCGGCCAGGTGCGAGACATCGGTCCCAATTTTCCCGATGCTGTGCAGGGCTGGTACGTGCCGCGTTACGTAGTCGAAGGGCCGGATGCGCCCGCGCCCGACCTGAAACAGGTCAACGACCTGCCACGCTACAAGCACCTGTTTGATGATCGCGAGGAGCCGGGCAAGGGCCGCTTTTATAACTGTATTGCGGGCTGGGCGTGTGAGATCGTGAACACACGCAAACTTGAAGCCTACGGACTAAACGATCATTACACGAATTTTCTGCCCGGCACCGGCGAGGCCCTGGCCGCTGCCGTGGCTGGTGCAATCAAACGTCAGCGCCCGATCCTTTTTTACTATTGGTCCCCTACCTGGCTGACGGGTATGTACGACCTCGTAAGGCTGGACGAACCACCGTTTGAAGCTGAGGCTTTCGATACCCTGCGCAGGGTGGATGCGCCCCTGCAGGGAGGTGTTGCCTACCCACCGGCAGTGGTTGCCATTGGCGTCAATACACAGTTTGAGGCCCAGGCTCCCAATATTGTCCGTGTACTGACTGCCTACGAAACAACGTCGCAAAACGTATCAGCCGCGCTGGCGGCCATGCGCGAAAGCGATCTGTCCGCAAGCGAGGCGGCAGATGTTTTCCTGCAACAAAACCCCGATCTGTGGGCAGACTGGGTGAGCACTGAGGCCCGCGCACGCGTGCTATCAGCCCTTGCCGGGAAATAAAGGCCGTCCCCATGTTTCCTGATCTTGGCACCCCGCTGCGTGACGCTGCCAACACAGCAGTTGATTGGCTCATCGTGACCCATGGGCGCAGCTTTGATGCAGTCTCGGATGCGTTGCTGACAGCGTTCTTGCTGGTCGAAGCCCCCCTGCGCGCCCTGCCGCCATGGGCTGTTCTGGTGCTTGTGGGTGTGCTGGCATTTCTTGCCGCCCGTAAGGTGTGGCTCGCAGTGTTCTGCGTTGCGGGCATGTGGTTCATCGGCGCGCTGGGCGTATGGGATGAAGCCATGCAGAGCCTCGCAATTGTTCTGGTGTCGGTCGCCTTATGCGCCGTCATGGGCGTGCCGCTGGGTATTGCCATGGCCAGAAGCGCGCACGTGAGAGCGCTCGTCACTCCGGTGCTGGATCTGATGCAGACAATTCCCAGTTTCGTCTATCTGATCCCCGTCGCCATGCTGCTGGGACTTGGCAAGGTACCCGCCATTCTGGCCACCATCGTTTATGCCTTGCCACCCCTTGCCCGCCTGACCGACCTGGGCCTGCGCCTCATCGAAAAAGAGCTGCTGGAAGCGGCAGACGCCTTCGGTGCATCCCGCCGCCAGCGTCTGGTTTCCATAGAGCTACCACTCGCTGTCCCCAACATTCTGCAAGGCATCAACCAGACCACAATGATGGCACTGGCCATGGTTGTGATTGCCTCAATGATTGGTGCGCGCGGTCTTGGGCAGACGGTGCTTGAAGGTCTGCAACGTGCCGATATTGGTAAAGGCCTGATCGGCGGCACAGCCATTGTGCTGCTGGCAATCATTCTTGACCGCATCACCCAGGCTTTTGGTGCACGCACCACAGACCGCGCCGCAGGTCGGACGATATCAAAATCATGATTACGCTTGATGCTGTCACCTGTTTGTTTGGTCCCGCACAACAGCAGGCTTTGTGTGCTGCCCGTCAGGGAGCCGGGCGCGCGCGCATTCGCGATAGCCTCTCCACCACACTGGCACTGCACGATGTGTCGCTTTCCATTAGCGAGGGTGAACTGTTCGTGGTTATGGGGCTTTCAGGCTCCGGCAAGTCTACGCTTGTTCGTCTCATCAATGGTCTTATCAAACCAAATGCCGGCACCGTTGAGGTGATGGGCAGTAGCGTCTCAGACATGTCAGCAAAACAGCTAGCCGCCTTCCGTCGGCAGCGCATCGCCATGGTGTTTCAGAGTTTTGCGTTGTTCCCACATCTCAGTGTCGGGGCCAATGTCAGCTTCGGCCTCAAGGTTATGGGGCAATCGCGCGATGTGTGTGTGCAAAAGGCGGATCAATGGCTCAGCCGCGTCGGTCTTGATGGCTACGCTGACACAAACCCTGCAGAGCTTTCCGGTGGTATGCGCCAGCGCGTCGGCCTGGCTCGCGCACTGGCCGTGGACGCTCCCATCATGCTGATGGACGAGCCGTTTTCAGCGCTCGACCCCCTAACCCGCGCTGACCTGCAGTCACTTCTTGTTGACCTGCAGGCCGAACTTGCCCGCACAATTGTCTTTGTCACCCATGATTTTGCAGAAGCCACGCGACTGGCCACCCGCATTGCGGTGCTGGATGAAGGCACCGTGGCGCAGATCGGCGCGCCGAACGACCTGCGACATACCCCGGCAACGCCCCAGGTCGCCCGCTTTGTTGCCTCGGCAACCACCCCCGCCGACTGATCCAGTCCGGCAAATATCCCGTATCCTGTTATGTATTAATTGCGCCGTATTCCTGGCGCTTTTCTGCGGTTTTTTTATATCGGATTCAAACACGTGCCTGCAGACCCCATCATCGTCTGGTTTCGCCAGGATCTGCGTATTGCCGATAATCCGGCACTTGTCGCGGCTGTCGATGCGGGCGCGCCGGTGCTGCCCGTTTATGTGCTCGACGATGCAACATCCTCAGACTGGCGCATGGGCGGGGCAAGCCGATGGTGGCTGCATCATGCCCTCGCGTCGCTGGCCGATGACCTAAAAGGCATAAACAGCACCCTCATTCTGCGGCAGGGCAACAGCAGCGACGTGCTGGATCAACTGATTGATGAGACCGGTGCGCAATCAGTCTTCTGGAACCGCTGCTACGAACCGGACGCCATCAGTCGCGACAAGGCGCTGAAGGCTGGTCTGCTTGACCGCGGCATTGAGGCCCGCAGCTTTAATGCAAGCCTGCTGTTTGAGCCGTGGACAATAGAAACAAAAACCGGCGGTCCCTATCGTGTTTTCTCGCCTTTCTGGCGCGCCTGCATGGGCAAGACCGCAGGGCTTGAGCACGCCTACGCCAAACCCAAAAATCTTCAGGCACCCGCCTCATGGCCTGCCTCGGATACGCTGTCAGACTGGTCGCTCACTCCCACATCACCTGATTGGGCGGAAGGTTTCAGCAAAATGTGGCAGCCAGGCACCAAAGGTGCGCTTGATCGCCTGTCGCGTTTTCTGGATGACACCATAAACGACTACCCTGACGCCCGTGACTGCCCAGGCGTGGACGGCACGTCCGGCCTGTCGCCGCATCTGCATTTTGGTGACATCGGTCCGCGGCAGGTTTACTGGGCGGCCCGCGATGCCGCCGACGACGGGCGCGCAACCGACAAAGCCGTCAAGAAGTTTGTAGCTGAACTGGGCTGGCGCGAGTTTTCCTATCACCTGCTTTACCATTTTCCGGCCATTCCCACGGACAACTTCCAGGACAAGTTTGATGATTTTCCGTGGCGGCAGGACGACGACGGCCTGCGCGCATGGCAACGCGGCATGACCGGCTATCCCATGGTGGACGCGGGAATGCGCCAGCTCTGGCAGACCGGATGGATGCACAACCGTGTACGGATGATTGTGGCGTCGTTTCTGGTCAAACACCTGATGATCCACTGGCATGAAGGTGAAAAGTGGTTCTGGGATACGCTGGTGGACGCAGACCTCGCCAACAACGCAGCGAGCTGGCAATGGGTCGCAGGCTCCGGAGCAGACGCCGCGCCCTATTTTCGGATATTCAATCCCATCACGCAGGGCCAGAAGTTTGATGCCAACGGCGACTACATTCGCCGGTACGTACCCGAACTTTCAAAACTGCCCGACAAATACATCCACAGCCCGTGGACAGCGCCTGAGGAAGTGCTTGACGAGGCCGGTATAAATCTGGGTACTGACTATCCAGATCCGGTCGTGGACCACTCAGATGCCCGTACACGCGCCCTGGACGGGTATCAGGAAATCAGGAAAGCCGGCTGATCCGGCGAACGACAGATAACGAGAGCGACCAAGAGTTTATGAGAATTGCAATTGTCGGTACCGGCATTTCTGCCAATAGCGCAGCCTATGTGCTGTCACGTGAGCATGACGTAACGGTCTATGAAAAAGACAGCCGCATCGGAGGTCACTCCAATACGGTGGACGTTGACTATGACGGAACGCCTATTGCCGTTGATACCGGGTTCATTGTCTATAACGAGCACAACTACCCCAACCTGACAAAGCTGTTTGCAGACCTCGGCGTGCAAACCCGCGAGAGCGACATGAGCTTTGGCGTCTCCACCATGAACGGCGCGTTTGAGTGGTCCGGCCGCACGGTACGCAGCGTGTTTGCTCAGCGGCGCAACCTGTTCAGCCCCGGCTTCATTTTCATGCTGCGCGAGATTTTCAGGTTCAATCGTCTGGCCCGCAAGGATCTGGCGGCGGGCCTGTCTGAAGGCCTGTCGCTTGGCGACTATCTGAGCGCCCACAAGTTTTCCGCCCGCTTCAGGCGCGATTATCTGCTGCCCATGGGGGCCGCCATCTGGTCCACACCTGCAAGCGAGATGCTGCGCTTCCCGGCCCGCAGCTTCCTTGATTTTTTCCGAAATCACCGTCTGATCGACGAAGATCGTCCTATGTGGCGCACCGTTGTGGGTGGCTCGCGTGCCTATGTGGAAAAGCTCACAGCACCCTTCGCCGACAATATCCGCGTCAATACCGGCGTTGCCAGCATCACCCGCACGCCCGACGGCGTGTTGGTAACGGACACAAACGACGACACAAGCCAGTTTGACCGCATCGTCATCGGTGCCCATTCAGACGAAGCGCTGGCCATGCTCGCAGACCCCACCGAAGATGAAACCCGTTTGCTGGGGGCCATCCGCTATGGTCCCAATACGGTCTATTTGCACCGCGACCCGAGCCTCATGCCCCGCCGCAAGCGCGCATGGTCAGCCTGGAACTACATGTCGCCAGGCCGCATTGATCGCGGCGGGTCACTGTCCGTCACCTACTGGATGAACCAGTTGCAGAGCATCGACAACAAGCACCCTATTTTCGTGAGCCTGAACCCCGCCACGGCACCCGACCCTGCTCTTACGTTTCAGCGGATGGAATACACTCACCCGATGTTTGATGCCGCAGCCCTTGATGCGCAGGAGAAAATCAACGCCATTCAGGGTACCGGAAACACCTGGTATTGTGGTGCGTGGCTCGGTTACGGCTTCCACGAAGATGGCCTCAAGTCCGGTCTGGCTGCCGCGCAGATGGTGCTTGCCTCAGCACCTGCGACAACTGACAAGAATGCGGTACAAATTGATCCGTTTGTCGAGGCCGCAGAGTGAACACCGCGCCCGCCACACTTTACTTTGGCCGCGTCATGCACGCCCGCACCCGGCCGACTGAGCACAGGTTCAGCTACAGCGTGTTTTCCATGTTGCTGGACATTGATGCTCTGCAACAAACTGCGCGCCGCAGCGCCCTTTTTTCGCTGAACCGTTTCAACCTGTTCAGCTTCCATGAGCGCGACCATGGCGCACGCGACGGCACGCCATTGCGTGAGCATATCGTCAGCCTGCTGAACGATGCAGGGCTTGACGAGCCGGGTCAGATCAAGCTGCTGTGCTACCCGCGTATTCTTGGATACGTATTCAATCCGCTGTCGGTCTATTACTGCTACAGTCAGGATGGCGAACTGACGGCGCTTGTTTATCAGGTACACAATACATTTGGCGACACACACAGCTATGTGGCGCCTGTCACCGCATCTGAAAAACACGGGCGCATCGTGCGCCAGAGCCGCGACAAGCATCTGCACGTCTCACCCTTCGTTGGCATGGCCGCGTCTTACAGCTTCGCCCTTGATGATCCGGCACAAACCATCGGCGTCCATATTCGCGAAGCAGATGAGGACGGGTCTTTTCTGCTGGCAACTTTTGATGGCACCGCCCGCAGCTTTACAACCTCCAGATTGGTGCAGGCGTTTTTCCGTTATCCGCTGATGACGGTCAAAATCATCGGGGCCATACACTTTGAAGCGCTTCGGCTGTGGCTCAAGGGTGTGCCATATTTTGCCAGGCCCGCCCAAAAGCCGCCGCGCTCCAGCGTTCATGGACCGTCATCGGGTCCACGCGGCAATGCTATTGATCCTGCAAAAGCGCCTGAAAACAGCTATACTTCCAACGAGACCACAAAAGTAGCGTGACGGTCATGTCTCAGTTGGATGCATCATCGACAGGCACCCGGAAGGGTTCAGCGCCGGTATTGGCAACGCCTGACGTGCTTCAGCAGCTAACGGGTGTCCCCCGGCTTGTGCGCTGGGCGCTCACCATGTTGCTGCGTATCAGGTGGGGCTCACTCACCGTGCGTCTGCCTGATGGCATTGCGCTGCGCTTTGAAGGCCGCGAACCCGGCCAGCATGGCGAAGTGGAGGTGCTGACCTACCGCGCCACACGCAAGCTGATGGCCGGAGGCGGCATCGGCTTCGGCGAGGCCTACATGGACGGTCACGTTGATTCACCGGACATGGCGAAGTTTCTGGAAGTGTTCGCCCGCAACCGCGCCATGATGATGGACACCATGCGCACAGGCCTGTTTGACTGGGTCAACAAGCTCTATCACAAGCTGCACGCCAACACGCGCCGTGGGTCTAAACGCAACATCCACGCACACTACGATCTGGGCAACGAGTTTTACGGCCTCTGGCTCGACGAAACCATGAGCTATTCATCGGCCATCTTTAAGCCCGGCGTAAATGATCTGGCTTCCGCCCAGCGCGAAAAATATCGCGCGCTGGCAACCGCCATGCAGTTGCAGCCAGACCATCACGTGTTGGAAATAGGCTGTGGCTGGGGCGGCTTTGCAGAATACGCCGCTGGTGAAATTGGTTGCCGCGTCACCGGCATCACTATTTCCCAGCAACAGCTTGACTATGCCCGTGCCCGCATGGCCAGCGCAGGTCTCTCAGACAAAGTGGAACTTCGCTTTCAGGACTACCGCGACGTTGACGAAAAGTTTGACCGCGTTGCCTCAATCGAAATGTTTGAGGCCGTCGGCGAAGCCTATTGGCCTGCCTATTTCAAACAGGTGCATGACGTGCTCAGGCCTGGCGGCAAGGCAGGCTTGCAGATCATCACCATCGCTGACGAGGCCTTTGAAGACTATCGCAGCACCGCAGACTTCATTCAGCGCTACATTTTTCCCGGTGGCATGCTGCCGTCGCCCACCATATTGCGCGAACAAATAAGCCATGCAGGATTGACCCTGACGGGCAACCGCGAGTTCGGTCCCGACTACGCGCGCACCTTACGCCTGTGGCAGCAGCGGTTCGCAGAGGCATGGCCGACAATTGAACCGCTTGGCTTTGATGAGCGCTTCAGGCGCCTGTGGCACTTCTACCTGGCCTATTGCGAAGCCGGGTTCTGCTCCGCCAACACAGACGTGACCCAGGTTACGCTTGCGCGCGCCTGACTTCCCTTGGCAGGTTTAGCACTCAATCAGCATCCAGCCGCAACACCAGCGAGCACCGTGTTGTGGCTTTACGCCCTTCCCGGCCTGCCCCTGGCGGCCCTCACGCTACCTGTTTATGTTTTCGTACCCAGCTACTATGCGGAACTCGGCGTACCTCTTGCCCTCATTGGTATTGCGTTGCTGGTTGTCCGTTTGCTGGATGCCGTGACCGACCCCGCCATCGGCTTCCTGAGCGACCGGCTTAAACTTCCCTTTGGTCGCCGCAAACCGTGGCTAGTGCTTGGCCTCGTTCCCACCATGCTGGCCGTATGGATGGTATTCGTCCCGCCGGAACAACCAACAGTCACCTACCTGTTGTTCTGGAGCGCCCTTCTCTCAATAGGCTGGACACTGATGATCCTGCCCTACACGGCGTGGGGCGCCGAACTGGCGGAAGATTATGACGGACGCACCGGCGTCACCGCCCGCCGCGAAGGTCTGGTTGTCGCCGGCACACTGCTGGCAACCGCAACACCAGCAGTGCTGGACGCCACAGGCATGGGCGGCACGGCCAATGCCATGCAGACCCTTGCCATCAGCCTGATGCTCCTGTTGCCGCTGACCGTCGCCATTTGTGTGATCTTTGTTCCCACACCACGCAACACGACGAAGCGTCGTATCAATCTGCGCGAGGGGATCACGGCGCTGCGCGACAACAGAACATTTTTGCGCCTGATAGCTGCATTCCTGATCAACGGCTGGGCCAATGGCCTGCCTGCCACATTGTTTGTGATTTTCGTCACCCATGTGCTGGCCGCACCAGCGTTAGTCGGCCCGCTGCTGTTTTTGTATTTCGTGTCCGGCGTGGTCGCCATTCCCGGTTGGCTTTGGATCGCCCGCCGGTGGAACAAGCATCGCACCTGGGTTGCTTCCATGACACTGGCCTGCGCCACGTTCGTTTGGGTGCCGTTTTTAGGCGCTGGTGACGTTACGGCTTTTGCCATCATCTGCATTCTGTCAGGCTTTGCCGTGGGCGCGGATCTGGTTTTGCCAGCCGCAATTCAGGCGGATGTGGTGGACATTGATACCGCCCAGACCGGAGAACAGCGCACCGGGCTTTACTTTGCCTTGTGGAGCCTGGCCACAAAGCTGTCGCTGGCGCTTGCAGCGGGTGTGGCGTTTCCGTTGCTTGCATTGGCCGGTTTCGACGCAACTGCCAACACGCCTAACACGAACCAAAGTTTATTCGCCGTTTCAATGCTTTACGCGGGTCTGCCGGTGATCCTAAAGCTGCCCGCCCTCGTACTCATGTGGAGTTTTCCACTTGACCGGGATGCTCACAGGGAGCTTCGGGCCCGCATCAACAGTGCGCCTGCCTCCCCATGAACCAAATGAGGGGCCGCGGCCCCACAATGGACAAGAGCAGGCAAAGCAATGGGCGAAAAACTGAAACCTGAGCACCTGAACAGGTTCGGCGCGGAAGAAAATCCCGAACTGCGCCTTGAAGAGTTTTTTGACGGGGCGCTGGAAGCTGAAGGTGAGTTCCGCGATCCGTTTGGCCGCGTGCGGCGCAGATTTAGCGCTACCGTGACCGGCACCCGCAGTGGCGCTGAGATACGTGTCCACGAAAAGTTTCAGTATGACGATGGCGAGACCGACGAGCGCGAATGGCTGATTGAAGCGCTGGGCAACGGTCGCTACCGCGGCAAGGCCAGTGATGTTGTCGGCGTTGCTGAAGGGCGCGTTGAAGGCCGCCGTATGCGCTGGTCATATCCCATCGACCTTCCTATTGGTGGTCGCGCATGGCGGCTGAAGTTTGATGATATCTTTGAGATGCACCACCCCGATGAACTGATCAACACAGCCAATGTATCGAAGTTTGGGTTGCCGGTGGGAAGTGTCTATCAGCGCATCGCGCGGTGTAAGACTACAAAATAGTTTTTAATCCCCGCACGCTTAATCCAGCGGCGTGCTGTCTGCCCTGTTCCACCCGGTTGCGCGCCTCACCAGCGCCAGACGCCAGCGTGCGGGCAAAAAATCAAGCGCCTTGAGAACATAGGTAAACCGACGCGGGAATGTGATTTCAAAGCCCCGCGATTTGAGCCCGGTAACAATACGATCAGCCGCGTCCGGCGACGACATCAAGGCCGGCATAGGGAACGGATTGTGCTTTGTGGCAGGCGTGTCAATAAAGCCCGGATTGACCACCTGCACCAGAATGCCGATGGGATCGAGTTCGATGCGCAGCGTTTCAGCCAGATTGATAAGAGCCGCCTTGCTTGCTCCGTAGGCAGAACTTGTCGGCAGACCGCCATACCCCGTGACAGAAGCAACAAGCGCTATCTGCCCTCGCCCACGTGCCTTCATGGCTGCTATGGCCGGTTCCAGGCAGTTGGCCACACCGGTCAGGTTGACGGCAAAGGTAGTCTCGAATGCATCTGCCTTGAAGTCGCGCGCATCAATCGGCAGATACACGCCGGCATTCAGCACACACAGCGCTATCGGCCCCTCATTGCGCTCTATATCAAGAGCAACGCGCGTCATCCCCGTGTGGTCGGTCACGTCGCCTTCACAGGCGATGATTTTGCCTGCAAGTCCGTTAGCTTCCGTCGCAAGCGCGTCAAGCTCCTCACGTCGACGCGCAGTTGCGGCGACGGTCCACCCGTCGCGCGCCAAACGCAGTGCGACATCACGGCCAATGCCGGAGCTTGCGCCTGTGACCCAGGCAACGCCGGTTTCAGGATTGGAAAAATTAGCCATGTCTCAGCCTACATGAAGGACTGCAAAAACCGTCCAATTCGTCCTGTCAGGCGCATGGGCGCTTCGTTGACAGCAAAGCAGATGCACGTTGCGCCTGGCTCTGCAACCGGCTGATGGTCCACTGCGTGGTCGGCAATCTCAACATCGCCGGGCCTGAAAAGCCCGGCCTCATCACGATAGGCACCATGGAGAACCAAAGTCGCCTCCATACCGTCATGGGTGTGCTGGGGTACAGCCTTGCCAGGCTCGATGCGCAAAAGGCGGGCGATAATGCCGTCGTCTTCGAGGTCTCTCAGACGGTACTCATACGCACCAAAGCCACGCCACTTCCATGGCAGACCGGCAAGCGGACCGTGTATGTGACGAGCTATGCTTTCCGGCAACGCATTCCCTGCGAGGGCTGGTGCAGGAGCTAAGATTTTTTCATCGCCAACACGCTCAACGCGTGACAACAGGTCACCCGCTGTCAGAGCTTTGTTCAGTGCCGCAGGCTCTGCGTGCTCAAGGCACCAACCACCCACGCTCTCGATCCGCTGCACCGTCGGGCGCATCCCCGGATTTAACTCCAGATATGCCTCGGCAAGCGTTGCTGCCGCGCGTGGAAGCTGACCAAGCCCATACTGCGTCACCAGCCATTCAGCCGTTGGAACAGCCTCTTTGCCGCCTGTATCAGTGCCATGGGGAATATCGGAAAAAACCTCAGACATCGTGGTTCGAAACTCACTCAATCAAGATACCCCGGCAAAAGCAGCCGCGGCTGGATAAGATGCCTGACAGCAAATGGTGCAAGGCGCTAATTCAGTAACAGATACGGGGGCATAGCGTTTATGGATCACTGTGATTGCAGCGTCGGCCACAAAGCCAGCTTTTTCGGCATTGATCCCGCCTCACGCCTTGCGTCCCGCCCTGCCCATCCTTATTTTCCGCCCGTAAGCAGGGCTGACCGCTAATGTACGTGTGAGGCATGTGGAACCGAACGACCCCAGATACAAAAAACGAGGAATGGGCTCCATGACCGCACGCACCGCCCCGAAAAAGATCAAAAACGGCATTGTTGATGCTATCGGCAACACGCCGCTGATCCGCCTCAAGAAAGCGTCCGAAGAAACCGGCTGCGAGATTTTGGGCAAGGCCGAGTTCATGAATCCGGGACAGTCGGTAAAGGATCGCGCCGCGTTGTTCATTATCGAGGATGCCATCCGCTCTGGCCGCCTCCAGCCCGGCGGCACCATTGTGGAAGGCACCGCAGGCAACACCGGCATTGGCCTTGCGCTGGTCGGCAACGCTCTTGGCTTCAAGACCGTGATCGTCATTCCTGAAACCCAGACCCAGGAAAAAAAGGACATGCTGCGGCTGGCCGGTGCACGGCTGATTGAAGTGCCGGCCGTGCCTTACAAAGACCCCAACAACTACGTCAAATATTCAGGCCGCCTCGCTGAGGAGCTGGCCGCAAAGGAACCCAATGGCGCCATCTGGGCCAACCAGTTTGACAATGTGGCAAACCGGCAGGGCCATATTGAAACCACCGCGCCCGAAATATGGGAACAGACCGACGGCAAGGTGGAGGGCTTTATCTGCGCCGTTGGCACGGGTGGCACACTGGCAGGTGTTGCAGCGGGTCTGCGCGAAAACAACAAAGACATTGTCATTGGCATCGCCGACCCGATGGGTGCTGCTCTTTACAACTACTATGCTCATGGCGAGTTGAAAGCCGAAGGTACATCCATCACCGAAGGCATTGGTCAGGGCCGCATAACCGCCAATCTTGAAGGCCTGACAGTTGATGAGCCCTTCCAGATATCCGACGAGGAAGCCCTGCCGGTGGCGTTTGATCTGCTGGAACACGAAGGCCTGTGCATGGGCTCGTCGAGCGGCGTGAACGTGGCAGGTGCTATCCGCCTGGCCAAAAAAATGGGGCCGGGGCACACCATCGTGACCATTCTGTGCGACTTCGGCACGCGCTATCAGTCAAAAATGTTCAATCCGGCGTTCCTGAAACAGCAGGGCCTGCCGGTTCCTGGCTGGCTCGATACGTGACAGACCACGAGGAGCAGACCGTCACGGTGACAGCCGAATGGCTTATTGAGCATTCCGCTGACGCAAACATCATCGTTCTGGATGCATCGTGGCACATGCCTGGCAGTGGACGCGATGCGGCGACAGAGTTCGCTCGTGGCCACAGTCCCGATGCGCGCTTCTTTGACATTGATACCATCAATGACGCCGGCACAGACCTTCCGCACATGCTGCCTGAGGCTGATGATTTTGCGCGCATGATGTCAGAGCTGGGTGTTTCATCCCAAAGTCAGGTCATTGTCTATGACACGGTCGGCATTTTTAGCGCGCCAAGAGCATGGTGGATGTTTCGCGCCATGGGGCACAACAAGGTTGCCGTCCTTGACGGTGGATTGCCTGCGTGGCGAGCGCACAACGGCCATGTGACAGACGCACGCACACCCCTTCAGCCTGCCCGCTTTAACGCCCAAAAGAACACCACCCTCATCGCCTCGCTTGAGGCCGTTCGCACTGCCGGTACAACCGGTATAGCTGTGCTGGATGCCCGCCCGGCGGCCCGCTTCAAAGGGGTGGCCCCCGAGCCTCGCCCCGGCCTTGCGTCCGGTCACATGCCCGGCGCGCGCAACATTCCGTTTGCCGAAGTTCTGACCGCAACAGGCATGTTAAAACCAAAAGCTGAGCTGGAAGCGATTTTTGGCAATGTTGCGACTCTCACTCCGGAAAAGCCGGTCATCACCACATGCGGTTCAGGCGTGACAGCCGCCATCCTCTCGCTCGCGCTGGCGCGCATCGGACATCCCGATACAGCGCTTTATGATGGTTCATGGGCGCAATGGGGTTCGCGTGCAGATTGCCCTGTAGAGATCAGTCACTGACACCAACATACCGGAGACGGCAGACCGGACACCGCATGGGCAAGATACATACAACCACAGTTACCTTTCTTGAGATGACATCCGCGCCGGGCAAGCGGATACCCGCCCCTGCCCGAACGCTGGCACTCATGCGGGCTGTCTCACCAACCCTCCACTTTTACCGTTATCTTTATGACGTGGTAGGGCGCGATTACCTGTGGGTCTCGCGAAAGCGCCTGAGTGACGCGGACCTGCACGGCATCATCTGCAATGAGCAGGTCGAGATTTATGTTCTGTATGTGGACGGCGTGCCCGCAGGCTTTGCAGAACTTGACTTCCGCACCGCCGGTGAAGCCGAGCTTTCATATAT
Source organism: Pyruvatibacter sp. (assembly GCF_040219635.1). Lineage (NCBI taxonomy): Bacteria > Pseudomonadati > Pseudomonadota > Alphaproteobacteria > Hyphomicrobiales > Parvibaculaceae > Pyruvatibacter > Pyruvatibacter sp. The sequence continues at coordinate 253,253 of NZ_JAVJSC010000002.1, forward strand.
GGGGCTGGTGCCTGGTTTTGTGGGAATGGGACTAGGCCAATATCTTCTGGCTCAGGCGACAGCCATTGCCTGGGCTCACCCGATAAAGCGCTTCAAAGTGCAGACCTGCACTCTGGATCATTCTCGCGCGCTTGGCCTGTATCAGCGCATGGGGTTTGTTCCCTACGCGCAGACGCAGGCTGAAATTGAGGAAATCGATTGAGATTGTGCCGTTGGGGGGGGGCGGGGGCGCTCGTCGCTAATGCAGGATCTGGCTCAAAAACAGCTTTGTCCTGTCGCTTTGAGGGTTTGAGAAGAATGCCTCAGGCTCGTTCATCTCGATTATTTCACCTTCGTCCATGAAGATAACGCGGTTGGCCACAGTGCGTGCAAAGCCCATTTCGTGTGTCACCACAATCATCGTCATGCCGTCTTCGGCGAGCGATACCATGACGTCCAGCACCTCTTTGATCATCTCCGGGTCAAGCGCTGAGGTTGGTTCATCAAACAACATGATGCGCGGGTTCATGCACAGGCTGCGGGCAATGGCGACGCGCTGCTGCTGACCACCCGACAACTGACCCGGATATTTAAGCGCCTGCTCGGGAATACGCACCCGCTCCAGAAACTCCATCGCCAGCTCTTCAGCTTTTTTGCGCGGCATACGGCGCACCCAGATAGGCGCCAGCGTGCAGTTCTCCAGAACTGTCATATGCGGAAACAAATTGAAGTGCTGAAACACCATGCCCACCTCGCGGCGGATTTCATCCACCTTTTTGAGGTCATCGGTCATCTCAATGCCATCCACCACAATACGGCCGGTCTGGTGTTGTTCCAGCCGGTTGATGCAGCGAATAAGCGTGGACTTTCCTGATCCGGAAGGACCGCAAATGACAATGCGCTCACCCCGGAAAACCGTAAGATCAATGTTGCGCAGCACATGAAAATTGCCGAACCACTTGTTCATGCCGGAAATCTCAATCGCCGCATCCGTGGAGACCGACATGCGCGATGTATCAACGGTTCCCTTTTCCGGCAGAGTGCGCTGCGTGTCATCAGTCATTGCGGTGTCCTGTATCAAGGCGGCGTTCCATGTAGCGAGAGTATTGCGACATGCCGGAGCAGATAACGAAGTAAACGAAGGCGGCAAACACATAGCCGGTAACAGCCGTTTGCGGTGTGGACCATTCAGGATCCGTAAAATTGAGCTGGATAATGCCGAGCAAATCAAACAGACCGATAATCAACACCAGCGTTGTATCCTTGAACAACGCAATGAAGTTGTTGACGATCGACGGGATCACCGTCTTCAGCGCCTGCGGCAGGATGATGAATACCATCATCTTCCAGTAGCTCAGCCCCAGTGCCTGAGCGCCTTCGTACTGCCCGCGCGGAATGGCCTGTAACCCGCCACGCACAACCTCTGCCATATAGGCCGAGGAGAACAGCGCCACGGCCACAAGGCAGCGCAGCAGCTTGTCGAAGGTTACGCCTTCGGGGAGGAACAGCGGAAGCATGACGCTGGCCATGAACAGCACAGTGATAAGCGGCACACCACGCCACACTTCAATAAAGCCGATGCACAGCATACGGATGATAGGCAGTTCAGAACGCCGCCCCAGTGCCAGCAAAATACCAAGCGGGAGGGACGCCACAATGCCGGTTATCGCAACCACGAGCGTCACCAGCATCCCGCCCCACAAGGAGGTTTCCACTTCAGGCAGGCCGAACGTGCCGCCGGTGAGCAGAACAAACGCAATCACCGGATAGGGAATAAGCAGAAAAACAGCATTCCAGAACTTGTACGGCACCGACGAAATCAGCATCGGGATCAGCGCCGCAACACCGATGAAAAACGTCCAGTCCACCCGCCAGCGTTCTTCCAGTGGATAACGTCCGTAAATGAACTGCCCCATCTTGGCATCAATGAATGGCCAGCACGCCCCTGCACCGTCACGCATACACGCTTCGCGCCCGTCACCACTCCAGGTGGCGCTGAAAAATGCCCAGTCAAGAACAGGCGGCACGGTGATGTAAACGAGGTAAGCGCCCAGCAGCGTCAACAGCGTGTTGCTGGCAGATGAAAACAGGTTTTCGCGCATCCAGGCCAAAACGCCTGTGGTGCGGCGCGGCGGCGGCAGAACGGGCGCATGTTCCGTACGGACGAAAGCGGCTTGGGGCGAAATGCGTTGTGCGTCTGACATGGCCTAGCGCTCCACCAGCGCAATGCGCGCGTTGTACCAGTTCATCACCATGCTGGTGAGAATGGAGAGCGTCAGATAGACCGACATTGTGAGGAACAATATCTCAACCGCCTGCCCCGTCTGATTGAGCACGGTGCCGGCAAAAACCGACACAAGATCAGGATAGGCAATGGCGACCGCCAGCGACGAGTTCTTGGTGAGGTTCAGGTACTGGCTTGTGAGCGGCGGAATGACCACGCGCATAGCCTGGGGAATAATCACCAGCCGCATGGTGGGGCCGGGCTTGATGCCCAGCGCGAACGCCGCTTCGGTCTGCCCTTTGCTGACCGACAAAATACCTGAGCGTACATTTTCGCCGATGAAGGCTGCCGTATAGATCGACAGGGCCAGCACCAGCGAAATGAACTCGGGGATCATTACCATGCCGCCACGAAAGTTGAAGCCCTGCAATGATGGATAATCGAATGTCAAAGGGGCACCCATCAGCGCAAAGGCGAGAAGCGGCAGCACGACGATGAGCCCGATACTGCTCCACAAGACCGGGAACGGTTGACCGGTCTTGTCGCGGCGAACCCTGGCCCAGCGTGCCAACCCAATGGCACCCGCAATGCCAAGCGCCAGCACAATGAGCACTACGCCAAAACCATCCTCACCAACCGGGCGCGGCGAATAGATGCCACGATTGTTGACGAAAAAACTGTCCATGAATGCCAGGCTTTCGCGTGGCCCCGGCACCGAGCGCAACACGGCAAAATACCAGAAGAAAATATGCAGCAGCAGCGGAATGTTCCGCATGGTCTCAACAAATACCAGGCATATCTGGCTCATCAGCCAGTTGCGCGACAATGAGCCGATGCCGACCAGAAACCCAAGTATCGTGGCCAGCACAATGCCGATGCCCGCCACGACCAGCGTGTTGACCAGCCCTACCAGAAACGCCCGGCCATAAGTGGATTCTTCCGTGTACGATACAAGCGTCTGGACAATGCCAAACCCGGCCGTCGTATCCAGAAAACCAAAACCGGAGGCAATATTGGCACGCTCAAGATTACTGACCGCATTGGTCCAGATTTCCGTGCCCGCCCACACGACGACGACCAGCGCAATCAACTGGTAAACAATGCCACGCACCCGTGGATCATTCACCAGTGAGGCTCTGGGCGGTGTGGCTGTATCAGGGCTGCTCATGCGGGTCCGGTATCAGGAAAGCGAAAACCCGCGCGTCATATGCAACGAGGCACACAACGCGCGGGCAAAACCTTGTCTAACGTGCTTAGCGAACCGGAATGGCGTATTGCAACCCGCCATCGGTATAAAGGGCGTTCTGACCACGGGGCAAACGCAGCGGGGTTTCCATGCCAAGGTTGCGTTCGAAACTCTCACCATAGTTGCCCACAGCCTTGATGATGTTGAACGCCCAGTCATTGCTGAGACCCAGCGCCTCGCCGAAGGCACCTTCGGTGCCCAGCAGCCTTTTGATTTCCGGGTTGTCGCTGGTTTTCATCTCTTCGACGTTGGCGGATGTCACGCCCAGTTCTTCAGCCGCCACCATCACGTTGAGCGACCAGCGGACAATATCCAGCCACTGGTCATCACCCTGGCGCACGGCAGGACCAAGCGGTTCCTTTGAAATAGTCCGGTCGAGGATCACATGCTCGTCCGGGTCTGTCAGCTTCAGTCGTTGGGCGGCAAGGCCCGATACATCGGTGGTGTACACATCGCAGCGATTGGCATTGTAGGCCGCCACAACTTCGTCGGCCTTCTCGAAGGCCAGAACCTTGTATTCAAGATTGTTGGACCGGAAGAAGTCAGCGACATTCAACTCGGTGGTTGTGCCTGTATTGGTGCACAGAGTCACACCGTCAAGTTCAAGGGCATCCGTCACGCCAACTGACTTTCGCACCATCAGCCCCTGCCCGTCATAATAATTGACGCCGGCAAAGTTCACACCAAGCGACGTATCACGATCAAGCGTCCAGGTCGTGTTGCGCGACAGCACATCAATCTCGCGCGACTGCAGAGCTGTAAATCGCTCCTTGGCCGAAAGCGGCGTAAACCGCACAGCCGATGCATCGCCAAAAATGGCCGCCGCAATACCGCGACACAGATCAACATCAAGGCCGGTCCACTCGCCGGTCGCGTCCGGGTTGGAAAAACCAGGCAGCCCCTGGCTCACGCCACACTGGACGTAGCCCTTGTCCTTGATGGCAGCAAGCGTCGCGCCGGCATCAGCAGGCTGGGCAGACGCGGTCGTGACAGCAACCACCCCAAATGCAAGCCATCCGGCAAGTCCCATCAAGGCTGTCTTGTGCATCGGGTGCTGCGCGGCAATACAAAGGGCAGTGGCAATCATCAATCATTTCCTCAAACACGGGTGAACGCGACCGTTGGATAGCGTGGCCGGGCAAAGCAGGTACTTTATGCACGGCGCATTCCAAGTGTACCATCCCTGCGGCCCCCGGCTAGGGGGCTTGCACATGCCAATATCCATAATTGACAGCTCCCCAAAAGGCAGGCCCCGCGCATGAAAGACGAAACCAGAGCCATCCATGCGGGCCGCGACCCGAAGGCCAATCACGGCATTGTCAATCCGCCGGTTTATCACGCTTCCACGGTGCTCTACCCCACCTACGAGGCGCTGCGAAACCCGCCCTCGCGGGTGCAGTATGGCCGTCGCGGAACCCCGACAACGTTTGCGCTTGAAGATGCCGTCATGGCGCTTGAGGGTGGTGCCGGATGTGCGCTGGTGCCGTCGGGGCTTGCGGCTGTGACAACCGCCCTGCTCGCCCTTCTGAGTTCGGGCGACCACCTTTTGATGACCGACAGCGCCTACGGTCCCACGCGCACGTTCTGCGATACGTTCCTCAAGCGCATGGGCGTTGAAACCACCTACTACGATCCGGTCATCGGTGAGGGCATCAAAACCCTGATGACTAACCGTACTAAAGTTGTGTTTGTTGAAAGCCCCGGCTCGCTCACCTTCGAGGTGCAGGACATCCCCGCAATTGCCAAAGCGGCCCACGCAATGGGAGCAAAGGTTGTTCTGGACAACACCTGGGCCTCGCCATTGTTCTTCAAGCCGTTTGAGCACGGCTGCGACGTGTCAATTCAGGCTGCCACAAAATACATCGTCGGCCACGCGGATACGATGATGGGAACGATTACCGCCAACGAGGACACCTGGCCGCTGATCCATGCGGCCCATGGCCAACTTGGCCAGTGCGCCGCCCCGGACGACATTTACCTTGCGTTGCGCGGCTTGCGGACAATCAGTGTACGTCTCAACCAGCATATGCAGCAAGGTATTGAGCTTGCCACTTGGCTGGGTGAGCGAGACGAGATTTCCCACGTATTTCATCCTGCTCTCCCGTCGCATCCGGGCCATGATATCTGGAAACGGGATTTTCTGGGTGCCAGCGGGCTTTTTTCAGTCGTGCTTAAGCCTGTTGAGGAGCATGCCCTTGCCGCCATGCTGGACGGTCTGAACCTGTTCGGCATGGGCTACTCATGGGGCGGCTTTGAGAGCCTTGTGATCCCTGCCAATCCCCGCCACAACAGAACGGCAACCACATGGGACATTCCCGGTCGGTTGCTGCGCTTCCATGCGGGCCTTGAGCACATGGATGATCTCAAGGCCGACCTTGAACTGGCCTTTGAACGCCTGAAGGCCGCCTCCTGATGCATCACCACAAGATGGCAGTGCTGGCGGCTTTTGCCATCTGGATCGTCAGCGCGGCAACAGCCCAGTCAACATCTACGCCACCCCTGCTTGCGTTCGCAGCATCAAGCGCCACCAATGCCATTGAGGACATTGCGAAACGCTATGAAGCAGAGGGGCACGGACGAGTGATAACCGTGTTTGATGCAACATCGCGCGCCGCTCGCCAGATTGCTCAAGGCGCTCCTGCTCATCTGCTGATCTCAGCGAACCCGGTGTGGACGCAATGGCTTGCAGCATGTGGCCACGGCATTGGCGCTACCACACGAAAAATCGCAAGTGGCGAAATGGTGCTGGTTGCCCCGGTTGGCAGTACTCTCAAAACGAGCCTGCCGCTCAACGCGCACCACCCGGCCTTTGCGGTCAGACGCCTCGCCATCGCAGATCCTGCGGGTGTGCCTGCAGGCGTATATGCCCGCGAAACCCTTGTGGATCTTGGGGTATGGGAAGACCTGTCGCCGCGACTTTTAACCGGCGACAACGTCAGAACCATCCTTGGATGGGTCAGTGCGGGTGCTGTCGATGCAGCGCTGGTCTATGCAACGGATGCAGCCATTACGGATTCAGTCATTACATTGGCCCGCGTCCCGGCGGCTTTGCACAGCCCCATTTCCTATGAGGCGGTGGCCACATCAACACCGCATCCAAAGACGCAGCATTTTTTGGATTACCTTCAAACCGCGACTGCGCAAAATATTTTCGCGGCCCATGGTTTTCTTCCCCCTTTGAATGATGCACCGGCACCCGCCCTCGCCGTGCAACCGGCTTGCGGGTAAAACCACCTCATGTGGAGCATTACAGAGGCAGAATGGCAGGCCCTTTGGGTATCGCTCTCGGTAGCAGGCGTAAGCCTTATGCTGTCCATGCCACTGGCGCTGCTCACAGGGTGGGCACTCGCCCGCTGGCAGTTCTGGGGCAAGACCGCGCTGGATATTCTGGTGCATCTGCCACTGGTCATGCCGCCGGTTGCGCTCGGCTATCTGCTGCTGCTGGCCCTGGGCCCACGCGGACCATTGGGGGAGCCACTTGAAGAATGGTTCGGTATTACCGTGGCTTTCTCCTGGACCGGCGCTGTCATTGTAGCTGCGGTAAGCGGTTTTCCGCTGGCAGTGCGCGCCATTCGTATCTCTGCCGAGAATGTGGAAGAGCGGTTGCTGCAAGCAGCACGCACACTTGGCAAGTCAGCCTTTGGGGCCTTTCTGACGGTGGCGCTGCCACTGATGGTGCCAGGCATCGTAGCCGGCGGTGTTCTGGCCTTTGCCCGTGCGCTTGGCGAGTTTGGGGCCACCATTACCTTTGCGGCATCCATTCCCGGTGAAACACGCACCCTGCCCCTGGCCCTGCACACCTTCCTGCAAACACCCGGCGGCGAGGACGCCGCCCTGCGCGTGCTGATACTCTCAATAACGGTTGCGGTGGCAGCACTGGTGACGTCAGAATATCTGGTGCGCCGCTCAACCCGAGTCTGACCCTCCTACGTCAAGAGCATCCGATAGCATGGACATAAAATCCGAGATCGCCGGCAAGGTCTGGAAGATAGAAGCACCGGCAGGTACGGCGGTTGAAGAAGACGACCCGGTGATTATTCTGGAATCCATGAAAATGGAGATTCCCGTAGAGGCACCCGCCAATGGCAAGATCATCCAGGTACTCGTCGAGGAAGACGAACTGGTATCAGAAGGCCAGGTTGTCGCCACGATGGAGACTTGAGCAATGCCTTCCACCCGCGTGCAGATTATCGCCGCCCTAGGCCTGTTTGCAGCCACGCCCTCTTTCGCCGACGATATGCCGCCGCACGATGGCAGTTACAAACAGGGAAATGAAGCCGCGGGTAAAGAGCTTGCTCAAAACACGTGTGCGATCTGCCACGCCCTTGAACCTGACGCCCTGTCGCCAAACGAAGCAGCGCCCAATTTTCATGCGCTGACGCTTTCCTATCCCGCTGAACATCTGGCGGAAGGGTTTGCGGAGGGTATTCTGGTGGGAACGGACGCACATATCGGGATGCCGCAGTTCACGTTAACGCCAGAGCAGATAGACGATTTGATTGCGTATCTGGAAACGGTGTTGCCACCACCTTTAGTGGCCGTGGAAACAGACCCTGCGGACTAGTTGTCTTCCCCAAACAACCTCGCCAGATATGGCGTGAGGAAAAGACCGTCCGGATCCATACGTTTACGCACCGCCTGAAAGTCGTCCCAATGCGGATAGAGCGGTGCCAGTTCACGCGCCGTCAGCGTGTGCAGCTTGCCCCAGTGCGGCCGTCCGCCATAGCTGCGGAAAATCGCCTCCACACCGTCAAACAGCCGACGATAGTTTTGTTTTGCATATTGATGAATCGAGATCGACACACTGTCGCGGCCCTGAAACGGGCTGAGCCATATGTCGTCACCCTTCACCGTGCGATACTCAATCGGAAAAATGAAATTGCCGCCGCGCTTGCGCATGTGCTCGGCCACTTCGCGCACACAGTCCGGCCCGCTTTCAAGCGGCACCGAATATTCCATTTCGTTGAAGCGCACTTCGCGGTCGCTTGGAAACGCCTGATAGGCATGGCGCACCTTGGCCTTTTGCGAAAACTCCTCAGCGCCCATGTAGCGCGCACCCGCGTTGCTGGTCAAAAAGCGCTGCAAGGGTCCGCGCAGGAACGGCAGCACACGGCTCAGTTCGCACGCCCCCACCATGGCGTAGTGCTCCATGCCACCACCCGACGACGGGCGCGGCGGCCGCGCGGGCTCGTCCGTGGTGTTCAGGAACTTCACCAGCACATCGTCGGCAAACGGAAACCAGAAAAACTCGAAATGGCGATTGTCCGCAACAAGCGTGTCCATCTGCGCAAACACATCACTCACCGCCATCCGCCCGCCCGTCTCTTTCAGGGCGTAAGCCGGTACGCACTGCAAGGTGAGTTCGGTCAAAATACCCAGCGTACCAAGCGACACCCGTCCGGCATTGTAGATGTCGGCGTTCGTGTCTGCCGAGGCGTCAACGCTCTCGCCATTTGCCATGGCGATACGCAGACCTGCCACCTGCGACGACACAGAGCCCAGCGTCAGCCCCGTGCCGTGCGTTCCGGTGGATACCGCGCCGGCAATAGACTGCCGGTTTATGTCGCCCTGGTTGGCCAGCGCCAGCCCTGCCTCCAGGAGCGGCGCTCCCATATCTGATATTTTGGTTCCCGCCCGCACGTGCACCAGGCCGCTGGCAGTATCAGCCGCCACCACGCCCTCATGCGCATCAATATCAACCAGCGTGCCATCGGTAACGACGATCGGCGTGAACGAATGCCCGGTTCCAGGCGCACGCACCGGCCCAAGACCGTTTTCTGCAGCCGACCTGATTGCTGCCGCGATCTCATCTTCGTTGCTTGCAGCAACTGTCTGCGCCGGTACGCATGACAACGCGCCTGACCAGTTTGTCCACACCGCCTGATTGTTCCGACTGCTCATTTGTCCCCGAACCCCTTTGCAACACACAACTATTGTGAGGCAAAGCGCGCCTAAGAAAAAGGCCCCCCGAACAGTGTCCGGAGGGCCTTCTTTGTCAGTGTAAAACTGTGTGTGACTTAACGAACGCCACGGCGGCGAAGTGCTGCCGGGTCGAGATTTTGCTCGTCCAGCTCATCGTAGCTGTAGTTGATCTCACGCTCCTGGTTTTTCAGACCCTGTACGTTGTAGTAGTCAGCCTGAATGTCGTAGGTCACGTCCGAGTTGTTCCAGCAGGTCGGCACATCGTAGTAATTGATGATGTGACCTTCCTGAACACGCCATAGCTGGCCGCGGCTGTCATACATTTCGCCGGTGACCATGTTGTAGGTGTCCTCGTCGAAGGACTTCACACGGCGCGTATAAATGTGCCGCTGACCTTCACGGATCTTGCCTTCAACCGTCCACACGCGATGCAGCTCGTAGCGCAGCAGGTCCTGGTTGAGTGATGCCGGTTGAAGCATCTGCTCATAGGTGTTTTCAGGATTTGCCCACTTGTATGAGTTGTAGGCAATGTACTTTTCAGACTTGCCCTGCATGGTCCATGTGTAACGGTCAGGCGACCCGTTGAAGAGGTCAAACTGGTCCGTGGTCTGACGACCATCTGAGTAGGACTGAGGGTTGTCATACGCAACAGTCGGCGCACGACGCACACGCTTGGTGCCGGGGTTGTACTGCCACGCGTTACGTGAGCCCTTCACCTGGTTGATGGTTTCATGCACCAGCAACAGTTCGCCAGCACGACGAGACGGCGCAATAACCGTCTGCAGATACTTCAGCGAAATGTTGTTCAGGCTGTCGAAGCTGGGGATGTCCGGGTTTGAATACGTGAACACCACTTCGTCATAGACGGTGATGGGCGTGAAGCCCGCATTGCCGTCCGGCGCAATGGATGCGAACTGACGGTTCAGCTTGTAGCCACGGTAGCGAAGGTTGTGGTTCCACACGAGTTCCACAGCTTCTGTAGGAATTGGGAACGGTGCACCGATTGTGGCGTTGGCCACACCGTTGCCGTCTGCCACCAGTTCGGAGTTAAGTGCATTCTGCTTGAGCGCAGCATTCACAAAATCCGGGTACGAGCAGTTGCGGCGCGACGGGTACACAATCATTTTGTAGCCCGCAATGTCGTCAAGCAAAGCGGCATGGGTGCCGGTCAGCTTGTCAGCATACTCAGCCTTGTTTTCTGCCGTGATGGTGAAAAGCGGCTGATCGTCTGCATAGGGGTCGGCGTAGAAATCACCGGACGTATGCGCCGGCGGATTGGCCAGCGGTGCCCAGGCAGGAATGGTGCCGTCAGCATTGCCGGCCTTTTCAGCACCGATAGGTGTCAGAGTGGTGCCGAGCTTGTCGGCCTCTGCCTGGCTCACACCGGCAGATGCCGGCATGACAAATGCCGCAGCAGCAAGCAGCGCAACAACCGCGCTACCGCCAAGCCGGGCGTGTGATTTTATTTTCGAACGCATTCTTGGTCCTCCTTGTCGGCCCCCGTTTTGGGTAGGCCCCCGTTATCGGCCGATCCGCACTCACGCGGCATCCTGCGTTAGGCAGGTATTTAAGCCTTGCCCGGCCCGAGAGGACCGAGAGGGAAATCCGGCATACAAACCAAACCTCCCAATTCAACCCGTGACATAGCACGGAATGCGCACAATTGAAGATGAATTACACGCAAGGTTAGGTGCCCCGCCAATCAAGGCAAGACACTGAAGCCCCTAGAGTTCCTGCTCAAGAGGCCCGGAAATAGGTTCAAAAGCGCGCGCGGCATCGACGCCCTGCTTTATCTGACCATTTGTCAGCTTTGGCAGCAGTTCTTCAATGGCTTCGGCGGGATATTTGGGAAAGCCGTTTTCGTTCGATAACACGTAAAACATGTAGGCCTTCACCACGTCCTGCTCCACCCCGTCGCCTTCCTCATACAGCACACCAATATTGTACTGACTTGCGGCATGGCCCCGCAGAGCGCCCTGCTCAAACCAGTAGGCCGCCCTGTCCAGATCACGCTCGACGCCAAAGCCCCAGTCATATGCACTGCCCAGGTCACCCATTGCCCGCGCATCACCCATCTTGGCGGCGCGGTTCAGCCACTCAAGTCCGATATCGAAACTGTGTGATACCGATTGCCCATCCATGTGGACGGAGCCCACCTTGTAGGCCGCACCTGCGTCACCCGCTTCTGCAGCTTCCTTCCAGACCATGACAGCCTCAGGATAAAGCCCGCGCTTATAAAGCGCCTGCCCACCTTCCTCCGTGCGCGGCGCATCGCGCACAACCTGCAAAATCACATCCTCATCGCCTACCGCCAGCGGTCGCGGTTCTTCCGGCGCGGTCTGCAGGGAGTCCAGGGCATCCACCTGCTGTTCCGCCGCATCAATGGGGGAGGATTTTGCAAATGCACCGCCTGCGACAATCCCTGCCAGAATGAACGTACCGATGAGCAAGGCACTGCCAGTCAACAAGAAGCGTGCTGCTGTGCCGTCGATACCTGTTTCCCGCAACATGGTCTGTCCGGCTGAACGCTTGGTCATATTGTTTTCTCCCTCACCGTTCTTTTATGGACGCTGGCATGGTGGATATTTCTGGCGTCTTGTAGCTGGCGATTTAGCCAAAATCGTGTCTCAACCATAGGGGCTTATACAAGTTACGCATATGTCAGGTCGCTCACAGATGCGTGTGCCCTTGAAGGCCAGTGGATCAACTGACGACAAATTATTGGCGCAGATTTGCCGCCACGTATTTGCGCCGCGCAATATGATATAGCTCGGCACATGGCATTATTAAGCATCTCGGTCGGCATTTTGCTGCTTTGGTTCGGCGGCACCTATTTCGTTCGCGGCAGTGTCGCCATTGCCCACCGGCTCCATGTCTCGGAACTGATGATTGGACTGACCCTTGTCGGTTTTGGCACATCACTGCCGGAGCTGGTCACAAGCATGGGAGCAGCGCTTTCAGATTCACCGGGCCTTGCTGTTGGCAACGTCGTGGGAAGCAACATTGCCAATATCCTGCTTATTCTGGGGCTTGTTGCGTTTGTCCGCCCCTTTGCCTGCAACATGGCGTCCTTCTATCGCGACGCACTGGCCCTCAGCGCAGCAACGCTGGTCGGCGTTATTGTCATACTGAACGGAAGCATCGGCATCGCCCATGGCGTTGCCATGCTTGCGGCGCTCACCGCCTACATAGCCTTTGCATATGTGACTGAACAAAAAACGCCCCACACAGATGGCAACGCAGCGAGCATTGAAACCTCGCCTGCTTTTTCTTCCTCACCCGCCGCCCCCTCCTCGTCCACTGCTCCGCCCATCTTGCTGATTGGCACATGGGTGGTTGTCGGCCTGGCTGCGGTAATTGCCGGAGCGTGGTTGCTGATTGAGGGGGCAATCGAGCTTGCAACCTTCTGGGGCGTCTCAAAGACATTCATCGGCCTGACAGTCGTGGCCGTCGGTACTTCGGTGCCTGAATTGATGATAACGTTGATTGCAGCACTGCGCGGCCAGTCGGATATTGCGCTGGGCAATGTCATTGGCAGCAACATATTCAACCTCCTGGGTATCCTCGGGCTGACCTCGGTGGTGACCACCATCGACGTGCCCGCTGACCTCAAGGCACTTGACCTCGCCGCAATGGCATTGGCCGCAGCAGCGCTGATAGCCGTGGCAGGACTTCGAAAACACTTTGGAAGAGTGTCCGGCGCTGTGTTTGTTGCGCTCTACCTCGCCTACACACTCGGTCGCACGCAGTTTGCCGCCTGACCGGCAACGGCCCGAACTCCGTTCCTGAGCTGAGGCGACCATTGCTGAAAGGAATGGCGCGCCCGTTCGAACTGCGTTCGAACTCATCTTTTAAAAAGAGGGCGATCATTCCCAAGGGAATGGCGCGCCCGTTCGAACTTCGTTCGAACTCACCTTTTAAAAAGAAGGCGACCATTCCCGAGGGAATGGCGCGCCCGGCAGGACTCGAACCTGCAACCTACGGCTTAGAAGGCCGTTGCTCTATCCGGTTGAGCTACGGGCGCCAAGGTATCGGGTGACAGGCAAGCACGCTCATTCAGTGCGTCCAGTTGCCGTCCACCCGGTTGGATCTGAAATTGTCGGAATAGGCCTTGGGCCGTGCGGCGCGCGGCTGGGGCTCAAACACCTGATAAGGGATTTTGTGTTTCTCGGCATAGGCCACGGCTTCGTCCTTTGTGGCGAAGCGAAGCTGAATCTGGCCGTTCATGTCACCGGAGCTGGTCCAGCCCATCAACGGATCAATTTCGCGCGCGGCTTCGGGCTCATACTCAAAGAGCCACAGATGGGTCTTTGCTGTGCCTGACTGCATGGCCGTTTTGGCCGGCTGATAGATGCGCGCTACCATGTTGCCGCTTGTCCTCATCACTATTTGCGGGACCACACCCGCGCTGTTCTTAAGTCTCAACGCCTGTATCGCGGCAAACCGCCCCGAATGCAACGGTCACGAGCCTGCCTGTTTTGCCGCATGAATCATGTCGGCGAGACTATCAATCAACTCACCCTCAACGGACATTGGTTCACCGGCCAGCTCCGGCGCGCGTTGCTTAAGCTCTGACGCAAGGTCAGGCGGCGGCGATGCCATCTGCTGCAGGCCTATGGCCAATGCGCAACCGCGCAACAATAACCGTCCGCCATGCCCATGCGGCAATTGCCCGGCCGCATCAATGGAAGCCCCTACATCTACAAGCCGCTCATTCAGGTAGCTCTTGAACTCAATCACCGCGTCAACATCCGCACCGGGTTTTAACTGGGTATGCAGCAGGCTGAGTAGCGACAACAGCGCGTTTTCAGCCAGCAACGAATGGGTCAGTGCCCTGGCAACCTGCTCGGGACCACCTTTGGCACCGCTGGCAGCCGCAAGACCTTTTTCCAACGTATCAAAGAAGGTTTCCAGCTTGCGGGTCAGCACCGCCAGAAACAGCGCCTCCTTGCTGGGGTAATAGAGATAAACAGTGCCCTTGGCCAAGCCAGCCCGTCGCGACACCTCCAAAATAGTGATGTCGTGATAGGACGCCTCACGCAATGCCGCCTCTGCCGCATCCACCAGCGCACGGGCCCGTGCCTGCTTGTCAGCAGGTGCGCGGGCCTTGCTGGCGCCGTGTCGTGCCGATTGCCGCGCAGACGGTGCTGCCTGGCTGCGGGAGGGCGTGCTTTTTGCGGGTGCCGACGGCGGCAATGGCTTTCCTTCTCAAAATCATTTGCCCAAACGCAGCGCGCATGAGAATCGCGGAAGACCCGGATGACGACAGTATGACTGTGACACCCGCACCTCCAAATGGCCAAGGCCGCATAGCTGCACCCCAGCAAATCATCTGGATGCAAAAATATTGATAACTCACTGAAATAAAAGAAAAATGGTCGGGGCAAGAGGATTCGAACCTCTGACCCCCTGTTCCCAAAACAGGTGCGCTACCGGGCTGCGCCATGCCCCGACCGAACACTGCATGGGGGCCAGATATGCGGCCTCACCTGCAGCGCGGGCGGACATTGGCGCAACAGCGCCGCCGCTGCAAGCCCGGCTTTTGTAGAGCAGGGATTATTGCTGCTGAACCGGACCAGTGCGCAAACGCAAAACAAGATAAATGCCAAAGGCTGTGGCAACACCCGGTATAAAAATCAGCGGAATAACCCAAAGCCCATGCCGAACACCCAACTGGCTGCGTTCATACAAAATCCAGATAATCAGGATGACGCCGCACAAAATGGTGTCCAGCGAATAGCCCGCCGCAAACGGGTTCACAAACCCGGCGGCAAAAGCTCCAACAATGTCGCCGCTTTCAAGCGCCGGCGGCAGCACAACAATCACAAAAAACAGCGCAAAAGCCGCGCCGACAAACAGACTGAGAAGCTCAAATACACGACGGCTCATGAAACAGTCCTTCAAGCGTTTGTAAGGGTCAGGATTTCTTGTGACGTGGCATCAGTTTGAACACACCCGTCGCGTGAACAATAGAGCGTGAGCCTGAATGCACTTCAGCGTCCACAAACGCCACCGAACGCGTGGCGCGGGTGACGGTTGCCGTACCTTCTATCCAGTCTCCGACTTTGCCAATCGAGAGAAAATCGACATTGAGACGGATTGTCAGGCCGACAATCTCAGTGGCACGCCACACAGCGGTCCCCATCAGACCATCCGCAAACGCCGTAATCAGCCCGCCATGGACAATGCCCATGCCGTTGCAATGCTGCTGCGCGGCGCGGAAACCATGCGCAAACGTGCCGTCATCATTGATTCTGTGAAAGAACGGCCCGTTATGGGTGGTGAACGGCCCGCGATTGGTGCTCTCCTCATATCCGTCAGGCGGATTGGGAGATGGCGTCTGTGCTGTTTCGTCAGTCATGGCAGCGGGACGTAGCGCAGTCATGCGCGCCTGTCACCAGACATCTGGATGCCGAACTACTCAAAAATCGGGTGCCGCACTGCGTCCCCCACCTTGATGCCTAGCCGCTGCACAGTGCCCGCATTCACTTCAAAAACCGATGCCGCCGGGTAGCGCGACGATATGATCGCCTCTGAAAACGGCACGGTATTTTCGGCAATATGCGAAATGTGGCCCTGCGCGGTGATGAAAATCATGTCCAGAGGCAACGGCGTATTGCGCATCCACATGGTGATGATGCGGGACTGATCAAAATCAAACAACATGCCGGTATCCGCCGGCAAGTGTTCGCGAAACATCAGCCCACGTTGCAGCTTTTCTTCTGTATCGGCCAGCTCCACGGCGAATGTCACATTGCCGGTTGCTGTTTCAATGATGAGGCTTGAATGATCGCTGTCAGAAGGCGCCGGTGCCTCGGCACACGCGACAGGCATGATCATCAGGGCACTCAACCAAAGGGCTGTTGCCGGGAGCCAAAAGGCGATTGCCGGGAGAGAGAAAAACGAACGCCTCAATACACGCACCGTGCGCACACACGCCTTGAACATTCACAACAGCCTAACGCAGGCTGATCCTAGTCCAGGACCGCAATCGTTGCGACCATCAGACCTTTATCGCCCTCACCAAAACGCACCCGCACCTGCTGACCCTGCCGCAATTCGCGGATGCCGGTATCCCGAAGTGTTTCCATGTGCACAAAAATATCCGGCGTGCCGTCGCCACGCGTCACAAAGCCATAGCCCTTGGCGCGATTGAACCATTTGACGGTAGCAATCTCTTCATCGCCGACAGCCTCAACCCGCACATTGCGGGACTGACCATCGGGTGCCGATGAACCATTGGAAACACCATTCGAACCGGATGAAGAGTCTGACGTTTCAACAGCGGTGCTGTCATCAACATCAAGCACACGAAGCGCCTGAAACCCTTTGGCCCGCTTCACAGCTTCGCACTCAACCGTGGCTCCTTCGCGCGCCGCATCCAGCCCTGCCTGCTTGAGACACGACATATGCAGCAGCACATCCGCAGACCCGTCCTGCGGAACAATGAAGCCATAGCCTTTTGTTGTATCAAACCACTTGACGGTGCCTGTCACACGAAATGCGTGTTCGGCGTCGCCTATGGCGTCTCCCTCACCATGCGTCTGCGTTTCCGCCACATCGGCCCCCGGCGTTTTCGCTGTTTTTGTTGCCGTCTTTTTATCGTGGCCACCTGCGCGTTATGCGTTCTGTGACCGTTTTATATGCGGCAAGATAACACAGACAAAAAGTCTGGAGAAGCACCAACCACGCTTGATGACTGCGCATCAGGTCCGGTCAGGGTGCTGCAGTGCAGCGCACCGGATGCAGAAGGTGCCGCACGGCGCACATGGCGTCGCAATGCCTTGCAGAATCTTTGTCGATTTTTGCCGGTTCTGCTGGCCAATCGCTGCGCTGCCTATTATCAAAGGTCATGGTTGTGTGACTGGGGAGTGATGGGGAAACAATGCTGCGCGGGCTTCTATTAGCGCTTGGTCTGTTTGGTCTGTGGCTACTTTTGTCAGGCGTTTACAAGCCTCTGTGGATTTTTCTGGGTGCCGGGTCCGCCATTGCCGTGACGTTTCTTCTGGCCCGGATGGACGTGCTTGATTCGGAGGCCATGCCGATACAGATGCGCTTTGGCACGCCACGCTACTGGGGCTGGCTGCAGGGCGAAATCATCAAGGCGAATCTGGCTGTCACCAAAATCCTGCTGTCACCGAACCTGGACATCGCCCCGTCAATTATCCGTGTCACGCCGACGCAAAAAACCGATGTTGGCCGCGTGACATTTGCCAATTCAATTACGCTGACGCCGGGCACCGTTACGATTGATGCGGATGGAAGCGAGTTCATTGTGCACGCGCTCGACACACCCTTCGCAGACCCTGCGGGCATTGCCGACATGAACGCGCGCACCAGCGCTATTGAGCAGCGGTAGGCGCACCCACATGTTCTTCGCAGCTACTCTCGCCCTCCTCGCCGCCATGATGCTGATGCTCGTGCGGCTGTTTTTAGGTCCCAGCCTTTATGACCGTGTGTTGGCACTCAATGCATTCGGCACCAAGACCGTGCTGCTGATCGGCCTGGTGGGGTTTGTCGGCAACCGGCCTGACTTCATGGACATCGCGCTGCTTTATGCGCTCATCAACTTTGTCAGCACCATCGCCGTGCTGAAGTTCTTCCGCTATCGCGCATTGGGCGATATTCCCGAAGGCGTGGACCCGGAAGACGCACGTGACCTCATCGGCCTTGAGAAGCCTGGCAGCAAAGCAAAGAGCGAGGCATCCACATGATTGAGATGCTTCTCGACATTGCAACCGGTATTCTGCTGGCAGGCGGCAGCTTCTTCCTTCTCGTCGGCTCCATTGGCGTTATCCGACTGCCTGATTTTTACACCCGTATGCACGCTGCAGGCGTGACCGACACGTTGGGTGCGGAACTCATGCTGCTGGCCATGATGTTGCAGTCCGGTTTCTCCCTCGTCACAGTCAAGCTGATAGCCATCGGCTTTTTCATGTTCTTCACCAGCCCGACATCAACCCATGCAGTGGCCAACGCAGCCTGGACAGCCGGCCTGCGACCCTTGCTGGGCAAAGACCTCAAGGAAGGGGATGCCGGCGGAACGTCTGGATCACCCGGCCCCACAGGGGGCAGCCGGCCATGAGTTCACTGGTCATTGATCTGGTGTTGTTCACGCTGCTGGTGGTTGTGGCCATCCAGATTGTGCGCCTCAACCACCTGTTCGTTGTCACCATGCTGTCCGGCGTGTTCAGTCTGCTGACGGCAGGCTTGTTCATCACTATGGATGCGCCCGACGTGGCATTCACAGAAGCTGCTGTTGGCGCCGGCATTTCCACCGTGCTGATGCTTGGCACCCTCGCCTTCACAGCGCAGCGTCAGAAGGAATCTTCCGGCGGCGCGCAGGTTGTGCCGCTGTTTGTCGTCGTTGCCACGGGCATGGCACTGATTTACGCAACCTTTGACATGCCCGCCTTCGGTGACCCGCAGGCCCCCGCGCAAACCCATGTCGGCCCGTATTACATTCAACAAACTCCCGCTGAAATTGATGTGCCCAACATCGTGACGGCTGTGCTGGCCAGCTATCGAGGCTTTGATACGCTGGGCGAAGTCGTTGTTGTATTCATGGCAGGTGTCGGCGTGCTCGCACTGCTGGGCCACAAGCACCGCCGCCGGGGTGCCATTTCGCGCGCACAGGCGGCCGCCCGCCGGGAGGACGATGCATGAACCACCACATCGTCCTGCGCGTCATTACAAAAATACTCATAGCCCCCATCGTTCTGTTCGGCCTCTATGTGCAGTTCCACGGCGACTTTGGCGCCGGTGGCGGCTTTCAGGCGGGCGTCATCATTGCTGTCGGTTTTATTCTGTATGCCCTCATATTTGGCCTGACCACCACCAAGGAAGTGATGCCACTGTGGGTGGTGCGCACCGCAACCTGCCTGGGTGTGCTCATTTATGCGGGCGTCGGTGTTTACACCATGCTGATGGGCGGCAATTTTCTGGATTACGACTTTGTGGCCGCTGACCCCGTGGGTGATGCGATTGCCGGTCAGCATGTGGGCATCCTGCTGATTGAAGCAGGCGTCGGCCTTACCGTTGCCAGCGTCATGGTGCTGGTGTTCTACGGTTTTGCGGATGCCGCAGGCCCCATCGACGACGAGGAATGGTAGGCGATGGACAGCGAATCCTTCATCGACTTTGCGCTTGGTCGCTACAACTACTGGCTGGTCATGATCCTTATGATGGTCGGGCTGTATGTGGTGGTGGCACGCGGCAACTTCGTGAAAAAACTCGTCGGCCTCAACATCTTTCAGGTGTCGGTTTTCCTGTTCTACATCTCCGTCGGCAAGGTGGCAGGCGGAACAGCCCCCATCTACGTGGATGACCCCGCCACGCTGTATTCCAATCCGCTGCCGCATGTACTCATTCTCACCGCCATTGTGGTGGGAGTGGCAACGCTGGCAGTGGGCCTGAGCCTCGTTATCCGCATTCAGGCGGCCTATGGCACCGTCGAGGAAGATGAAATAAATGCTGCGGATGCTGAACGCGACGCAAGCCCGCGCGCCGGGGGCACCGCCTGATGCTTGGCACTGCGTTTGAGTTCCTGATGCAGCATCTGCCTGCCCTGCAGGTAGTTGTGCCCATGATGGCCGCCCCCATCTGCCTTATGCTGCATCGCGGCTCCTGGGCAGGCACCATGGCACTGATTACGGCCATAGCCTGCTTCATCATGTCGGTCCTGCTGTTGCAGCAGGTCATGACAACCGGACCAATTTCTTACCACCTCGGCGGCTGGGCACCCCCGTTCGGCATTGAATATCGCGTCGATGCCATGAACGCGTTCGTTCTCGTGATTGTTGCCGCCACCAGCGCGCTGGTTCTGTCGTTCGCCGGAAAATCAATCCGCGGAGAAATCGAACCCTCAAAGCAGGCGCTGTTCTATACGGTTTTCACGCTGTGCCTGTGCGGCCTGCTCGGCGTCACCATAACCGGCGATGCCTTCAACATCTTCGTCTTTGTCGAAGTATCATCGCTGGCCACCTACGTGCTGATCGCCATGGGCGCGCGGCGGGACCGGCGGGCGCTCACCGCCAGCTACACGTATCTGATGATGGGCACCATCGGCGCCACCTTTTATGTCATCGGTCTTGGTTTGCTCTATCAGGCTACCGGCACGCTGAACCTCGCCGACCTCGCCGTGCGGCTTGAACCACTGGGCGACAGCACCAGTGTGCGCGCGGGCTTTGCCTTCATCATGGTTGGGCTGGGCTTGAAACTGGCCATGTTCCCCATCCATGCGTGGCTGCCAAACGCATACACCTACGCCCCCTCCGTGGTCAGCATCTTCCTCGCCGCCACCTCCACCAAGGTGGCGATCTATGTGCTGCTGCGGTTCATGTTCACCGTTTTCGGCTACGAGTTTCCTGTGGTGGAACTGTCGCTGTCGGCCATCTTCATGCCGCTGGCATTGCTTGCCATGTTTGTCGCGTCGGCGATCGCCGTGTTCCAGACCGACTTCAAGCGATTGCTCGCCTACTCATCGGTGGCGCAAATCGGCTACATGATTTTGGGCTTCTCCATGGCCAGCGTTACCGGCCTGACCGCGACCATGGTGCATATCTTCAACCACGCTGCCATGAAAGGCGTCTTGTTCATGGTGGCGGGCGCAGTGGTCTATCGTGTGGGCTCAAGTTCGGTTGCAAGTTTTGCAGGCCTTGGCCGCCAGATGCCGTGGACCATGGCAGCCCTTGTCATTGGTGGACTGTCGCTCATCGGCGTGCCGCTCACGGTTGGGTTTATTTCCAAATGGTATTTGATTTTGGGTGCCCTTGAGACCGGCGACTGGGTCATTGCGTTTGCCATCGTACTGAGTTCACTGATCGCGGTTGTGTATGTGTGGCGCGTTGTTGAAGTCGCTTACCTCACACCGGCCCCCGAAGGCGCAAAGCCCGTGCGCGAAGCACCGCTTTCCATGCTGCTGCCCATGTGGACACTGGCTCTGGCCTGCCTCTATTTCGGCCTCAACGCAGAGCTGACCGCAACCATCGGTCAGGCGGTTGCCGAGACGCTTCTCAATGGTGACACCCCCACCGGCACACCGGTGATTGAGGAGCTTGCCCAATGACCTTGCTTGCTCCCTTCGGCGTCGGTTTCGATACCGCCATGCTCATCGCCCTTCTGCTGCCAATGGTCGGCGCGGTATTGATTGTTCTGGCCGGCCGCTGGCCCAACCTGCGCGAGACCATCACGCTGGCGACGGCCGTCGGCCTGTTCATTGTTGTGCTGCATTTGCTGGGCGGTTTTCTGGCGGGTGAAGCGCCGCGCCTGATGCTGCTTGAAGTCGTCCCCGGCATCCCGCTGGCACTCAAGCTTGAACCGCTGGGCATGATCTTTGCCCTGGTGGCGTCCGGTCTGTGGATCATCACGTCGCTCTATGCCATCGGCTACATGCGCGGCAACAACGAGAAGCACCAGACCCGCTTCTACGCCTGCTTCGCCATCGCCCTTGGGGCCTCCATGGGCATCGCCTTCGCGGATAATCTGTTCACGCTCTTTATCTTCTATGAGGTGCTGACACTCTCCACCTATCCGCTGGTGGCGCACAAGGAAACCGAAGAAGCCAAACGCGGCGCGCGTATCTATCTGGGCATTTTGTTGGCCACCTCAATCGGTCTGCTGCTGCCCGCCATCATCTGGACCTATGCCATTGCCGGTACCGGCGACTTTGTGCTCGGCGGCATTCTGGCGGGCAATATAGAAAGCGCGCTGGTGCCAATTCTGCTGGCGCTCTACATGTTCGGGATCGGCAAGGCAGCGCTTGTGCCCATCCACCCGTGGTTGCCGTCCGCCATGGTCGCGCCAACGCCGGTGTCAGCCCTGCTGCACGCAGTGGCCGTTGTGAAGGCCGGTGTGTTCACCGTGCTCAAAGTCACCGTCTATATTTTTGGCACGGACTTTCTGGCCGACACACAGGCCAGTGTCTGGATCATGTGGATCGCCGCGTTCTCCATCGTCTTTGCAGGCATCATCGCCATGACCAAGGACAACCTGAAGGCGCGCCTCGCCTACTCCACCGTCAGTCAGCTTTCCTATGTCACGCTGGGGGCCATGCTCGCATCGGGCTATGGCATAACGGCGGGTGCCTTGCAGATCATGATGCACGCCACCGCCAAGATTACGCTGTTCATGTGCGCCGGTGCCATTTACGTGGCGACCCATAAGACCGAACTCAGCGAAATGGACGGACTGGGCCGACGCATGCCCTGGGTCTATGGCGCATTTACCATCGGCGCGCTGGCAATCATCGGCATTCCGCCTCTAGGGGGCGACTGGGTGAAGCTGTATCTCGTGATGGCCGCTACAGATAGCGGGCATGAATACATAATCTACGCCCTCATTGCGGCATCGCTGCTCTCCATTGGCTATCTGCTGCCGGTCGTCGCACGTGGTTTCTTCGGCAATCTTGGCAACCGCGCGGAACCAGCACCTGTGTTCAATGCATCAGCACCCAAGGAAGACCGCGTGCGCGCGCATCCGCTTACTGTCATCGCGCCAGTGATCACCGCTGGCCTGTGCCTCCTCACCATCCTGCTGGTCGGCCCGCTCAAGCACCTGATTGAGCCGATCGTGGGCACGCATTAAGGAGCAGCAAATGTCAGACAAAAAATCAGGCTTCTGGTCATGGGCGCTTACACCGCGGGCGGACGGCCACATGCTGGTGTTCATTTCAATCCTGTGCGCGGTGCTGCTGGTGGCGGGCCTCGTCCTGCCAATACCCGACACACCGTTTATCGCTGACATACCCGCAGGTGCAGCATTGGCTGCCTTCTTCGCCGCACTTGTGGCTGTCGTTCTGTCATGGCCATTGCGCTTTTTGCTCCGCCGCCGCGCCGGATATTACGCGTCCGGGGATGACGCATGATGAGCATAGCTCCAGATATTTTTGGCGGACTGCTCAACGGCATATCGCCCGGCCTCATTCTCATTGTGTTGGGCCTGGCCGCAACGCTCATGCCACGCCCTGCCCGCGCCGTGACGGCGGTGCTGGCACCCGTGCTTGGCCTCATTCACCTGCTGGCCCTCCCTGCAGGCCCCGGTGGCACATTCGTTTTCATGGACGTGACCATCACGACGTTCAGTATCGCTGAAACAAACTTCGCCTTCGCCGTCAGCTTTCTCGTCGCCGCCATCGTTGTCGGCGTATTCAACTGGCATGAACGCGCGGGCCTGCCTGTTGCGTCCGGCCTGTTTTACACAGGCTGTGCCACCGGAGCCGTGCTGGCAGGTGACCTGCCCAGTTTCTTTGTATTTTTTGAAATTGCCTCGGTCGCCGCCGCCTTCCTCGTCTGGGCTGGTGGCACCAGCCGTTCGCTGGGCGCTGGTATGCGCTTCGCCGTCGCCAACATTCTGGCCGGTGTTCTGCTGCTGGAAGCCTTCCTGCTGACCTACAAAGTCACGGGCAGTATTGCGTTCTTCACCGGCGACCTTGGCACCACCGCCGGCCTGTACCTTATTGCAGCGCTCGGCATCAAAGCCGCCTTCCCTGTGCTGCACGCGTGGCTGACCGACGCCTACCCGGAGTCAACGCCGGGTGGCACGGTCATTCTCAGCGTCTTTTCCATCACCACAGCCGTCTATGCGCTAATGATCTTCCTGCCCGGCGAATATGCGCTGACGGTGATCGGCGCCGTGATGATTGCGTTCCCCATCATGCTGGCCCTGCTTGCCGACGATCTGCGCCGCATCCTGTGCTACGGCCTCATCAGCCAGATCGGCCTGGTAGTAACCGCCATCGGCATCGGCACGCCCACAGCGCTGTCTGCCGCCACCACGCTTGCTGTAGCAAATATCTTCGGCTTCCTGCTGATGTTCATGGCAACCGGAGCCGTGCTGTTTCGCACCGGCACTGCCGCAGCATCATCGCTTGGCGGGCTGGCCGCAACCATGCCGTGGACCGCAGGTTTCGCCGTGATCGGCGGTCTATCAATAGCTGGTCTTCCCATTCTGGCGGGCGGAAGTGCCGTGCCGGGTCTTGTATTTTCCATCTGGGCACAAAGCGGCCCGCTCATCGCAGCGCTTGTGCTGTTTGGTGTGGCAGGCGTATGGGCACACGCAGGGTTGCGCGTCCCCGCCGCGGCTTTCTTCGGCACAGCCCGCGCCGACCACGCACCCGATGAAGCTCCCCTGCATATGCGCATTGCCATGGGGCTGGCCGTCATCGGCTGCCTCACGATCGGCTTCATGCCCTACCTCGACACTCTGGCCTTCAACGCAGGCGCGCTGGTACTGCACATGCAGGGACTGGCCTTCTCGCTTCTGGTGTTTGCCGCGGCCCGCGCATGGGGCCTGCTGCCAAAGGACGAAGCCTCTGCCCTCATTGATGTGGACTGGCTCTACCGCCGCGTTGGCCCGGCCATTGTAAGCGGTGTCATGGGTGTAACCACTGCGGCCTATACCGGCTGGCAGAACTTCCTCAATGCCCGCATTACCGGCCTGTTCACCAACATGTTCAAGGCCGCCGGACCGCAAACCAACATTGCAGGCACCTGGGGTACCGGCATCGGCGTATTGTGGGTCTCAATCCTGTTGGTGGTGATGCTGCTGGTCAGCTACATCTAGCCGATCAGGTACCTACAAAAACACCAAGCGGGCCGACGGTAATTTTACCGCTGTCATACTCAGCATCACCCAATGTCAGAAGTGGGGCCGCCTGCTGATTAGTGTCCACGCTTGCAGGCTCATCGGAGAAATTGAACACACAGACAATGCTTTGCCCGTCAAGCGTGCGGGTAAATGCCAGCACGTCATCATTTGTTTCAAGCAGCGTAATATCACCAAGCCGCAAGGCAGCCCGTTCCTTGCGCAGGCCGATCACCTGTTTTGAAAATGCCAGCACTGACGATGTGCGCGCCTGCTGAGCCGCGACTGACCGCGCCGCATGGTCTGGTCCCAGTGGCAGCCAGGGTTCTACTGCGGAAAAACCGGCAAACAGCTGGTCCGGTTGCCACGGCATCGGCGAGCGACAGCCGTCCCGGCCCTTGAAATAGGGGAAATAAAGTTTGCCGAACGGGTCACGCACCTGCTCACGGGTTGTCTCGATATCATCAAGGCCAAGTTCCTCACCCTGATACATCAAGGCCGTGCCGCGCAGACACATGAGCAACGCCATGCCCAGCTTTGCCACCTGTTCCTTGTCGCGCCCCTTCGCCCATCGCGTAACCGGGCGTGCCACGTCATGGTTGGAGAACGTGACACACGGAAACAGATCCTCAACCGGCCCGGCAATTTTGGAATAGTAAGTGTCGAACACAGAACGTTCGAGCGAGCCGGCCTCAAGCAGGGTAAATGTATAGGCCGTATGCAGACGATCATCACCACCGGCATATTGACCTAATATCTTGTCGTCGCCCGCGAACTCGCCAAACACCAGCCGGTCCTCGTAGCTGTCCACCAGCGAGCGGATGCGTTCCATGATTTTGACGTTCTCAGGCTGGTTCCAGTCCTTGTCGTGGTGCTGATGGCGTGGCGGGTGGGCCCATGTTCCAAAACCCCGGTCCTCCATCGGCACCGCAGTGTTGTCCGCAAGCGTGGCGTCATGCACGAACGAGTTGGCGACATCGAGCCTGAACCCGTCCACCCCCTTGTCGAGCCAGAACCGCAGCACATCAAGCACCGCATCAACCACGTCCGGGTTATGGAAATTGAGCTTGGGCTGGGTGCGCAAAAACTGGTGGAAATAGTACTGCTGGCGTAACGGGCTCCACGACCAGGACGCACCGCCAAACGCTGCCAGCCAGTTGTTGGGTGGCGTCCCGTCAGCCCTGGCTTTGGCCCACACATACCAGTCCGATTTAGCACTGTCCTTCGACGCAAAACTTTCGACAAACCACGGATGCTGATCCGAGGTATGGCTCAACACCTGATCCAGAATGACTTTCAGGCCGCGCGCGTGGGCTTCCTCCAATAGCCGGTCAAATGCTGCCATGCCGCCCATGGCCGCATCCACATCCATGTAGTCAGCCACGTCATAGCCATAGTCTTCGTTGGGCGAGGGATAGATCGGCGACAGCCACACAGCGTCAACGCCCAGAGACGCGACATAATCCAGCTTGCGGCGGATACCTTCCAGATCACCAATCCCGTCGCCATCCGTATCCAGATAGCTGCGTGGATAAATCTGATAGACCACTGCCCCCTGCCACCAAGCCGCCATGCTGTCGCTCCCTGCTGCGTCTTTAACTTGTCTTCGATAGTGTTGTCGCTAACCTGCCCAAGAACCTGTTTAACGCCAAGGCTTTTCAACATGACCAACCCCAAAGCAGCCATCCTCACCGATGCAACGCATTTTGTCGGCGATGCGATTGCTACCCGGCTGGCAACCGATGGCTATGCGGTATACGCCGTTGACCCGGCCTTTGATGACGCCGAAAAGCGCGTGGCCTTTGAAGCGCTGGCGCCCGGCATCACAGCCCTTGAGCACCAGGGCGCGGAAGACGTTGCCATGCACGTTGAAAGCCTGCATGGCAAGATCGACCTGCTGGCCAGCAACGATGCCTGGCCCGCCATTCGCGCCACTGTGGACGAGATTGAGAGCGTCGCGCTGCACGAAACCTTTGAGGCGCTGGTGTTCAAACCCTTCGCCTTCGCCCGCGCCGTCGCCAAACGTATGAAGCCGCGGGGTGAGGGAAAAATCATTTTCCTTACCTCCGCCGCCCCCCTCAACGGCCTGCCGAACTACGCCATGTATTGCGCTGCACGCGGGGCCATGAACGCCGCCACCAAGGCCATGGCCAAAGAACTTGCGGCCTTCAACATTCAGGTCAACGCCATTGCCCCCAATTTTGTGGCCAACCCGGATTATTTTCCCCCGGAGTTGATGGCTGATCCGGACAGGGCTGCAAAGATTCTGAAAAACGTGCCGCTTGGTCGCCTCGGCCGCCCGGAAGAAGTGGCCGGTATGGTGGCGCAGCTGGCCAGTGATGACGGCGGGTTTTTCACCGGCCAGGTGATCGCCGCATCGGGAGGCTGGGCATGAGCGAACCGCTGATCCGTCACGCGGATATTCGACTTGCCCTCACAACATGGATGAAGGTACGCGGGAACGCGCTTTATCCAACGGTTCATGAGTTCGGACCATTCGAGATGAAACCCTATCTGCCTCATGTCAGCATTTTCAGGCGCACCCCTGAGGGGGGCCACAAGGTAACGCTCTTGGGCACAGGTCTGGTTGAGGCCTATGGGTTTGACGCAACCGGCATGGATGTCGCGGACATCTACCCGCCTGAAGAACTTGCTGAACTTCACCCCTTCTACGACCTGATTTTTCCAGATCACTATCTCAGCCACTCGTTGCGCACCTACAAGCGCAAGACCGGCGCCCACATGACTCTGGAACAAATCCTCATGCCGCTGGGCAACGAAGAGGGCATCCATGACCGCTATGTGCTGGTGGCCCGCAGAACCGATGTTCCACTGCGACCGCGCAAGGACGTTGAGAGCAAACTCAAACTCGGTGTTCTTGAAGCGCGAACCATCTTTGACCCGAAAACTTTTCTGCCCGTAGCCTGTTTTGCAACCACGCCCCGCGATGCCACTGAAATGCAGATACCTTTGACGTCGTTTCTGCAGCAGAATTGACGCCAAACGGGGCCTGGTTTTACGGCACGAGCGCGGCAAGCGTGGCACCGGCTTCATCGTTCACTACAAGATCCGCTATCTCATCCATTTCGGTCGGTTCACGGTTGATGATGACCAGCCCGGAGCCATTTTGCTTGGCAATGATGGGAAACCCCGCTGCCGGATACACGACGAGCGATGACCCAACCGCAATAAACAGATCGCAGCCAAGCGTTTCAGCTTCCGCCCGCATCATCTCACCCTGCGGCATCGACTGCCCAAAGGAGATGGTGGCTGTTTTCAGAATACCCCCACACGCACGACAGGGCGGTGGCGCATTCACCTCACCAAACGCCGCGCGCACAAACTCAAGCTCGTGACGGCTGCCGCAGTCCAGACATTTGGCATAGGTCGTGTTGCCGTGCAGCTCAATGACCTTGTCAGCGGGAATGCCTGACTCCTGATGCAGATTGTCGATGTTCTGGGTAATCACGGCAGAAACCTTGCCCTGCTGAACCAGCCGCGCAATCGCCATGTGGCCAGCGTTGGGCCGGGCTTTCGCAAACGCATCGTCCATATTGAACTTGCGCCGCCATGCTTCGATGCGGGTTTCTTCAGACGCCATGAAGTCCTGAAAGTAAATGGGCTTGTTTTGTGTCCACAGACCGCCGGGACTGCGAAAATCGGGGATGCCGGATTCGGTGGAAATACCGGCGCCGGTAAACACCACTACCTGACGGGCCTCATCCACAAGCTGTTTGAGCGGCGTCGTCATGTAGTACCCTCTGGTGTGCTCTTTGACCCTGCGAACCGGTTAGGCGATCATCTTACAAAACATACCACCCCATTGGCCACGCACAGGTCCGGAAAACAAATCATGAAATATCTTCACACAATGGTCCGCGTCCGCAATCTGGATGCGTCGCTGGCGTTTTATTGCGATCATCTGGGCCTTGAACAGCTTGGCCGCTTCGATGTTGAAGACGGCCGTTTTACACTGGTATTTCTGGCGGCCCCCGGCGACCACACAGCGCAGATTGAACTGACCCATAACTGGGACGATGAAGAGATGGGCGAAGGCCGCAACTTTGGCCACCTTGCCTATGAGGTGGAGGATATTTACGCCGCCTGCCAGAAGCTGGAGAACGCCGGCGTAACCATCAACCGACCACCCCGCGACGGCCGCATGGCGTTTGTGCGCTCGCCGGACAATATCTCTGTTGAACTGCTGCAAAAAGGCCCGCCCAAACCTCCGCTTGAGCCGTGGGCATCAATGGAAAATATTGGCCACTGGTAGGAAACCCATCGCGTGATCCGCATTACCACCGCCATCATTGTTGTTATCGGGCTTGCAGCTTTGCTGAACGGTGCCACCGGAACAGCATTTTCAGGGGCGGCACCCGCTCACGCACAAACACCCGAACCGCGCGAATCCGGCGCTCAGGTTGTGCGACGCCGACAAGTGGAACAGGTGGCGAAAGAGACCGACAGCACCGGCCGCTACTGGACACCCTTCGAGCTTGCCCGCGATGGTCGGTGCACCGAGGCGATAGACGATCTCACGCGGATGGCAAATCGCGGTCGCGGCTACGAAAAGGCACAGCACATTCTGGGCTTGTGCCTGCTTGAGACCGGCGATCGTACTTCAGGTCTTGACTGGATCAACCGCGCTGCCAATGCGGGGCTTGCTGACGCGCAGGCAACACACCTGCGGCTCTATGCGGAAGAAGGCACGGCTTACCTCCCTCACGCCGACGCCGCAATGTGGCTCTATTTGTATGAGAACAACGCCCTGCGCCTGCGCATTGGCAGCGGACATGCACTGGACCCTGACCTTGCATCCGCCATTCGCGCGCGCGTGCCCCGTGCCGACTACCTAAGCGGCATTGACCGTGCCCGCAACTGGACGCCGGTTTTTTGGCACACCAGCGCGCACGCACCTTAGCCCCTGCAGGAGAGATACGCCCATGGTCCGTCCCTTGACCAACTCACAGGAGCGCTACGGCGTTGTTGCCATCACACTGCATTGGCTCATTGCATTTGCCGTGATCGGACTCTATGGCGTCGGCACTTTCATGGTGGACATGAAACCGTCGCTGCAACAGTTCGAGCTTTATCAACTGCACAAGTCGTTTGGTATCACCGTGCTTGTCCTGACAGTGCTGCGGCTGATCTGGCGAATTGCAAACCCGCGCCCCGCCCTGCCACCGGGAATGCCGCGCTGGCAGGTGCTGGCGGCCAAAGCCACCCATTGGGGTTTCTACACTCTGCTGCTGGCCGCGCCACTTGCCGGGTGGGCCATGGTCTCAGCCTCCAGCTTCAATGTGCCCACGGTCGTATTCGGCCTGTTTACCGTGCCCCATATGGAGTTCATTGCCACATCACCGGACAAACAGGCGCTCGAAGGCACCTTTGAGGATCTGCACGCGTTGTTTGCAGACGGAATGTTGCTGCTGTTCCTCGCCCATGTGGGGGCCGCGCTCTATCATCACATCAAGTTGCACGACACGGTATTGCTCAAAATGCTGCCGGTGTCGCAACGTGCCTATCAGGAACGCAAGGCCCATGAGCAGTCAGCCCAACGTTAGGACCCATAGATGAACATCGCCGTCATCCGATCAGTTGCAGCAACCGTGACACTTGCCGGAGCATTGTTGCTCGCTCTGCCAGCCGGGGCGGCTCAGTGGACCATCAATGACGACGCCAGCACCCTGGGCTTTGAAACGGCCGTGCTGGGCAGCCCAGTCAGCGGAACATTTGGTGAGTGGTCAGCCGACATCACCTTTGACGAAACCGACCTTGAAAACGCGACTGTGTCCGTCACCATTCAAACCGCGACAGCCGATACCGGCGACAGCAGCCGCGACAGCGCCCTCGCAGGACCAGATTGGTTTGCCACTGAGGCCCATCCGCAGGCAACACTTGTCAGTACTGCATTCCGCCAGACAGGCGGCAACACTTTTGAGATGGACGCAGACCTCACCATCCGCGACCAGACAAACCCCATTACCCTGCCGTTCACTCTTGCGCAAACCGACGAAGGCACGAAGGCAACAGGCGCTGTAACCATCACGCGAACCGATTTTGGCGTCGGACAGGGCGATTTTCTGACCGGCAATACGGTGTCGCTGGATGTCACCATCTCGATTGATATTGTCGCAAGCCTGACGCAGGACCAATCCCCTGCCGAGTAGGCAGTGTGTACAGGCAATGCAGTCATGGTGTGGTTTTCAAACGGTCCAAAACCGACTGTTCAGGGACGCCAAAGCCAAGATCAAGTACCACACCATCGCGCCAGCATGTGCCAATGACCGACCCCTGCTGTGCCACGTCATAGCTCATAATGGCCTGTGCGCTGTGCAGCCCCAACACCAGGTAGGGGGCGCACCCTGAACCACTGTCCAGCGGCAGGGTGATGGTTTCCGCCCTCACATGCGCACCGGAAGCGTATGTATTCTCATATACTGAAAAAGTGCCGCACGGCCTGTCAGCCACGAGCGCAATACATTCGTCGATCCGAAGCCGCTCTGTAGCATCCAGATATTCAATGAAGTTGTGGCCGGTCAGGTCCGTACCAAGACGATGCGCAACAGACGTTCCCATCAGCCGATAAACAACGTTGCCCGGCGCAATGCGCTCCATGATTGTCAGGTCAGGCAGCAGCGAGGCCATCTGGCGCAGATTGAGGTCACTGCGGCGCGGTACCGTTTTGTTTCCCCGCGCGGCTTCATAGGCCATCAAAAACGCGATCAGCCGATCCGGCGCATCAGACATGGCGATGGCCGTGCCATACGCTGACAGGTCGATTTTTCTATCGGGTATAGGGTTTTGCATCACACATGCTGTTCGCCGGTTTCAGGTCAACCGGCAGTGTCATGCAAACGTGTGAAGAAATGGTACGCCCTAGGGGAGTCGAACCCCTCTTTCCAGGTTGAAAACCTGGCGTCCTAACCGATAGACGAAGGGCGCACAATGTGCGCTTTTGGGCAAACCCCTGCAAACGCGGTGCGCATAACTGATGCGGTGCAGGTGGTACACCGCCTCCCCGTCACGTTCAAGCCTAATCCATCCCTAAATCAGGCAATTTGTGCGACTTTTTATCAGCCGGTTTATCAGCCGGTGACTGCAATCACTCTCATGCTGCCGGTGCGGCATCCTCGATATGCAGCTCAACGGCCTCTCCCCCACGCCAGGTATCACGCTTGAGACGTCCCGCCACATGAATACGCTGGTCCTGTGCATTCAAAAGCGCCTGCCCCAGCGGTCGGTCCGCACTGCGAAAGGCCACGGCTTTAAGGTTTTTGCCGCTCTCGCCCTTGAGGGTAACGCGCACATGGCCCGTGCCTACCACATCAGCAAACGCCACGCGGGCATCCGCAACAGCGATTCGTGGCTCGGGATTGCCGGAGCCATAGGGCCCTGCCTGCGCAATCAGGTCCACAAGCTGCGCGGTGGCCCCGCCACACGATACGGCACCATCCAGCGTCAGCCCTGAATGGGTGAGCGCAGATTGAACCTCAGCGGCCAGATCACGCTCAATGTAGTCGGCGAAGGCGTCAAGCGCGCCCGCTGCAATGGTCAGCCCGGCCGCCATGGCGTGTCCGCCACCATTCACAAGCAGCCCGGCCTCAAGAGCGCGCACAACCCCCGCTCCCAGATCAACACCGGCGACAGAGCGACCGGAGCCTTTTCCCATGCCTTTTTCGTCCAGCCCGATAACAATCGCCGGCTTGTTTGTGCGCTCTTTTATGCGCGCTGCCACAATGCCGATAACACCAGGGTGCCATCCATCACCTGCCACAACGCTCACAGCGCGATCCGCCAGCCCGTCGCGCTCGACAATACCCAGGGCATGGTCCAGCACATCAGCTTCAATGGCGCGACGTTCCGCGTTCAGCACATCCAGCCGCTCGGCAATGCGGGTTGCTTCGTCTGCGTCATCGGTTGCCAATAATTTGGCTCCAAGACCGGAGGCCCCAATGCGTCCGCCCGCATTCACGCGCGGTCCCAACAAAAACCCCGCGTGATACGGCGATGGATGGCCATCCATCCTGGCAACCGCCCCAAGCGCCCGCAATCCGACATTGCCCTGGGCCTGCATGACCCTCAGCCCCTGCGTGACAAAGGCCCGATTGACCCCCGTGAGCGGCACCACATCGCAAACCGTGCCAAGGGCCACAAGATCAAGCCACTGCGTGAGATTGGGTTCAGGCCGCCGATCAGAAAAATAGCTGCGCTGCCGCAACGCGCGATTGGTGGCAACCGCCAGCATGAACGCAACACCCACAGCAGCAAGCTGCCCCTGCCCGGAGACACAATCCAGTCGGTTGGGATTGACCACAGCCCACGCAGGCGGAAGCTGCGGGCTGGCCTTGTGGTGGTCAATCACCAGCACATCAAGCCCCGCCTCGCGGGCGACACCCAGCGCCTCATGCGCCATGGTGCCGCAATCAACGGTGATGACGACGCGTGCCCCTTCTTCAGCCAGCAACCGCATGGCAACGGCGTTGGGCCCATACCCTTCCTTGATCCGGTCAGGAATATAGATACGTGGCATCGCGCCAAGCGCACGCAAGTAGCGCTCCAGCAGGGCACTGGAGGTTGCTCCGTCCACGTCATAATCACCAAAAACAGCAACAGCTTCGTTAGCGATAACTGCATCCGCCAGCCGTTCAGCCGCCTTGTCCATGTCGGTGAAGGTGGAAGGGTTCGGCAACAGGTCGCGCAATGTGGGCGACAAATAGACCGGCACTGTTTGCTCGGTTACGCCGCGTGCTGCCAGCACCCGGGCCAGGAACAGGTCCAGCCCATGAGCCTGGACAATGGCCTGCACCATACGCTCATCAGCGTGCCGCAGGTGCCAGCTTCGGCCCGCAAAGGACTGTGCAACACCCAAAAGCGGTGCTGCGGTGTCGCTTTCATCTGCGGGTCTAGCGGAACTTTGCAAGATAGCTGTGCTGTGCCTTGATGTACCGAACGGTGCCGGTGGACGAACGCATGACAACGGTGTGGGTTGTCACTTTATCACGGTCCCACTTGATGCCATCCAGCATGGTGCCGTCGGTTACGCCGGTGGCGGCAAACAATACGTCGCCCGATGCCAGTTCGTTGGTGGTGTATTTGCGGTCGAAATCTGAATAGCCGATGCGTTCCGCGCGGCGGCGTTCTTCGGCGTCACGGAACACCAAACGCGCCTGTATCTGCCCGCCAATGCAGCGCAGGGCGGCTGCCGCCAGCACACCCTCAGGAGCACCACCAGTGCCGATATACATATCAATGCCGGTGTTGGGTTCTGCTGTATGAATGACGCCCGCAATGTCTCCATCGGGGATCAGCGTTACACTCGCACCTGCATCGCGTACTGACTTAATGAGATGCGCATGACGCGGGCGATCAAGAATACATACGGTGATCTGCGACGGGTCCACACCCTTTGCCTGCGCCAGCTTCAGCACATTGTCCTTGGGATCCGCGTCAAGGTCCACCAGACCCTCCGCATAGCCGCCGCCAATGGCGATTTTTTCCATATAAACGTCAGGCGCGTTGAGCAGGCTGCCGCCTTCCGCCATGGCGATGGTTGCCAGCGAATTGGGCATACACTTGGCGCATAGTGTTGTGCCTTCAAGCGGGTCCAGCGCAATGTCCACGCGCGGGCCCTTCTTGGTGCCGACTTCCTCACCGATATACAGCATCGGTGCTTCGTCGCGTTCGCCTTCACCAATCACCACGGTGCCATCAATATCCAGCGCGTTGAGTTCGCGCCGCATGGCGTCCACGGCGGCCTGGTCAGCGGCTTTTTCATCGCCGCGCCCGCGCAGCCGGGATGCTGCAACAGCCGCCCTCTCTGTCACCCGTACCAGTTCAAGGGTCAGTTCGCGGTGAAGCAGCGAATCCAGTGATTTTTCCTGCGGCGTGGCCTTGCTCATGGTCGATGCAATCTTTCGTACAAATTACGTATCATCCGGCAACAACCGGAACGGGAAATGGATTGGCGCGGCCCCCCTGCTGCGCCACGTTATTACAGTGATTCGATGCGGATCACGTGCGGCAGGCGGGCAAGAATGTTCGCCCCCTCAATAGCACGAACTGCCGCAAATAGCGCCTTGGGGTTTGCCGGATAGGTAACAACAATCACCGGCATGATGTCGCCGGGCGAATGACCCTTCGCAGGGCGTTGAATCATGGTTTCAATGGAAATGTCATTATCGGCCAGCAGACGGCTCATAGCCGCGACCGTGCCTTTTTCGTCGGCCATTTCCATCCGCAGATAAAACGCTGCGGGGGTTTCATCAATGGCAGAGACTGCCGGTTTGCTGAGTTCGCCAACCCGAACTCCGAACGTCGGCACATCCAGCCCGCGCGCAATATCGGAAATATCCGCAACAACCGCCGAGGCCGTGGGGCCTTCGCCGGCACCCGGGCCGACAAACTCGACCGACCCTACAAAATCAGCCTCAAGACGCACCGCGTTGCCCGGTCCGCTCACAAACGCCAGCGGATGACTGAGGGGCACAAGTGCAGGCTGCACACGCTGACTGCAGCCACCGCCATCATTCGTGGCGACGCCCAGCAGCTTGATGCGGTAGCCAAGCTCAGCCGCAGCCTTGATGTCCTGCGCCTCGATGGACTCAATGCCGGTGGTGTCCACCGCGCTCACATTCACCTGCGTGCTGAATGCAATGCTCGCCAGAATGGCAAGCTTGTGAGCGGCGTCAAACCCGCCAATATCGGTTGTCGGATCAGCCTCCGCAAAGCCAACGTCCTGCGCCTTGCGCACAGCATCGGCAAAGCTCATGCCCTGGTCTTCCATCAGCCCAAGCACAAAATTACAGGTTCCGTTGAGGATGGCGACAATGCGCGTTACCCGATTTGCCGCAAGTCCCTCGCGCAGTCCCTTGATAACCGGAATGCCCCCGGCAACCGCCGCCTCATAGGCAAGCGTCACACTCTTCGCTTCAGCAACAGTGGCAAGCGCCACCCCATGATGTGCCAGCAGTGCCTTGTTGGCAGTCACAACATGCTTGCCGTTGGCCAGCGCCAGTTCGACAAGTTCCCTTGCTATGCCGTCTGACCCGCCGATCAGTTCGATGACAACATCAATGTCAGGCGACGTTGCCATGTCGCGGCAGTCGTCAAACCAGGTGAACGGCGCAAGATCAATCCCGCGGTCCTGCACACGGTTGCGCGCGGATACACCTGCGATGACCACAGGGCGACCCGCACGCGCCTCAAGAAGGGCTGCATGGGCAGCAAAAACCTTCACGACGCCGCCACCAACCGTGCCAAGGCCTGCAATGCCGATACGCAGCGGTTGGTCGCTCTTGGAACCTGAAGCCATTACGCGCTCACCTCGTCACCAAGGCGAAGGTCGGGGCTTTCGCCGGCCAGAATAGCGTCGGCGTTCAGCATGAAACGCCGCACATTGCGTGCCGCCTGGCGAATGCGCTGTTCGTTCTCCACCAGCGCCACACGCACATGCCCGTCGCCATATTCACCAAAACCGATGCCTGGCGAGACGGCCACCTTGGCGTGTTCAAGCAACAGCTTGGAGAACTCCAGCGAGCCGCCCTCGCGGAACTTTTCAGGCAGCGGCGCCCACGCAAACATGGTGGCGGGCGGCGATGGAATATCCCACCCGGCATGGGCCATGGACTGCACAAGCGCATCCCGGCGCACCTGATAGATCGCCCGCATTTCGTCCACACAATCCTGCGGGCCATTGAGAGCGGTTGCGGCAGCGACCTGAATAGGCGTGAACGCGCCGTAATCCAGGTATGACTTGATGCGCGTGAGCGCCGCCACAAGACGCTCGTTGCCGACCGCGAAGCCCATGCGCCAGCCCGGCATGGAATAGGTCTTGGACAATGACGTGAACTCTATGGCCACGTCCTTGGCACCGGGCACCTGCAGAATGGACGGCGGCGGCAGACAGTCATCAAAATAGACTTCCGAATAAGCAAGATCAGAAAGCAGGTAAACGTCGTGCTTGTGGGCGAACTTCACCATCTCTGCGTAGAAGTCGAGATCCACAACCTGGGCTGTAGGATTGGACGGGAAGTTGAGCACCACCGCAGACGGCTTGGGCACCGAATGACGCATGGCACGCTCAAGCCCGGCCATGAACTCAGCCTCCGTGCCCATCGGCACATGGCGAATGACAGCCCCTGAAATAATGAAACCAAACGCATGGATGGGATAGGTCGGGTTTGGCACCAGCACCGTATCGCCCGGCGCGGTGATGGCCTGCGCGAGGTTGGCAAACCCCTCTTTTGACCCGATCGTCGCGACAATCTCGGTGTTTGGATTAAGCGTCACACCAAACCGGCGCTCATAATAGGCCGCCTGCGCACGGCGAAGACCGGGAATGCCCTTTGAAGCCGAATAGCGGTTGGTACGCGGCTTTGAAACCGTCTCAACCAGCTTGTCGACGATGTGCTGCGGCGTTGGAAGATCGGGGTTGCCCATGCCCAGGTCGATGATGTCCTCACCCCGCGCCCGCGCTTCGGCTTTCAGCTTGTTGACGACCTCAAAGACATACGGCGGTAACCGTCGGATACGGTGAAATTCCTGGCGAAAATCTTGGCTCATTGTGAAAGTTCCGGTTCGTGCACAGGCCGGTGCAGCAGCGGCTTAAAACCCCGCGCGGCAGGCCCAGCGGCATTAGCAGATATATGACGCATCTGACAACGGGAGGTCACGGCGCGCCGACGGCAACAGCTTGCCGGCCTCGCGCAAAAACACGCGGCCCGGCAAGCCGGTGAACCTTGAGAAAAGTCTGGAAGATGTCGGACCGGCTACACGTTACTCAAGAAATATTTCCGTGCGCCGGTTACCGGCTTCGCCCGCTGGCATCGACTCATAATAGACCGGCGTGCGGTCGCCGACGGCTTCGATCACCAGATCAGAGGCATCGACACCACGCCGCATCAATTCCGAGGCCACGACATTGGCCCGATCCATCGACATATCGAAATTGACCAGCAGATGTGAATCGACCGGCAGGTTGGACGTACGGCTGGAAGCATGGCCCACAACCCGCACCGTGCCGGTGCCACGCTTCTTGTGAAGCGCCGCCACTTCGCTGATCTGCTCCCGGTCCTCTGCGGTCAACGCAGCAGAGCCGTGAGCAAAATAGACGGCAACGGGCGTAAACGGACCGCCCTCAGCGCCCGAAAACTCAAGCGCTTCAAACTGACCAACCGGCAATGTAAGCGCTGAGCCCTGCTCATAGGTTGAAGGGTCCGGGACCGGCGAACCCGCGCCGATAGCACCATAGTCAATCACCACGCCGTCACCACTCGAAGGTGCTGGAGCAGAAACGGTAGAAACCGGCGCTGCCACACCGCTGGTTTCCTCAAACCGTGCTGACACGACAGCAGGAACCTGCGCCCGCACTTCAGCAGGCAACGGTGGCGCGGTGGAGGTTGCAAAACCAAGCGCGTCAGTTGTCTGCGGCGGCGTAACCGGCACGCGGGCCGCGACAGCAGCAGGCGCATTGGACGAGATCTCGCGCGCTGCATCAGCTTCTGCAACGAAGGTCGGAACCGCCCGCGACGGGACGGCCGGACGGCGCGCTGCGGCCGTGGCCTGCGGTGCTGCAGCCGGGGTTTGAACGGCCACGGGCGCAGCGACGACGGCCGGGGCAACAACAGCGGTTGTTTCAGGTGCTTGAGCAGGCGCAACAACCGGCGCAGGTGCGGGAAGCGTCGAAACTTCCACGTCCTGAGTTTCTGCGGGTGTCGCCGCGGGCGCTGCTTCAGCAACAGCCTCACGGGTTGTCCTGTCAGTGTCGCCCATGCGACGGGTCGGCGCGCGATAGGCAGGGATTTCAGGAGCCGGAATGACCCCGGCCTGCGCAACAGGCGACGCTGGTGTTGCTTCGGCGGCCACGGGCGGCAGGTCAGGCAGCGGAGCGGCACGGCGCGACGGGAGCGGAGACGCCGGCGGCTCGGTACCGCCGCGCAGCGCTTCGCCGGAATAACGCGCGTGCTGACGGTCAGCCATCAGGCTGTTTGCAAGATCACGCTTGTCAGTTGCGTCGCCGGTGGCGGGAACCTGCGGCACGGTCCCTGCGGAGGGAAAGCTCGCATCAGATGATGCGTTTTCTGCCGCCTGCTGCTGTGCAGCCACTGTCTGGTTGGTAGGCGTACCCGGCGACTGCCCGGTTATCGCATCCGACACCGTAGAGGGCTTGGTCCAGTCAGGCAGCGTCGAACAGGCCGCCAGCATCATGGCAGCTGCCGCCGCCACAATCGGCGCAGCACGGCGTGATGACCGGCCTGATGAGATAGGACGTGCCAACGTGGCAGATGTTTTGGTCATGAAGCTCTCTTTATGTCCCACGATCCGCCCGCAATGTAGGAGGATCTCTTTCCTCTTGTGCTGCCAGCCATACAGCCTGTCAGCCCCCGCAAACTCCTTGATACCAAAATTATGGCTCAAGCGCAGCAACACCTTGGCAAAAACAACAATCTTTTTGCGTGCCGGGCCGGCGAGCCACAGCAACGCCAAAAAGGCTTGCCCTCAAATGCTTAACGAAGTGTTGCAGTGAGGCTTTGGCGACCGGCCTTACAGCGCCGCCAGCCCAGCCGTTTCATCAAGCCCCAGCATCAGGTTGAGGCACTGAACTGCCGCACCGGAAGCCCCCTTACCCAGATTATCAAGCTCGGCCAC
Source organism: Pyruvatibacter sp. (assembly GCF_040219635.1). Taxonomy (NCBI): domain Bacteria; kingdom Pseudomonadati; phylum Pseudomonadota; class Alphaproteobacteria; order Hyphomicrobiales; family Parvibaculaceae; genus Pyruvatibacter; species Pyruvatibacter sp. The sequence continues at coordinate 292,855 of NZ_JAVJSC010000002.1, forward strand.
CAGCAGCGCCTGTCCGGGCTGGCCACCGGCGGCATCATGCCCAAAAACGCTGATCCGCAGCATGTTCGTCCCCACCAGCGCTTCACCAAACATCTCAGCCGGAGCAGCGCTGGAAGCCGCAACATCGACGAACCGTGCACCTGAGTAAAACCGCTCAAGACACTGAATTAACGATGAAATTGTCTCACTGGAGGGCGCCATATGCAGGGGCACCTGAACAAGCATTCCCTGCCTGAACTGGCTGGTTGCCGGCACAAACAACGGCGCCCGCTCCAGCCCTGTGAAATGCGTCATTTCAGGCAGGTGTTTATGGTTAAGACCAAGCCCATAAAGTCTATGTCCCTCAGATATATAGGCGTCGTTCTTCGTGTTCTCGTAGCGGTCGATCAGCGCGTTGCCACCGCCTGAATATCCCGACACGCCAAACACGGTTGCCGCCCATGACGGCGGCACAATACCGGCATCAATCAGCGGCCTGACCAGCGCTATGAACCCGGTCGGGTAACACCCTGGAACGGATAGCCTTTTGGCCTTGCGGATAGCCTCTCGCTGACCGGGTGCCATTTCGGGGAAGCCATAAACCCACCCGTCGGCCACCCGATGCGCAGACGACGCATCAAGAATGCGAACGTCAGGGTTGGTGACCAGCGCCACAGCTTCCCGCGCGGCATCATCAGGCAGGCACAAAATGGAGGCGTCACAGCCGTTCAGCAACTCGGCGCGGGCCGCAGCATCCTTACGCCGTGCCGGGTCAATCGACACGACCTCAATATCGGGCCGTGCCTCAAGCCGATCACGGATCTGCAGGCCCGTAGTACCAGCCTCGCCATCAATGAAAACCGTATGTGCCATACCGTGTGAGGCCCTTCAAACCACCAACAAAAACGGGGAAGCGCGGTCTATCACGCCTCCCCGCATTGGCCTAGGGCCGAACTTCATGGCTGACCGTTGAACCCGCCATTCCACGCATCTAATGGTTAGCGGGGCCCTTGGGAGCCTGGCGGTACTACTTCGACAGATCCTGCGCCAGCATCAGTGCATTGCCATCGGGATCGTAGAAGGTGGCCGTGCTGACCATTCCCTCAATTGTCTCGGTTTCGCCGTCGAAACGCACATCGGAGTTCTCCAGGGCCGCGCGTGCAACCGAGATATCCGGCACACCAAATACAGGCACGCAGTTTCCCGGTGTTGGTTCCAACTGTTCGCCGAGGCCTACCGTGACGCCCTGCGTATGTGTCTTCATCTCGCTCCAACCGGCATCATCCGCGTGATAGAGCAACTTGAAGCCAAGGTGCTTTTGATACCAGGCAACACTCGCAACCCTGTCGCGAACCGAAAGGGCTAGCGTAATCGTGTTATCCAACTCAACAGTTGCCATGACGTTTACCTATGTAGTGAAAATATAGTAACTATAATTCATGGACATTCCACTACTTGTCAACATCACCTCAAAGGCTTGGTCGTTAAAGATTCTGGCCTGTCTGGACGCAGGTGTGCCGGGGCGCCAAGCCTTATTGGTCGCCGCCATCGGTGCTAGCCGAAGCTCGTTTACATCGAGCCTAAACCATCTCGTGCAGCTTGGAATGCTTGAACGAAATCCCGGCCACGGTCATCCGCTGAGACCCGAATTCCGCTTGACCGCCACCGGCAAAAAAGCTGCTGCAATGGCAGGCCGTATCGTTAAGGCCGTGCCCGATGACAACGCATTTGCCGTGGTTCGTCGAAGCTGGTCCGTGCCTGTTCTGGCGCTAACCACAACGCCAAAACGCTTCACGGCCATCAAATCGGGACTGACGCCAATCACCGACCGGGCACTGTCCAGGTCACTGGTTGTTCTGGAAGAGACAAATTGGCTCAAGCGGGACATTGACCTGTTCCGTCGTGCACCAGTACCCGTCTACCATGCGGTAAATACAGGCCAGGAAATCAGCCAGGCAGTAGGGCTGCTACGTTAGGTCGGAACGACACCAACTCGCCTAGCTATGCACCTCATACAGACGACGCATCAGACGCGGTGGCTCAAAATGCCGCCAGGTGCCGCTTTTCTGCGCCAAGCGGTCAGCAACCGCGAAATACACCAGCGGATTGACACCCAGCCCCATATGGCTGGCAAAAACCTCGATGGATTCCCGCTGCCCACCGGGCAACTCGCGACAGGCATCGCCTGCCACAATAGCGTCGGTGCTTGAAAAAATGGCTGTCGCCGGCACCGGAATGGGCGCGCCCAATGCTTCGGTACGTTCTTTATCCTCGATACGATCCTTCGAGGCCAACAGATTCCACAGCGCGCCTATGGAGTTTGCCCGTACATCCTGAAACGGACTGCCCATGGTGATGACGCCGCGCACAAGATCTGCGTTTTCACGGGCAGCTTCACGCACCAGGCAGCCGCCCAGGCTCCACCCCACGAGCGACACCTTCTCGCCGGTGCGGCCTGCCAGATCCTTTGCGTTGTTCACAATGGCATCAAGGTTCGCCTGCGTCGGGCCATCATTGCGCCCGTTGCGCCAGCCGCGCGTATGATAGCCCCGGTTTTTGAGGAAACGGCGCAGCGGCAGCGTGGACGCATCATCAGCAGAAAAACCCGGGGCAACAATCACCCCATGCCCGTCACCGTTGGGCGCGCGGTCCAGCAATGGCCACGCAGCGGCCAAAGCAGCACCCTCGCCCATCACCCGAAGCTCAAGCGGCAGAAGCGAGGCGCGCGGCGGCGCTATGGGGCGATACCGGTGCGGTGTGGCATCGGTGTCAGCTGAGACCCGGGGCATGAGATGTCCATCCTGTCGCAAAGACATGTGTCGGGGGTGTTGCGCGTATGTGCGGCAATCGGATGAGACCGTCGTGACCACAACATCTTGTGTCCGGCCTGCACGACGCCGCTTTTTTACCGCACAGTCAATAGCCATACGGCTACTACGGACTTGTGGATCACCGGCGAGCGCCCCCAACACCCGCCCGTGCCACCTCTTGCCTCCCCGCGGCCCCCAGAGCGAAAAAGCACGGCCCGACCAAGTTACCCCTAGATTCCGCGATCAAGTCGCGGAAAGGCAACGGAGGTGGAACCGACGCAGCCTCATGCGCCGTCCGCTCAATCTACTGCCTCCCCGCGGCTTGACCGCGGGGCCCAGTGCTAAACAGCACGGCGAAACCAGATCGTCCCCAGGTTCCGCGATCAAGTCACGGACAGGCATGGAGTGTATGGCCCAGGCAGGCTTCAAGAACAAAAAAGGGCGGCTCCGAGGAACCGCCCTTTTTCGTAATCGCGTATCGGTGACTTAGCGCTTGGAGAACTGGAAGCTGCGGCGGGCTTTCGCGCGGCCATACTTCTTGCGTTCCACCACGCGGCTGTCGCGGGTCAGGAAGCCGCCGCCCTTGAGCACACTGCGCAGTGCAGGTTCATAGAGAATAAGCGCCTTGGAGATGCCGTGACGCACAGCACCCGCCTGGCCTGACAGCCCACCGCCGGTGACGGTGCAAAAAACGTCAAACTCGGTCGCACGCTCAGCGACCGCCAGCGGCTGGTTCACCAGCATCCGCAGCACGGGACGGGCAAAATACTGCTCCTGATCCTTGCCGTTGACGGTGATGACGCCGGTGCCGCGCTTGATCCAGACACGGGCCACCGCATCCTTGCGCTTGCCGGTGGCATAAGAGCGGCCAAGCTCGTCGATCTTGGGATCGGGAAGCGCTTCAGGCTCTGCCGCAGGCGTGCCGGTCACAGCTTCGCTCATGGCGTTGCCGAGGTCTTCCAGGGAATGGGTTTCTGATTCTGACATGCTGATTAATCCCTCGGCGTGTTCTTGGAGTTGAGCGCTGCAATATCCAGTGCTTCGGGCTTTTGTGCCTCATGGGGATGCTCGGCACCCGCATACACCTTCAGGTTGGACATCTGCTGGCGCGACAGCGGGCCGCCGGGCAGCATCCGCTGAACCGCCTTGATGACCACGTCTTCAGGGTTTTTGCCCTCAAGAACCCGCGTCGGGTTGGTTTCCTTGATACCGCCGGGATGGCCCGTGTGCCGGTAATAGGTCTTGTCGGTCATCTTTTTGCCGGTCAGGGCCACTTTTTCAGCGTTGATGACCACAATGTTGTCGCCGCAATCCATGTGCGGGGTAAACGTGGGCTTGTGCTTGCCGCGCAGGCGGGTTGCGATGATAGCGGCCATGCGCCCCACAACCAGGCCTTCAGCGTCAATAAGCACCCACTTTTTCTCGATATTCGAGGGGGTGGCGGTAAAGGTTTTCATTGGTCTTCTTGTCGTCCCGTAAAACAGAGCCCGCATACCGCAGGCCCCAAATGCAAAGCGCCGGACAGCGCTGCCCGGCGAAACCTCAATGTGGGGCGGTTTATGATGCCGTCGCTGCGCGTTGTCAATCATCTAGCGGCGAAAAGTGGTAATAAAACCAGCAGCTTGTAATTGCGGTATTATAAAACCCCATTTGGCCCCTCTGCAAGGACACAGCAAATATGCTGACGCGACCCGCTGCCCTGCTTACACTTACCGCCTAACACCGCGGCAAAAATCGAGAGCCCCCAATGTCCCAGCCAGTTGCCAGTCCAGCCACCAATGAGCCGGTACTGATTGAACATCAGGCAAATGGCATCGCCCGCCTCACCCTCAACCGGCCCAAAGCCCGAAATAGCCTTTCTGATGCGCTGATTTCCGAGCTTCACGCCGCCATCACCCGCCTCGCGGATGACCCGGCCGCCCGCGTCATCATTCTGGATGGTGCAGGCCCCGCCTTTTGCGCCGGACATGACCTCAAGGAAATGACCGCCCACCGTGCCGATGCTGACGGCGGCAAGGCCTATTTCGAGGACTTGGTCACCCGCTGCTCAGCCATGATGCAGGCCATCGTCCAGTGCCCCAAGCCGGTGATCGCCCGCGTGCACGGTATAGCCACCGCCGCCGGGTGCCAGCTTGTTGCAAGCTGCGATCTGGCGCTGGCCAGCACCGATGCACATTTTGCAACGCCCGGCGTCAATATCGGCCTGTTCTGCTCCACCCCCATGGTGGCTCTGTCCCGCAACGTGCCGCGCAAGCAGGCCATGGAAATGTTGCTGCTGGGCGAAATGATTGACGCCAAGCGCGCCGTCGAGTTCGGCCTCATCAACCAGTGCACCTCCCTCGCCGTTCTGGACGACGAAGTGAATGCATGGGCCAAACGCATCGCCGGCAAATCATCCCACACCGTCGCCATAGGCAAACGGGCGTTCTATGACCAACTGGAAATGGGCCTCGCCGACGCCTACACATTTGCCGGCCGCGTGATGGTGCAGAACATGCTGGCCCGCGACGCCGAAGAAGGCATCAACGCCTTCATTGAGAAGCGAGACCCAAGCTGGGAAGATCGTTAGACAGCGCCTGCCGTGCTCGTGTTAAGTGTGCACCAAGCAACAGCTACGGACCCGCTCGCCAATGCCCACCTATTCAGACGATGCGCTGCGAACCATCTTTGACACGACAAAAACCATTGCCCTTGTTGGTGCAAGCGACAAGCCCAACCGCGCCAGCAACTCCGTCATGGCGTTTTTGCTGGGCGAGGGATTTGACGTTTATCCGGTGAACCCGGTGAAGGCAGGCGTTGAGATTCACGGTCGCACGGTGCTGGCGTCCCTCGCCGACGTGCCGGTGCCCATCGACATGGTGGATATTTTCCGCAACTCCGACGTAGCCGGCGAAACCGTGGACGAGGCTATTGCCGTTGGCGCAAAGACCGTGTGGATGCAGCTTGGCGTCATTGACGAGGCCGCTGCCGCCCGCGCACAGGCTGCGGGCCTGACCGTCATCATGGACCGGTGTCCGGCCCAGGAAATACCGCGGCTGCGCGCCGCCTGACTTAAAACAATCCGTACAGGGAGTATTACACAATGAGCGATCAGGGTTTTTCAACGCGTGCCGTGCACGCAGGTGCCGCCCCCGACCCCACAACCGGCGCGCGGGCCACACCAATTTATCAGACAACATCCTATGTGTTTGACGATGTGGACCATGCCGCCCGCCTGTTCGGATTGCAGGAGTTCGGCAACATCTATTCGCGCATCATGAACCCCACGCAGGCGGTGCTTGAGGAACGTGTGGCAGCCCTTGAAGGCGGCACGGCGGCGCTTGCAACAGCATCAGGCCATGGCGCACAGCTGCTGATTTTCCACACCCTCATGCAGCCCGGCGACCACTTTGTGGCGGCCAGGCAGCTGTATGGCGGCTCCATCAATCAGTTCGGCCATGCCTTCAAAAAGTTTGACTGGCATGTGGACTGGGCCGACATGTCAGACACTGCCGCCGTGAAGGCCGCCATCGGGCCAAAGACGCGCGCCATCTTCATGGAGTCCATCGCCAACCCCGGCGGCGTTATTCAGGACATTGATGCGATTGCCGCCATCGCCAAGGATGCAGGCATTCCGCTGATTGTCGATAACACCATGGCCACGCCGTATCTCTGCCGACCCATTGAGCACGGTGCCGACATTGTTGTGCACTCGCTGACCAAGTTCATTGGTGGTCACGGCAATTCGGTGGGCGGCATTCTGGTGGATGCTGGCACGTTTGACTGGTCGGCGTCGGGCAACTACCCCACCATGTCGGAGCCGTGCGAGAGCTATCATGGCCTCAAGATGCACGAGACGTTTGGTAACATTGCCTTTGCCATCACCTGCCGCGTGCTGGGCCTGCGCGACCTTGGCCCCGCCATCTCGCCGCAGAATGCATTTTTGTTGCTGACAGGCTGCGAAACCCTGCCCCTGCGTATGGAACGCCACTGCACAAACGCCGTAGAGGTTGCGCATCACCTCAAGGCGCACCCCAAAGTGTCGTGGGTGTCATATGCAGGCCTCAAGGAAGACCCCGGCCACGCGCTGATGCAGAAGATCAGCCCCAAAGGCGCAGGGGCCGTGTTCACCTTCGGCCTCAAGGGTGGCTACGATGCCGGCAAGACCGTATGCAATTCGGTGAAACTGCTGTCGCATCTCGCCAATATCGGCGACACGCGCTCGCTGATTATCCACCCCGCCTCCACGACACACGCCCAGCTTACGCCGGAGCAACGCAGCGCCGCAGGTGCAGGTGACGACACGGTGCGCATTTCAGTCGGCATCGAAGACGCCGCCGACATCATCGCGGACCTCGATCAGGCGCTGGCAAAGACC